>MEXZ01000001.1:0-1066 GCA_001773855.1 Candidatus Aminicenantes bacterium RBG_13_64_14
CCCCGGGCGATGATCCTAAACGAATCGCCGATCGCGTGGGTACCGGTGCTGCAGGCCGTGGCGTTGGCGCAATTGGGGCCCTTGGCCCCGAAGCGGATGGAGATCTGGCCGGAGGCTTCGTTGATGACCGTCTGGATGATGAAGAACGGCGTGATCCGCTCGGGCCCCTTCTCGAGCAGGACCTTGTGATTCTCCTCGATCGAGCCGAGGCCGCCAATGCCGGACCCGACGTAGACGCCGGCCCGGTCGCTCTGGAGGTCGCCGGGCGGCAGGCCGGAATCGCGCACGGCCAGCTCCGCGGCCCCCAGGCCGAAGCGGATGAAGAGGTCCATCTTGCGGGCCTCTTTGCGGTCGACGAACGCGAGGGGGTCGAAGTCCCTGGCCTCGCCGCCGAAGCGGGTGCCATAGCGGGAGACGTCGAACCGGGTCAGGGGGCCGATGCCGCTCTCGCCGCGGAGAAGGGCCTGCCAGGTCTTGTCGGTCCCCGTGCCCAGCGGCGAAATGAGACCGATGCCGGTGACGACGACCCGGCGTTCGGGACGACTCTCCCTGCTCATGGGGCGTACGATCCGAGGTTGTGCGGGACCGGGAGGGAGGCTATTTCGCGTGCCCCACGATATAGTCGATGGCCTTGCCGACCGTGGTCAGCTTCTCGGCCTGGTCGTCCGGGATGTCCAGCGAGAATTCGTCCTCGAGGGCCATGACGAGCTCGACGGTATCCAGGGAGTCGGCGCCGAGATCATCGATGAAGGACGCATCTTCCGTGACCTGCTCCTCGCTGATGCTCAGCTTGTCCGAAACGATGGCCCTGACCTTCTTGAGCAGTTCGTCTCTTTCCATTGTGTCCTCCTTCAAGAATTCGTAGAGATGATGGCGGAACGCCTACATATACATGCCGCCGTTCACACTGACCACCTGGCCCGTGATATAGGCCGCGTCTTCGGAGAGAAGGAATTTTACCGCAGATGCCACGTCCTTGGGAAGCCCGAATTTTTTCAGGGGGATGATGTCGAGGTAGGCCTTGCGGATGTCCTCGGGCAGGGCCTCGGTCATGGCCGTGGCGATG
>MEXZ01000001.1:1078-1433 GCA_001773855.1 Candidatus Aminicenantes bacterium RBG_13_64_14
ACCGCGTTGACGGTGATCCCCCGGCTGCCGACCTCGCGGGCCAGGGACCGGGCCATGGCGACGACGCCGGCCTTGGAGGCGGCGTAGTTGGTCTGCCCGGCGTTGCCCATGAGGCCCGCGACGGAGGCGATGTTGACGATCCGCCCGTACCGGGCGGCGATCATCGTCCGCAGGACGGCCCGGGAGAAATTGAAGGTCCCCTTGAGGTTGACCCGGAGGACGGCGTCCCAATCCTCCTCCTTCATGCGCATGAGCAGGGCGTCGCGGGTGATGCCGGCGTTGTTGACGAGATGGTCGATGCGGCCGTGCGCGGCGGCCACCGCGGCGACGGCCCGCTCGACGGCGGCCGTGTCGC
>MEXZ01000001.1:1481-2134 GCA_001773855.1 Candidatus Aminicenantes bacterium RBG_13_64_14
AGCCGGCCACGGCCTCGAGCTTGTCCTTCTGGACGTCGACGAGGACCACAGCGGCGCCCTCGGCGGCGAGGTCGCGGGCGATCGTTTCGCCGATCCCCTGCGAGGCCCCGGTGACGATGGAGACCCGTCCTTCGAAGCGCCTCATGCCATGGCTCCTCTCAGGGCCTGCTCGTAGCGGAGGATCTCCGCCTGGATCTTCTCCTGGACACGGTTGGCGACGAACTCCCGGGCCAGGGCGATGGCGCTGCGGACCGCGGTGGGGTTCGAACGGCCGTGGCCGATGATGCAGACGCCGTCGACGCCGAGGAGCTGGGCCCCTCCGAATTCGGAATAATCGACCCTCTTGTAGATCTTCTTCAGGTGCCGCTTCATCAGGAGATAGCCGAGCTTGGCGAAGATGTTCTTGGTGATCTCGTGGCGGGCCATCGACAGGACGCTCTGGACGACGCCCTCGGTGACCTTGAGGGCGACGTTCCCGGTGAAGCCGTCGCTGACGACGACGTCGGCGGCGCCGGAGAAGAGGTCCTTGCCCTCGACGTTGCCGATGAAGCGCAGGGGCGCCACCTGGAGCCGGTCGAAGGCCTCCTTGACGAGGTCGTTGCCCTTGCCCTTCTCTTCGCCGATGCTCATGAGCCCGATCCGCGGGTCTTTCA
>MEXZ01000001.1:2162-2312 GCA_001773855.1 Candidatus Aminicenantes bacterium RBG_13_64_14
TCAGCCCGCCCGTCCTTGACGAGCTGGGCGCCGACGCGGATCGAGGAGGCCTTCTTTTTCCGGAAGGAGAGGATCCCCTCGCCCATGCCGATCTCCTCGGGCGCGTCGACGATGGTCAGGCGGGAGGCCTGGGACTCTTGACGCCCGAGC
>MEXZ01000001.1:2324-2985 GCA_001773855.1 Candidatus Aminicenantes bacterium RBG_13_64_14
CCGATGCGGCAGCTTGGGGTTGCCGCACTTGCCGCAGACGGAGAAGGTGGGAAGGGTGAGCGCGTCGTGGGACCGGCGTTTCCCTTTTCTTGTCGGTGAATGGCGTCTCTTTGGATTAGGCATTTAACCCTTGTCTCTCATCGGGATTTTGAGCTTGTTCCAAACGGTGTTGGATTCTTTCACCAGGCAGGAGCATTTGGATTCGCGGACGACCTCGCCGCAAACGGCGCAAATGCCTTCGCATTCCGGCGCGCACAGGGGCTTGGCCGGGAAGGTCAGATTCAGCTGCTCGAGGACGACGGCGCGCAGGTCGAGCTGGCGCCCGCTGTAGAACATCTGGTCCATCTTGTCGTCGGACAGCTCGTCGGAGAACCCGTCGAGCTCCTCGGGGAGATAGACGAGGTCGAACCGGCTGGCGACCGGGAACTCGAAGGGGGTCAGGCAGCGCGAGCAGACAAAGCTCAGCCGGGCCGTGATCTCGCCCCGGACAATGATCTCCTCGCCGACGAGGCGCACGGTGACCTCGGCGTGGGCCGGCTCGAGGAAAACGGCGTTCTCCTCGACGAGATCGAGGCTCAGGAACTCGAAGTCCCTGGCCAGGCAGAGCCCCTCCTCGGGGAGGCGGTCGATATCGATGATCATGGTCGTATCCAAATCATTG
>MEXZ01000001.1:3157-3270 GCA_001773855.1 Candidatus Aminicenantes bacterium RBG_13_64_14
CAAGGGCCGGAGCGCCCAGTACATCGAATCCCTGATCTATAAGTCGGGCCGCCTGCTGAAAACGAAAAGGGCCTTCTATACCGCCCTGCTCGACCTGCCCGACGCTCCCGAGC
>MEXZ01000001.1:3376-3941 GCA_001773855.1 Candidatus Aminicenantes bacterium RBG_13_64_14
CTGTTCTACCGCTCCTATTACGCCATCCGGGGCCTGGCCAATTCGGCCGGCTTCCCGACCGGGGCCATATTCGGCTTCGTCAGCGCCCTGCGCAAGCTCCTCGACGCCGAAAAGCCCGACTACCTGGGCGTCGTCTTCGACGTCAAGGGGCCGACGGTCCGCCACGAGGAGTACGGCGAGTACAAGGCCCACCGCAAGCCCATGCCGGACGATCTCGCCGTCCAGATGCCCGTCCTCAAGGACGTCCTCCGGGCCCTGCGGATCGCCACGGCCGAGTTCCCCAAATACGAGGCCGACGACGCCATAGCCTCGCTCGCCGTCCGGGCGGCCGAAAAAGGCCTCCGCACGATCGTCGTCACCACTGACAAAGACCTCTTCCAGGTCGTCAACGCGTCCACCTCCATCTGGAACCCCGCCAAGGAGGTGGCCATCGACGAAGGCGGGGTCAAGGAAGTCTTCGGCGTCGAGGCCGGCGCGGTCGTCGACGTCCTGGCCCTATGGGGCGACCCTTCGGACAACATCCCCGGCGTTCCGGGCATCGGCGAGAAGACGGCCAAGTCGCTCA
>MEXZ01000001.1:4152-4291 GCA_001773855.1 Candidatus Aminicenantes bacterium RBG_13_64_14
GCTCGAGTTCTCGACGCTCCTCACGGATTTCCTGAAGCCCGCCAGGCCGGCCGGAAGGGACTTCCGGACGATCTTCGACGAGCGGGAGCTCCGGACCCTGGTCAAGCGGATCGCCGCGGCCGGCCGGGTGGCGGTCGAT
>MEXZ01000001.1:4317-5368 GCA_001773855.1 Candidatus Aminicenantes bacterium RBG_13_64_14
GAGGGCGTCCGGCTGGCCGGGATCGCGCGGGACACGATGGTCCTGTCCTACCTTCTCGAGCCGAACTGGGGCAAGCACGGGCTCGAGAAGCTGGCTCTCCACTATCTCCGGGAGACGAAGACGCCTTACGCGGACGTCGCCGGCAAGGGCAAGAAGGAGCTGACCATGGACAAGGTGGCCGTCGAGTCGGCGGCCCCCTATGCCTGCCAGGACGCGGCCTTCGCCCAGGAGCTCGGCGAGATCCTGGCGGACAAGGTCCGGGCGAAGAAGCTGGACCGGCTCTACGAGGAGATCGAAAAGCCCCTCATCGGCCTGCTGGCCCGGATGGAGGTCCTGGGGGTCCGCGTCGACCCCGCCGTCCTCAAGTCGATGTCCAAGGAGCTCGAAGGGGAGCTCGGGCGCCTCGAAAAGGAGATCCATGGCGCCGCCGGATGCGCCTTCAACATCAATTCCCCCCGCCAGCTCGCCGACATCCTTTTTCATAAGCTCGGCCTGCAAGCCGGCCGCCGGACCAAGGTCACCAAGGGCTTCTCGACGTCGCTCGATATCCTCGAGGAGCTGGCTCTGGTCCATCCCCTGGCCCGGCACGTCCTCGACTACCGGCAGATGTCCAAGCTCAAGTCCACCTACGCCGACGCCCTGCCCCAGCTCATCAACCCGGAGACCGGGCGCATCCATACGTCCTACAACCAGACCGTGGCCTCGACGGGCCGCCTGTCCTCGAGCGATCCCAACCTTCAGAACATCCCCGCCCGGGGGCCCTGGGGGACCCGCTTCCGCCGGGCCTTCATCCCGGACGAGGGCCATGTCCTCCTGGCCGCCGATTATTCCCAGGTCGAGCTCCGCGTCCTGGCGCATCTTTCGGGGGACCCGACCCTCGTCGAGACCTTCCTCGGCGATCGGGACATCCACGAGGAGACCGCCCGGCTCGTCTTCGGCGAGGCCGCCGGCGAGGAAGCGCGGCGCCGGGCCAAGATCATCAACTTCAGCATCATCTACGGCACCTCGGCCTTCTCCCTGGCCCGCGAGCTGGGGACATCCTCGGGCGAGG
>MEXZ01000001.1:5432-5521 GCA_001773855.1 Candidatus Aminicenantes bacterium RBG_13_64_14
CGTCGAGGAGGCCCGCGAACGGGGCTTTTCGGAGACGATCTTCGGCCGCCAGCGCCAGGTCCCCGAGCTCCGGGCCCCGGACCGGGTCC
>MEXZ01000001.1:5692-5804 GCA_001773855.1 Candidatus Aminicenantes bacterium RBG_13_64_14
AACGGGCCGTGATCGGGCCGCTCGTTCAGGAGGCCATGGAGGGCGCGGCGGAACTCAGCGTCCCGCTCAAAGTGCGCCTCGGCTTCGGGCCTAACTGGGCCGACGCGAAATA
>MEXZ01000001.1:5920-6406 GCA_001773855.1 Candidatus Aminicenantes bacterium RBG_13_64_14
GATGCCTTCGGTCATGTCCGGCATGGCGATGATGAAGGCGACGATCTCGCCGTCCTTCGTGATGGCCTTGACGAACCGGGGATCGAGGACGGGGAGGTAGCGCTTGGCCAAGTCGTCCATCTCCTGTTCCTCGAGCGGGGCGAAGCCGTAGATGTTCCCGGCCATGTAGCACTCGTTCATAAGGGCCAGAACGGGCCGGATCCAGGGCTTGATATCCTTCCGCGAGCGGAACTCGACGATCTCGTACGTCCCCCGTTTCATGGCCCGCTCGTAGATCTTCTTGTAGAATTCGGGCGGCTCCTTGGGGACCTCGAGCTTGTAGACGAACCAGTCGATGTCCTTGGCGTAGCCGTCCTCCTCGAGGAACCGCGGCATCCACTCGAAATTGTAGTAGGTCGCGATCGTCGCCCGGTGCTCGAAGCCCTCGATGAGGAAGCCCTCGGGGTCCTGGTCGGAGAAGCCGTAGGGGCCGACGATCTTGGTCAT
>MEXZ01000002.1:0-2899 GCA_001773855.1 Candidatus Aminicenantes bacterium RBG_13_64_14
TCTCGCGCCCGAGGGCGATCGAATCCACCGTCTCGACCAGGTCGAAGATCTCGACGGCCTTTTTGACCTTGTTCGTCTGGAGATGGCCGATGAAGTGCCATCGGGCCCGCCCGCCGATCGCCGGAAAGACGTCCGCCGCCTCCTGGACGTAGTTTTCGCCGATGATCCCGACGCCGGCCTCGAGGGCCTGGAGGATCTCGGAAGCGGTCCGGGTCTTGGCCGCGGCGACGAGCTCGACGCCCGGCGGCAGTTGCCTGAGGATCGCGGCGACGTTGTCTTTGATCATGGTGGCTCCGTTCCGATACGCTCTCGCTCATTCATTTATTAGGCGAACGCGACGATAAATGCAAGTCAAAGCTGGCGGTCGTCCACCGCTTTTTGTTATAATCGGCGCGGGCAGAAGAGAGAATCCGTGACCATCCGCGAAGAACTGGAAAAAACAGAGCAAAAGTTCTTGTCGCCAAAGGCCTGCCTCAGCGCGCGCTCCAAGGGTAGGGTCAGGGCCGAGGCCCAGCACGTCCTGAGGACCGATTTTCAGCGCGACCGCGACCGCATCATCCACTCGAAATCCTTCCGCCGCCTCAAGCACAAGACCCAGGTCTTCCTCTCCCCTTTCGGGGACCACTACCGGACGCGGCTGACCCACTGCCTCGAGGTCTCCCAGATCGCCCGGACGATCGCCAAGGCCCTCCGCCTCAACGAGGACCTGACCGAGGCCATCGCCCTCGGACACGACCTCGGGCACACACCCTTCGGCCACTCCGGCGAGGAGACGCTCTGCAAGCTCCTGCCCCTCGGCTTCCATCATGCCGACCAGAGCCTGCGCGTCGTCGAGAAGCTCGAGTACGAAGGCAAGGGTCTGAACCTGACCTTCGAGGTCCGGGACGGCATCCAGAGGCATTCCAAGGGTCGCGGCGAGATCTTCGACGACGACCTCGAAGACATGCCCTCGACCCTGGAGGGCCAGATCGTCCGCGTTTCCGACGTTATCGCCTACGTCAACCACGACATCGACGACGCGCTCCGGGCTGGCGTCATCCGGGAGGAAGACATCCCGGCGGGGCTCGTCCGGGTCCTGGGCAAGTGGCACGCGACGCGCATCGACCGCATGGTCATGGACGTCGTCGAGGCCAGCCTGGCCGCCGGTCTCGACCGCATCGCCATGAGCGACCGGATCATGAAGGCCGTCCTCGAGCTGCGGGAGTTCCTCTACCAGAACGTCTATTTCAACTCCACGGCCCGCGACGAACTGCGCAAGACGGAGAAGATCATCGGGGACATCTTCGCCTACGTCATGGAGAAGCCGGAGGAGTACGTCAAGGACTACCCGGCGGGCGACCCGGTCATCGTCCGGGCCGGGGATTTCATCGCCGGGATGACCGACCGCTACGCCATGGCCCTCTACGAGCAGCTCTTCCTGCCGAAATCCTGGCCGATCCTGTAAGGGAAAATGATGTTGCGCCGCTCCCCGGTTATGCTCCTTCTCCTCGCGGGGATCATGTCCTGCAAACCGGCCGTGAACGGTCGTTATCTCGATGCGGCTGAAAAAGCCGCAGCCTGGATCCAGGCCGCGGAGGTCCGGAGGCCCGAGGGTCTCTCCTGGCCCGCCGTCCCCAAGGATCCGGAATCGGTGGCCTTGAACCTCTACAGCGGCACCCCGGGCGTCGTCCTCTTTTTTCTCCAGGCCTATTACTCGACGGGGAAAGAGGCCTATCTTCGCGATGCCCGCGAAGGCGCTGATTTCTTGCTTTCGCGGATGGCCGGCGTCAACGGGGCGGGCCTCTACGAAGGCCTTTCCGGAATGGCCTTTGCCCTCGAAGAAACCTACCGGGCGTCGGGGAACGAGAAATACCAACAGGGCTTTTCGGCCTGCCTCGGCCGCATCAAGGATGCCGCCGCCGAATCAGGCGCGGGTATCGATTGGGGGTCGACGACGGACATCATCAGCGGCGCGGCCGGGACGGGCCTCTTCTTGATCTATTCTTATCATGAAACGAAAGACCGGACCTGGCTCGACCTGGCCGCCCGGGCCGGAGTCCGGCTCGTCGAGCTGGGCAGGCCGGAAAACGGCGGCCTGAAATGGGCCATGGACCCGGACTTCCCGCGCCTGATGCCCAACTTCTCCCACGGCACGGCCGGGATCGCTTATTTCCTGACCGCGCTCTACAAAGACACCGGGAAAAAAGAATTCCTCGACGCCGCGCTGGCCGGGGCGAAATACCTTCTTTCGGTAGCCAAGACCGAAAGCGACAGCTGCCTCGTTTTTCATAACGAGCCCGACGGCAGAGACCTCTATTACTTCGGCTGGTGCCACGGACCCGTCGGTACCGCCCGGCTCTTCTATCTCCTCTACGAAGTAAACAGCGACGCGTCCTGGCTCGACTGGGTCCGCAAGTCCGCAAACGCTCTTCTCCAAAGCGGCATCCCGGAGGAAGAGACTCCCGGATTCTGGAACAACGCCGGCATTTGCTGCGGCTTGGCCGGAGTGGGGGAGTTCTTCCTGGACCTTTACAAGGCCATGGGAGACAGGTCCTATCTTGAATTCTCGAAACGCGTTACGGCCCGGCTCCTGGCCAAGGCATCAGTTGAGAACGGCCGCATGTCGTGGGTCCAGGCCGAGCACCGGATGAGGCCGGACTATCTTTTCGCCCAGACCGGCACCATGCAGGGCGCCGCCGGGATCGGGACGTTTCTCCTCCGCCTCGACGCGGCGGACCGGGCGAAAACACGACGCATCATCTTCCCCGACACTCCCTTTACCCGCTAGCCCGCAACCGCCGCCTCCGGCTTTGCCAGGTCCTTGTTTCGTGCTATCATCCCCCCCCTGAGGGACATGTCCCAAGATCTTTGAGGAGAACCACCCCATGGCCAGAATCGACGACCTCCGCAAAATAGCGGC
>MEXZ01000002.1:2936-5717 GCA_001773855.1 Candidatus Aminicenantes bacterium RBG_13_64_14
TCCGGGTCGGGACACCCGACGACCTGCCTGTCAGCGGCCGACATCGCCGCCTGCCTTTTCTTCGGGGAAATGCGCTGGAATACAGATGACCCGGCCGACCCGGCGAGCGACGAGTTCGTCCTGTCCAAGGGCCACGCTGCGCCGCTCCTCTGGGCCGTTTATGCCGAGGCCGGCATCATCCCCCTCGAACACCTGCTCGACCTGCGGAAGATCTCGAGCGACCTCGAAGGCCATCCCACGCCGCGGATGAAATGGGTCAAGGCGGCGACGGGTTCCCTGGGCCAGGGGCTGTCCGTCGGGGTAGGCATGGCCCTGGCCCAGCGGCTCGACAAGTCGCCGGCCCGGACGTTCGTCCTCTTGGGCGACGGCGAGTGCGCCGAGGGCCAGGTCTGGGAGGCGGCCAACGCAGCGGTCTACTGGAAACTCCGCAACCTCGTCGCCGTCGTCGACGTCAACCGGCTCGGCCAGTCCGATCCGACCATGCACCAGCACGACCTGGCCGCTCTGGCCCGCAAGTTCCGCGCCTTCGGCTGGGAAGCCGTTGTCATCGACGGCCACAAGATCGACCGTATACTCGCCGTCCTGAAGGAAGCGGGGAAGGGGAGGAAGCCGACGGCCGTCCTGGCCCGGACGCTCAAGGGCAAGGGCGTGAGTTTCATCGAAGATAAGAACGGCTGGCACGGCAAGCCGCTCAAGGCCGACGAGCTGGCCCGGGCGTTCGAGGAGATCGGTTGCCTCCCCGACGTCGACTCGCGGAAATTCGTCCACAAACCGAAGCCCTTCCAAAAAAAGAGGGCCGCTTCGTCCTTCGACTTCCCCCGGACGGCTTACAAGGAGAAAACGGCGACCCGGCTGGCCTACGGCAACGCCCTTCTCAACCTGGGCAAGGTCAACCCGTCCGTCGTGGCCGTCGACGGCGACGTCAAGAACTCGACCTACGCGGACAAGTTCTTCGAAGCTTTTCCAGGGCGCTCCTTCCAGTCGTTCATCGCCGAGCAGAACATGGTTGGCGTAGGCATGGGCCTCGCGGCCAAGGGGTATATCCCCTTCATCGCCACCTTCGCCGCCTTCCTGACCCGGGCCCACGACCAGCTCCGCATGGCCGCCTATTCCTTTTCCAATATCAAGGTCTGCGGATCCCATGTCGGTGTGAGCATCGGCGAGGATGGCCCCTCCCAGATGGGCCTCGAGGACCTGGCCATGTTCCGGCCCATCCCCGGCTGCGTCGTCCTCTACCCGGGCGACGCGGTGTCGTCGGAGGCGTGCGTGGCGGCCGCTGCCTCGCACCGGGGCATGGTCTACTTGCGGACTTCGCGCCCGGCGACGCCGGTCCTCTATCCGGCCGGAGAGACGTTCCCCATCGGGGGCTCCAAAGTCCTGCGGAAGGGGGACGGGGACGCCGTAACCGTCATCGCCGCCGGGGTCACGCTCCACGAAGCGCTCAAGGCCTCGGACGAGCTTAAGAAGGAGGGCATCGGCCTTCGCGTCATCGACGCCTATTCCGTCAAGCCGCTGGATGAGGCGACGATCCTGAGAGAGGTCGCGGAGACGGGCCGCCGGGCGGTCGTCGTCGAGGACCATTATGCCGGCGGCGGGCTGGGCGAGGCGGTCGCCGGGGCCCTGGCCGGAAAAGCCGCGTGGAAACACCTCTGCGTCCGCGATATGCCCAGGTCCGGAAGACCGGACGAGCTCCTCGAACGGTACGGTATCAGCGCCTCGCACATCGTCCGGGCCGCACGGGAGCTCGTTCGCGGATGAAGAAGATCCGCCTCGTTCGGCCCGCCTTCTCGGCCCTCGTCATCGCCGCCGCGATCCTCATACCGGTTTCGTCGTTATCCGCCCCGGCCGAGGAACCGCTCCGAGGCACGGTCACCGTCGTCTACGACGGAGACACGCTCCGGGTCCGCCTGGCCGGCCAAAAGGACGAGCGCGTCCGGCTCATCGGCGTCGACTCGCCCGAGCTCGACGACGTCCGGGAACAGGTCCGGCTCATGGCCTTCCTGGCCAAGCGTTTCACCTTCAGCCGGCTTTTCCAGTCCACGGTGGAACTCCTCCCGGGCCCGGAAAAGCGTGATGTCTACGGCCGGCTCCTGGCTTATATCCGGACGGCGGACGGGGAGATGTTCAACGAAACCCTGGTCCGGGAGGGCTACGCTTACGCCTATCTCAAGTTCCCCTTCGACGAGGCCTGGAAAACGAGGCTCAAGGACGCGGAGAGCGCTGCCCGCCGGTCGGGGAAAGGCCTGTGGCAGAGGGAGCCCTACCCCGTGATCGGCGCACCGGAGGCCGGTCGTCATCCCGGTGAGATCCTGACCGTCCGCTTCCGCTGTCTGCGTTCGTTCAAGCGCGGCGGCTTCCACATCCTCGAAGCCGATGGGGCGGAGTTTGACGCGGCTATCCCGGTCGAGGTCTTCAAGTCTCTCCCCGGTTCGCTCGATTTCTCCGGACGGACGATCGAGGCGACGGGGCTCGTCGAGCTCTACAAAGGGCGCCCCCAGGTCATGATCGGCGTCCCCGTCCAGCTCAAACGCGTCGATACGTTCGACAGCACCAACCGCGTTTTTTTAAAACGGGGTTGGTGCCGCTCAGCATTAACCCTAAGCAGACCCCAGCCTGAAGCCCGGGGTCTGCTTAGGGCTCAGTCCGGGGAGTCAAGGGACGAGCCTTCGCGGCGGAGTGGACCCCCGGGTAAGCGCGGGGCCGGGCTTCCCAGTCCCGGTCCTGGCAAGGCCGGGGCCCCGGCCGCTGTCGAATGGGTTGATTGAAGGGAGCATCTCCATG
>MEXZ01000002.1:5735-7011 GCA_001773855.1 Candidatus Aminicenantes bacterium RBG_13_64_14
GCCGTCAGAGGATCCTTCGAGTCCGCCATCGGCCCGGAAAACGTCCTCTCCGACCCGGAAAAAATCGTCGATTACGGCCACGATGAGTTTTCGCTCAAAGAGATCGCCCATGAGCCGGACGTCGTCGTCCGGCCGGAAACGCCAGAGCAGGTCGCCGAGATCCTCCGCGTCGCCAACACCCATGCCATCCCTGTGACGCCTCGGGGCGGCGCCACGGGACTCTGCGGCGGCTGTGTCCCGGTCCGGGGCGGGATCGTCCTCTCCCTAGAGCGGATGAACCGGGTCCTCGAGGTCGACGCCGACAACCAGATGGCCGTGACCGAAGCGGGCGTCCGCCTGTCCGATTTCACCCGGGCCGTCGAAGAGGGAGGCCTCTATTTCCCGCCCCATCCCGGCGACGAGAGCGCCATGATGGGCGGCCTCATCGCCACCAACGCCGGCGGCAGCCGGGCCGTCAAATACGGCACCATCCGCAACTACGTCCGGGGCCTCGAGGTCGTCACGCCCACGGGCGAGATCCTCAAGCTCGGCGGCAAGCTCGAAAAGTCGAGCACGGGCTACAATCTCATGCATCTTTTCATCGGTTCCGAGGGGACGCTCGGCGTCGTCACCAAGGCCGTCATCCACCTCAAAGCCAAGCCCGGCATCATGCGCTCGTTCGTCGTGCCCTTCGCCGAACTCGAGCCGGCCCTCGAAACCATCCCGCTCATCATGAAAAGGGGGGTCGTGCCGCTGGCCGTCGAGTTCCTCGAGGTCGAACCCATCACCCTGACCGAGGAGCACATCCGGAAAAAGTGGCCGACCAAGCTGGGGAAGACCCATCTCCTGGTCATCCTCGACGCCCCTTCCGAGGCGGAAATGGACCGGCTGTCCGAGGCCGTCGCCGAGGCCTGCCTGGAGAAGGGCGCCATCGACATCTTCGTCGCCGACACGCCGAGCAAGCAGGACGAGGTCCTGGCCATCCGCTCGAAGATCTACGACGCCATCAAGTCCGGGACGGTCGAGATCCTCGACATCTCCGTCCCCCGGGCCGAAGTGGCCGGCCATGTCCGCAAGGTCAGAGAGGTCGCCGCCCGTTACGGCATGTGGCTGCCGACCTTCGGCCACGCCGCGGACGGCAACGTTCACACCCACATCATGAAGGCCCGCTACGAGGACGGCAGGATGGTGCTCGTCCCCGAGAGCGCATGGAAGGACAAGGCCGACCTCGTCCGGGAGGAACTCTTCCGGGACTGCCGCGAGCGCGGCGGGGTCATCTCCGGCGAGCACGGCATCG
>MEXZ01000003.1:0-564 GCA_001773855.1 Candidatus Aminicenantes bacterium RBG_13_64_14
GGCCCCAAGACTGCCAGTTGTTGAGGAGGTAGGCCGGCGGAGCGGGGGCCCGGAAGATCTCCAGGCGTCCGGGCCGGCCGCTGACAGTGCCCCTGAGGAGGTAGCCCTGGGATGTCCTCTCGATCGCGGCTTCGACCGTCGCCCTCTCTAAGCGGCGGACGAGCCGCCCGGCGCGGATGGGTTTTCCGAGGAATTGAGCTGTCAAGGCCGGATGATGTCGTTTTTCTTGCAGAAATATTCGATCTTTTCCGCGAGCGCGTCGGCCCTGCCGATGGCCCTCTTTTCGGTCAGCGTCTTTCGAAGCTGGGCCAGCTCGGCCCGGAGCTTGAGGACTTGGGCGGCGGCGGGATCCGCGTCGGCGAGCGTGTCGAGTCCCAACGCGCCTGCCCTGCCCGTGGCGCTGAGGAACCTGTTGACGACGACGGCGTAGCGATCCCGGATGGAATCGACCATCGCTATCTCCTCTGAGTCCGTGCGGTTGGTTTGCCTGTAAATGAAGAACGCGGCCCCGACGATCAGGAGCAGGACGAGCAACGCTTTAGCCATGGCGGTTTCCCCGAGGTC
>MEXZ01000003.1:588-6814 GCA_001773855.1 Candidatus Aminicenantes bacterium RBG_13_64_14
TTCAATCCCCGGAGCTTCAGTCTTTCTCCTCGGAATAGAAAAAATCGCCGAAACGTGGTAAATTTAGGAGGCTTTAAGGCCTCGAAGGCCAGGGAGTGGGCGGTTAGCTCAGTTGGGAGAGCGCGGCGTTCGCAACGCTGAGGCCGGGAGTTCGAGTCTCCTACCGTCCACCATTTTTTTTGCCCCGGTGCCGGGCGCGTGCCGCGAGAAGGAGTCGAGATGATCGAACGCGAAATTTGGGTCCTGGCCGGCACGGCCGCCTCGCTCGGCCTCATCCATACTGTCATCGGCCCGGACCACTACCTCCCGTTCATCGTCATCAGCCGGGCCCGCAAATGGACGCTCCGCAAGACGCTCTTCGTTTCCTTCCTGGCCGGCCTCGGCCATATCTTGAGCTCGGTCGTCCTCGGCTTCGTCGGCATCGCCCTCGGCATCGCCGTGGCCAGGCTCGAGGGCGTGGAGTCGACTCGAGGTGAGATCGCCGCCTGGCTCCTCATCGGCTTCGGGTTGGCCTATTTCGTCTGGGGGATGCGGCGGGCCTGGAAAGACAAGCCGCACACGCATGCCCACCTCCACGGTCACGACGCGGCCCACGAACATCCGCACAGCCCCGAGCACGGGGTCCACGAGCACGTCCACTCGCACGAGAAAGCCGAGCACGCCCACCTCCACGGCGAAGAGAAGAAGGCCAACATCACCCCCTGGGTCCTGTTCACCATTTTCGTCTTCGGGCCGTGCGAGCCGCTCATTCCCCTTGTCATGTACCCCGCGGCCCGCCACAGCATGGCCGGCGTCGCCCTGGTCGCCGGCGCCTTCGGCCTGGTCACCATTGCCACCATGCTCGTCATCATCACGGCCGCCTCGTGGGGGGCGCGCTTCGTCCGGCTGGGCAAGCTCGAACGGTACTCCCACGCCCTGGCCGGACTGATGATCTTCGTCTCCGGCCTCGCCGTCCAGTTCCTCGGCCTGTAAGGGGGTCGTCTCATGACCTTCGTCGCCGACTGCATGCTCGGCCGGCTGGCCAAGTGGCTCAAGATCCTCGGCTTCGACGTCCTCTTCTTTCCCAAGGCCGAGGACAGGGACCTGGTCGAGATCGCGCGGCGCGACGGGCGCGTCCTCCTGACCCGGGACACGGGGCTCATCGAAAGAACGGCCAAGCGGCCGAACCGCCTGTTCGTCCGGAGCGACGTTTGGGAAGACCAGGTCGTCCAGGTCCTCGACGAACTCGAGCTGTGGAACGACGTCCGGCCGAACACGCGCTGTATCGAATGCAACCTCCCGCTTAAAACCCTGACCCGGGAGCGGGCGCGAAACCTTGTCACGCCCTACGTCTCGGAGAACGCGTCTTCGTTCGCCATCTGTCCGGGGTGTAATCGCGTCTTCTGGCAGGGCACGCATTATGGCGACATGGAAAAAAAGATCGCCAAACTCCTCGACCGGCATAAAAAGGACATAACCGGATGATCCCGGCGTCCTCGCGGTCGAGTCCCGGTCCCGGGGTTTGACTTTACGGTCCCGTTCCGTTAGAAAATGAGCGAATAATCCCACGTATCGATCAGGAGGGCCGATCCATGCAGTCTCAAAGCCGGGTTTCTTTTCGTGTCTCTCTTCTGATCTTCGCGATCATTTCTTTCTTCGCTCTCCCAGGGGTCGGCGTGGCGGCAAGTGACGCGGACAGGTCCCAGGCGAATTCCGCCGCTTATAGTCGCGACGAGCTCTTCCGTCCCGGGGCGGTGCGGACCTTCGAGGGCGCGGCCCTCCGCGAGGTCGCCTTCCCGCTCGGCGGCATCGGCACGGGCACGATCTCCCTCGGCGGCCGCGGCAATCTCCGCGATTGGGAGATCTTCAACCGGCCCGGGAAGGGCGTCCACATGCCCTTCACGTTCTTCGCCTTGTACTTCGAGCAGGCGGGCACGAAGCTCGTCCGCGTCCTCGAAGGCCCGCTCGAGCCTCCGTTCACGACCGGCTTCGGCTTCCGCCGGGTTTTCGTTCCCGGCCTGCCGCGGATGGAGAAGGCCCGCTTCAAGGGCGAGTATCCCTTCGCCGGGATCGAGCTATCCGACAGCCGGATCCCGCTCGAGATCACGCTCGAAGCGTTCAATCCGCTTATCCCGATGGATCCCGATGATTCCGGCATCCCGGCCTTCGTCCTGCGCTTCCGGATCAAGAACACGGGCACCGCGCCGGCCAAGGTCACCATCGCCGGCTCGGTCATCAATCCCGTCGGTTTCGACGGCGAAGGCCAGGTCGACGGGCTCGGCAACGACAAGTTCGGTCAAAACGTCAACGAGATCAAAAAGATGCCGATCCTCCGCGGGCTGGCCATGTCCTCGCGAAAGGTCAAGCCCGAAGCGGCGGCCTTCGGAACGATGGCCCTGACAACCCCCTGGCCCGACATCACGTACCTCACCCATTGGGTCCGGGGCGAGTGGTGGGACGACCTCCAGATCTTCTGGGACGACTTCGCCGCCGACGGCAAGCTCAAGGACCTGGCCGAGGTTTCGCCGTCACCCGACAAGCGGACCGACGTCGGAACGCTCGGACTCATGGCCTCTTTGGCGCCCGGCGAGGAGGTCGTCCTGCCGTTCATCATGTCCTGGAACTTCCCCAACGTCCTCAATTATTTTGATATCGTTCCGGAACAGCGCGGCCGCATCTTCAAGAACCATTACGCCGAAAAGTATCAAGACGCCTGGGCCGCCGCGGAATATCTCCAGAGAAACCTCGTCCGGCTCGAGGCAGAGAGCCGCGCCTTCCACAAAGCCTTCTTCTCGACGACCCTGCCGCCCTACGTCCTCGACGCCGTCTCCAGCCAGGCCGCGATCATCCGGACGACGACCGGGCTCTGGCTCGAGGACGGGAATTATTTCGGCTTCGAGGGTTGCGGCGATCAGAGCGGCTGCTGTCCCCTCAACTGCGCCCACGTCTGGAACTACGCCCAGTCGATGGCTTTCCTCTTCCCATCGCTCGAGCGCTCGATGCGCGAAACGGACTTTCTCAACAACGTCAAGCCCGACGGGGCCATGGCCTTCCGGACTTCCCTGCCGCTCGGGAGCGGCGTCTTCTGGAAATTCAAGTCCGCGGCCGACGGCCAGATGGGCCGGATCATCAGCCTCTACCGCGATTGGCAGATCTCGGGCGACACGGGCTGGCTCCGCAAGCTCTGGCCGCAGGCCAAGAAAGCCCTCGATTACGCCTGGGTGCAGTGGGATGCCGACCGCGACGGCCTGATGGAGGGCGAACAGCACAACACCTACGACATCGAGTTCTACGGACCGAACAGCATGATGGGCGCTTTCTATCTGGGCGCGCTAAAGGCCGGCGCGGCCATGGCCACGGCCGTGGGCGACCGCGCCTCGGCCAAGGAATACTTGACCCTCTACGACAAGGGCCGGGCGGCCTACGACAAACTCCTCTGGAACGGCGAGTTCTACGTCCAGAAGTACGCCCAGGTGATGGAGAAGAAATATCAGTACGGCGAGGGCTGCCTCTCCGACATGCTCCTCGGGCAGTGGCTGGGCATGGTTTCGGGCCTCGGCCGCTACCTGCCGGCCGACCGCATTCAATCTTCGCTTAGGGCGATCTACAAGTATAATTTCCTGACCGATTTCAAGAACTTCTCCAACGTCCAACGGACCTACGCCCTCGGCGACGAAAAGGGCCTGCTCCTTTGCTCCTGGCCGAATGGAGGCCGGCCGCCCTTGCCCTTCCCGTATTCCGACGAGGTCTGGACGGGCATCGAATATCAGGTCGCCTCCCACCTCATCTATGAAGGCCTCCTCGAGGAGGGACTGAGCGTCGTCAAGGCCGTCCGGGACCGCTACGACGGTTTCCGGCGCAATCCTTGGAACGAGGTCGAGTGCGGACATCACTATGCCCGGGCCATGTCCTCCTGGGGCGTCCTGCTGGCCCTCTCGGGCTTCTCCTACTCGGGGCCGGAGATGAGGATGGGCTTCGACCCGAAGATGAACGCCGACGATTTCCGGACGGTCTGGACGGCCGGCTCCGGATGGGGGACGTACGCTCAGAAGATCGAGGCCGGGAAAACGGCCGTCCTGATGATCACGGCCGCTTCCGGGGAATTATCACTGAAGGAACTCCGTGTTTCCCTTCCTCCCTCCGTTCAAGGCGGGAAAGTGACCATGTTGAACGGGAGCGTCGGCGACACCGCGACGAAACCGCTTTTTCAGCGGGCCGGCGGCGTCGTCCGCGTCCTGTGGCAGAAGGCCGTCGTTGTCAAGCCCGGCGAGCCCCTGGGGCTGGCGGTCCAATTCTGAGATGAAAGCCCGCGCCCGAAGCCTCGTCCACGGTATTCCGGCGAGGAGACGTGCTCTTCCGCTTGGGACCACGATTGGGGTATAGTGCTCTACTAAAATAGGAAATGTCCTTGATCTGGACGAAGGATGATTTGAGAAAGCGCCCGACCCTTGGTTTTCAGATCCTTCTCTTATCCCTGACAGCGCTGTCCCTGGCGCCGGCCTGCTCGACCAAGAGCCCGGTCGCGCCGGGTCCCAAGGGGCACCTTTTCATCGTCGGGGGCGGCGACCGCGACGAACCTCTCATGAGGCGGTATGTCGAGCTGGCCAAGGGATTCGGCACGGGCCGGGTCGTCATTTTCACTATGGCCAGCAGCGTCCCGCTCGAAGTCGGGCCGGAGCTCGTCGCCGAGTTCCGGAAATACGGCGTCCAGGATGTCGTCTATTACCATCTGACCCGTGATGAAGCCATGAAAGCCGACAGCGCCAAGATCCTCGACGGCGTGAGCGCCATCTGGTTCGCCGGCGGGGACCAAGCGCGGCTGACCGCCGCCCTCCTCGACACGCCCGTCCACGCCCGTATGCTCGAACTCTACGCGGAGGGGTGCCTCCTCGGGGGCACGAGCGCGGGCGCGGCCGTGATGAGCGAAGTCATGATCACGGGCGACGAGAAGCGGACGACCGACGAGGACCTTAACTGGCAGACGGTCGAAGCCGATAACGTCGTCCACGTGCGCGGCTTCGGCTTCATCAAGAACGCCATCATTGACCAGCACTTCCTGATCCGCCGCCGGCAGAACCGGCTGATCAGCCTTGTCCTCGAGAACCCGGCTCTCCTAGGGGCCGGCATCGACGAAGCGACGGCCATCCTGGTCCGGCCGGACGGCAAGTGGGAGATCCTCGGCGAGAGCCAGGTTTTCGTGGTCGACGCCAGGGAGGCGGTCGTTTCCAGGATTTCATCCAACAAACTGGGCGGCCACGGCGTCGCCTTGCACCTCCTCCTCCCCGGCGACGTCTTCGACCCGGTCAAGGGCCGCGCGGAGGGCCCGGCGGAATGAAAACGAAGAAGCTGAAACTCCCCCACACGCTCATTCTCATCTACATCATGGTCGTCCTGACCGCGGCCGCCACTTGGGTCATCCCCGGCGGCCAATACAAGCGCGTGGAGAAAGACGGCCGGACCATCCCCGTGGCCGGGTCCTACGAGCGGGCCGAGAGCCGGCCGCAGGGGCTCGGCGCGCTTTTCGTCTCGCCGGCCCGGGGCTTCGTCGACGCCGCGGCCATCATCATCATCGTCTTTATCTGTGGCGGCGCCTTCTCCGTCATCCAGAAGACGGGGGCCATTACGACGGTCATCCACAACCTGGCCTTGAAGTTCGGCCGGAGCAAGGCCCTCCGGGTTCTTTTCATCCCCGTGACCATGATCCTATTTTCCCTGGGTGGCGCCATCTGGGGCATGTGCGAGGAGACCATGCCCTTCATCCTGATCTTCGTGCCGCTCTCCCTGTCGCTAGGATATGACACCATCGTCGGGGTCGCCTTGCCGTTCCTGGGCGCGGCGGCCGGGTTCGCCGGCGCCTTTTTCAACCCGTTCACGGTCGGCATCGCCCAGGGCATCGCCGGCCTGCCCCTCTATTCCGGGCTGGGATACAGACTCGCCGTCTGGGCCGGCGGAACGGCCATCGTCATCGCTGTGGTCATGCGCTACGCGGGCCGGGTCCTCAAGGACCCGACGAAGAGCCCGACCTACGAAGAAGACCTCGAGAAACGGAAGAAGCTCCAGGTCGGGGGCCCGGTGATCGAGAAGCTGGCGTTGACGGCCGCCCACAAACGGGTCATGGTCGTCTTTGCCGCGGGCTTCGGCGTCATGGTCTTCGGCATCCTGAAATACCAATGGTTCATCTTCGAGATCGGCGGCGTTTTCCTGGCCATGGGGATCTTCTCGGGGATCGCGGGCAAGCTCACGGGCG
>MEXZ01000004.1:0-289 GCA_001773855.1 Candidatus Aminicenantes bacterium RBG_13_64_14
ATCAACCTCGCCGAGAACTCCCGGGGCGGGGTCGAAGCCCGCTACGACGACCTCCTCAAAGGCGTCGAGGGCCGGCAGATCAGCTTCAAGATCAACCTCGCCGAGAACTCCCGGGGCGGGGTCGAAGCCCGCTACGACGACCTCCTCAAAGGCGTCGAGGGCCGGCAGATCAGCTTCAAGGTCAACGGCGGGCGCGATTACGAGAACCACGTCATCAAGTCGCCCGTCCCCGGCCGGGACCTCGTCCTGACGATCGACGCGACGATCCAGTATTTCGCCGAGAAAGAGC
>MEXZ01000004.1:342-564 GCA_001773855.1 Candidatus Aminicenantes bacterium RBG_13_64_14
GATTCCGAGACGGGCGACATCCTGGCCATGGCCAGCCGCCCGGCCTACGACGTCAACCGGTTCCCGGGCCCCAAGGAGGCCTGGATGAACCGGGCCATCGGAGCGAGCTACGAGCCCGGCTCGGTCTTCAAGATCATCACCGCCGCCGCGGCCCTGGAGCGCGAACGGGTCGGCTTCTCCGAGGTTTTCGACTGCAGCGCCGGCTTCATCAGGATCGGCGGA
>MEXZ01000004.1:619-743 GCA_001773855.1 Candidatus Aminicenantes bacterium RBG_13_64_14
TCAAGTCGTCCAACGTCGGAACGGTCCAATTCGCCCAGCGTGTCAGCGTCCCCGAGTTCTGCGAGACGATCCAGGCCTTCGGCATCGGGGCGAAGACCCGGATCGACCTGCCGGCCGAGGAACC
>MEXZ01000004.1:789-995 GCA_001773855.1 Candidatus Aminicenantes bacterium RBG_13_64_14
CGAGGGCGTCGTCGAGGAGGGGACCGCCAAAGACGGCCGGCTCGACGGCTACCGCATCGCCGGCAAGACCGGGACGGCCAAAAAATACGACCGCACCGTCGGCGCCTATACCCGGAACTACACGGCCTCGTTCGTCGGTTTCACGCCGGTCGAGAAGCCCCGTCTCGCGATGATCGTCGTCCTCGACCAGCCCAAGGATGGCTACT
>MEXZ01000004.1:1168-1366 GCA_001773855.1 Candidatus Aminicenantes bacterium RBG_13_64_14
GCGGAGAGCCGGGAGCGGAGGAGATCACCGGGATCGCCTACAACTCCAAGGCCGTGAGACCCGGCTTCCTCTTCGCCGCCCTGCGCGGCGCCGCTCAGAACGGCATGGACTTCGTCGCCGAGGCCGAGGCCAACGGGGCAGCGGCTATCCTGTCCGCTTGGCCCAAGCCTCCCGCGAGCGCCTCCGCCTGGGTCCAGG
>MEXZ01000004.1:1440-1915 GCA_001773855.1 Candidatus Aminicenantes bacterium RBG_13_64_14
GTCGGCGTCACCGGGACCAAGGGCAAGACGACCACGACCTACCTCATCGAGGAGATCCTCCGGGCGTCCGGGGCCGTGCCCGGCCTCATCGGGACGATCGAATACCGCCGGCCCGGCTGGAAGGTCCCGGCGCCGCGGACGACCCCCGAGTCGCCCGACCTCCAGGCCCTCCTCCGGGACATGCTCGACGCCGGCGTCACCCACTGCGTCATGGAGGTCTCGTCGCACGCCCTCGAGCAGAAGAGGGTCTGGGGCGTGAGCTACGACGTGGCCGTCTTCACCAACCTCAGTGGCGAGCACCTCGATTACCATCCGTCGATGGACGGCTATTTCGAGGCCAAGAAGAAGCTCTTCACGCTCAACCACAAGAAGCGCGCCGCCGTCGTCAACATGGACGACCCGTGGGGCCAGAAGCTCGTCGCCGAGCTGCCCATGAAGACGGTCACCTTCGGCCTCGAGCCCGCGGCCATCGTCC
>MEXZ01000004.1:1999-2171 GCA_001773855.1 Candidatus Aminicenantes bacterium RBG_13_64_14
TCGTCGGGCAGCACAACCTCTACAACCTCCTGGCGGCGGCGGCCGCCGCGCTGGCCCTCAACGTCGCGCCGGCCGACATCGTCAAAGGCGCCGCGGCGCTCAAGGGCGTGCCGGGCCGGTTCGAGCGCGTCCCCAACGGCCGCGGCCTCCTGATCGTCGTCGACTACGCCCA
>MEXZ01000004.1:2284-2571 GCA_001773855.1 Candidatus Aminicenantes bacterium RBG_13_64_14
TGGGCCGGGTGGCCGCCCGCCTGGCCGACTGGACCATCCTGACCTCGGACAACCCGCGCTCCGAGGACCCGATGGCCATCATCGCCGCGATCGAGACGGGCTTCGCCAAGGAGGCCGTCAAGACCTACGAGATCGAGCCGGACCGGAGGAAGGCCATCGCCCGGGCCCTGGCCACGGCCAACAAGGGCGACTTCGTCCTCGTCGCCGGCAAGGGCCACGAGGATTATCAGATCTTCAAGGACCGGACCGTGCACTTCGGCGATATCGAGGTCGTCGAGGAAACCCTT
>MEXZ01000004.1:2780-3252 GCA_001773855.1 Candidatus Aminicenantes bacterium RBG_13_64_14
TGGCCCGCCGCTTCCGGGTCCTCAAATCCGAAGGGAACTTCAACAACCGCCTTGGCCTGGCCTTGTCCCTTCTCCGCCTCGAGCCCGGCGACGAGGCGGCCGTCCTGGAGATGGGCATGAGCGCCGCCGGGGAGATCGCGGCGCTCGCCCGCATCGCCCCGCCCGACGTCGCCGTCGTCACCAATATCAGTCCCGTCCACCTCCAGTTCTTCAAGAGCCTCGAGGAGATCGCGCTGGCCAAGAAAGAGATCCTCGACGGGGCCAAGCCCGGCGCGACGGCCGTTCTCAACGCCGACGACCCTCTGGTCATGCGGATCGCCGAGGGCTTCGGCGGCCGCAAGGTCACGTTCGGCCGCGGTCACGGCGCCGACGTCCGGGCCGAATCGGTCAAGGCGAAAGGCTACGACGGATTCGCCCTGGGCCTTCGCTACGGGCGGGAACACGCACGGACCCCCTTCCTCTTCCTCAATGA
>MEXZ01000004.1:3581-3745 GCA_001773855.1 Candidatus Aminicenantes bacterium RBG_13_64_14
GGGCCGACGGCCCGAAAAGCCATTACGCCAAGAAGGGGACGCCGTCGATGGGCGGCCTCATCATCATCCTCTGCACGGTCGTCCCGACGCTCCTCTGGGGCAATCTCGGCAACGCTTATGTCTGGGTGGCCATGGGGTCGATGATCCTGTTCGGCCTGGTCGGC
>MEXZ01000004.1:3985-4091 GCA_001773855.1 Candidatus Aminicenantes bacterium RBG_13_64_14
AACCTGGCCGACGGACTCGACGGGCTGGCCATCGGGTTGACCTTGATCAGCGTCACGGCCCTGACTGCCCTGACCTATGTGGCCGGACACGCCAATTGGTCGACGT
>MEXZ01000004.1:4607-4676 GCA_001773855.1 Candidatus Aminicenantes bacterium RBG_13_64_14
GAGATCGAGCTGGCCTACCTGTTCCTCCGGGGCCGGATCGTCGGCATCACCGGCTCGAACGGCAAGTCG
>MEXZ01000004.1:4764-5083 GCA_001773855.1 Candidatus Aminicenantes bacterium RBG_13_64_14
CGGACGGCGTCGCCGTCCTCAACCGCGACGACCCGCGGATCTGGGGGCTGCGCGCCGAAGCCCGCTCGCGGGTCTACGGCTTCAGCCGGAAGCGCCGCCCGGCCCGGGGCGCCTTCATCGACGACGGCTGGATCGTCGTCAAGGACGGCCCGCCGGAAAGGATCCTGCCGGCCGCCGCGGTGCGGCTCCCCGGCGCCCATAATCTGGAGAACGTCCTGGCGGCCTCGCTCATCGGCCGCCTCCTGGGCGCGCCGGGGGCCTCGATGCGCCGGACGATCCGGGCCTTCCGCGGCCTCGAACACCGGCTCGAGGACGTCCT
>MEXZ01000004.1:5169-5466 GCA_001773855.1 Candidatus Aminicenantes bacterium RBG_13_64_14
CGGTCGTCCTCATCCTCGGCGGCCGGGGCAAGGGCGGGGACTTCTCGCCCCTGCGGGCCGCCGTCCGCAAGCGCGTCCGCGCGGTCGTCCTCGTCGGCGAGGCGGCCGGCAAGATCGAGGCCGCGCTCGGCGGCGTCGTCCCCGTCGTCCGGGCCTCGACGTACCGCGAGGTCGTCCGCTCCGCCTTCGCCGCCGCGGCCCGGGGCGACGTCGTCCTCCTGGCCCCGGCCGCTACGAGCTGGGACATGTTCGTCAACTTCGAGGAGCGCGGCCGGGCCTTCAAAGCCGAGGTCCGCC
>MEXZ01000004.1:5495-6096 GCA_001773855.1 Candidatus Aminicenantes bacterium RBG_13_64_14
TCGTCTCGGTCCGGAAGCCCTTCTTCCTTCAGCCGGCGTTCGTCTTCGGGCTGCTCGGCCTGACCATCTTCCTCCTCATGCTCTGCCTGGCCATGCCGGAGATCGCCCGGACCAACCGCTGGATCGTCCTCATGGGACTGCGCTTCCAGCCGTCCGAGCTGGCCAAGATCAGCCTGGTCCTCTTCCTGGCGACCTACGTCGAGAGCCGGAGGGACAAGCTCAACGAGATCAAGACGCTGGCCCTGCCGGCGATCGTGCTCATCGTCACGGTCGTCCTCGTCCTCATCGAGCCCGATTTCGGGACGGCCGTCGTCCTGGCCGCGCTCGCGGCCATGCTGCTCTTCATCGGCGGGGTCAAGCTCCGCTACCTCGCCGCCGCGGGAGGGTTGGCCGCGGTCCTCTTCGGCTTCTACCTCGTTCGGGCGGACTATAGGGTGGCCCGGATCCAAGGCTTCCTCTCCGGCCAGAAGGATGTCCTTGGCAGCGGCTACCAGGTCGAGCAATCCCGGCTGGCCCTGGGCTCGGGCGGCCTGGTCGGGACCGGACCCGGCCAGAGCGCCCAGAAGCTCGATTTCCTGCCGTTCGCCCACACCGATTTCAT
>MEXZ01000004.1:6199-6317 GCA_001773855.1 Candidatus Aminicenantes bacterium RBG_13_64_14
CCGAACCCGGCGTTCCGGATGATCGCCGCCGGGATCACCCTGGTCATCGTCTCCCAGGCCTTGATGAACATGTCGATCGTCCTCGGGCTCGGGCCGGCCAAGGGAACTCCCCTCCCCC
>MEXZ01000004.1:6380-7033 GCA_001773855.1 Candidatus Aminicenantes bacterium RBG_13_64_14
TCAGCCAGAAGAAGGGGGACGCCGGAGGGACGGTGAGGATATGAGACCGCGGGGCGTCGTCATCAGCGGCGGAGGGACGGGGGGGCATCTCTACCCGGCCCTCGTCGTCGGCAAGCGCCTCCTGGCCATGGCCCCCGGCCTGGCCCTGACCTACGTCGGGACCCGGCGCGACGTCGAGCAGCGGATCATGGCCGAGCACGGCGTCCGCTTCATCCCCATGCGGATCGAAGGGCTCAAGGGGCGCGGGCTCAAGAGCCTCCGGGGCCTCGTCCTCCTGCCCCTGGCCTTCGCCCATTCGCTCCTCATCCTGGTCCGGACGCGGCCGGGCCTCGTCGTCGGCGTCGGCGGGTACAGCTCGGGGCCCATCGTCCTGCTCGCCGCATGGCTCCGCATCCCCACGATCATCCTCGAGCAGAACGCCCGGCCCGGCTTCACCAACCGCCTGCTCGCCCGGTCCGTGCGCCGGGCCGTCGTGGCCTTCCCCTCGACCCTCCCGGCCTTCAAGGGCAAGGGCGTCGTCCTCGGGAACCCCGTCCGCGAGGAGTTCTACGCCCTGCCCCCGAAGCGGCGGACGGGGACGCTCGCCGTCCTCGTCTTCGGCGGCAGCCAGGGCTCGCGGTTCCTCAACGGTCGCGTCACCGCGGCCCTGCCGC
>MEXZ01000004.1:7087-7167 GCA_001773855.1 Candidatus Aminicenantes bacterium RBG_13_64_14
TCGCCGGAGCCGCCGACGACCACCAGACCGCCAATGCCCGCGAGCTCGAGGCGGCCGGCGGGGCCGTCATCCTGCCCGAG
>MEXZ01000005.1:0-3555 GCA_001773855.1 Candidatus Aminicenantes bacterium RBG_13_64_14
CCCCGAAGGCGGCCGGCCTCCAGGAAGGTCCTAACGATCCGGAGGATAAGCCCGGAGTCCCGAGGCGGCTGCCGAAGGGCCTCGAGGAGGAAACCCCGGCCCTTGAAGCCGCGATCGACAAGGTCCTGGAGGAAACGTAAGCTCGAAGGGATGTCCACTTCGGGATGGCCCTGCAGGCCCCAGACCGGCTTGCCGCGGAGGCGGAAGGCCTGGACCGGACATGCGTCGGTCGAGGCGAGGATCTCGAAGGGGGCGGGCAGGTCCCGGACCTCGTCGTAATGGACGGAAAACATGTACGGCGTCCCGGCCGGGCCCAGGAGGTCGTTCTCCTTGTCCACGCGGATCGGCACCCAGCCGATCTCGGGCCGTTCGCAGCGGCGCACATGCGACTCGCCGGCGAGGGCGAAGGCGAGGAGCTGGTGACCCCAGCAGCTGCCCAGCACCGCAACGTCTGCGGCGACCGCCTCCCTGACGATCCCGGCCTCGACATCAACCCAAGCATCGCGCTCGAGGATGGAGGCCTCGGAACCCGTCAAGATGATGTGGGAGTAGTCCGCCGGGTCGGGGAAGCGGCCGTCCCTGGCGACGAAGGCGTCCCAGGGAACGGTGAGATGCCGGCTCCAGTGCTCGACGGGCCGGTAGACTCCGGGGTCGATGGAGTTGTCGATGATGGCTACGGCGGCCGGGGCCCCGGGCTTGCCCGCCCTCATTCGCTTCGCGCCTGAGGACTGCAAAGCCTGGGGGTCCACTTCCGCCGTACTCGCCCGTGGATATAAGGCACGGGTGAGTGGCGAGCCTAAGGCTCGTCCCTTGACTCTCGCCGCCCGTTTCTCATCCGACATGTTTCACTCCGGCATTTAATTATAAAGGACCCGGCGTAAAAGACAAGGCGGACTTGTCCCCCCTCGCCTAAATCTGTTATAATTCCTTTCCGAAAATAGGAGAAAGACCGTGACATCCGTAAATGAAGATACCGAACTCACCGTCACCACGCCCGACGAGCCCGGCATCTTTGGGCGCGTCCTGGGAACCCTGGCCAACGCCGGCATCAATGTCAAGGCTCTCTATGTCTATTCGGAAACCGACCAGGGCCACTTCCACCTGGTCACCTCGGACGCCAAGAAGGCCGAAAAGGCCCTGCGGACCCTGGGCTACAAGGTCAAGTCGAAGAAGGTCCTCACGGTTCTCGTCGCCGACAGGATCGGCGCCGGCGCCGAGATCGGGGCGCTCCTCGGCAACGCGGTCATTGCCATCCAATACTCCTACGGTTCGTCCGCGGGAGAGGGCAAGACCCTCCTCGTCTTCCACACGAGCAACAACCGCAAGGCCATCGACACCTTGAAATAAGACGCCCCCTAAATTTCGTTGACAAACCGGGGGAGTTGCCATAAAATGGCTTTGTTAGAGTTGTATCAAGGAGGCTGACATGTCTAAAGCTGAGCCTAACGTCGTCCCGTTGTGCGACGTTCTTCTCGTCCTTCTCATCATCTTCATGGTCATCACGCCTCTCGTTCAAAAAGGCATAGATGTCAAATTGCCCGAAACGCAGTCCGATTCCACCGCCGCCGGCCAGCCCTCGGGCCTCATCGTTCTAACGCTGAAAAACAGTGACGTCGTGGAGATCAACGGCACCCCCTCCGAATTGCGGGGCCTTCTCGAAGAGCTCCGGCGCCTCTACAGCGCGCGCCAGGACAAAACGATCTTCATCCGCGCCCTGGCCAAGCTCCCCTTCTCCAAAGTCATGGAAGTCATCGACATCGTGCGCGGCGCCGGGATCGAGACCCTGGCCCTGATCCCCGAGTACATCGAAGACTGATCTGCCCGGGCTTCAGAGCCCGTGGATTAACGGGTTGATATTTATCGGCCCCTGATCGGGCCGATCACGTCCCGCGATATCACCAGCCTCTGGATCTCGTTCGTCCCCTCGTAGATCTGAAGCAGTTTCGCGTCCCTGACCAGTTTCTCGATGGGGTAGTCTTTCATGTAACCGTAGCCGCCGTAGATCTGCAGGGCTTCCATCGCGTTCTTCATGGCCACGTCCGAACCCAGGCACTTGGCCATGGCCGACTCCTTGCCGTTGGGCTTGCCCCGGTCCATGAGCCAGGCGGCCCGCCAGACGACGAGGCGCGCCGCTTCGACCTCCATGGCCATCTGGGCGATCTTGAAGGCCGTCGCCTGGAAAGTGGCGATGGGCTTGCCGAATTGGATACGCGTCTTCGAATACTCGATGGCGTATTCGAGGGCCGCCCGGGCGATCCCGACACCCGCCGCCCCGACGGCCGCGCGGGTCTTGTCGAACGTCCTCATGGCCACGATGAATCCGAGGCCCTCACGCCCGATCAGGTGGTCGGCCGGGACGCGGACGTCCTCGAAAAAAAGCTCGGTCGTGTTCGATGCCCGGTGCCCGAACTTGTCCTCGACCTTGCCGACGGAGACCCCCGGCGTATCCCGGGGGACGGCGAATACGCTCAGGCCGCGCGCCCCCTTTTCAGGCGCCGAGTTGGCGAAAACGACGTAAAGGCTGGCGACGCCGCCGTTCGTGATGAAGCACTTCGATCCGTTGATGACGTAGTGGGCGCCGTCCTTGCGGGCCGTGGTCTTGATGGCCGACGTGTCCGATCCCGCCTCCCGCTCGGTCAGGCAGTAAGAGGCGAAGGCCATGCTCTTGGCGAAGGGGGCGAAGAATCTCTTTTTCTGCTCTTCCGTGCCGAAGAGGATGATGGGCGTGAAGGCCAGAGAGTTGGCCATCATCGTCGTGTACATCCCGGCGCAGCCCCAGGCGAGCTCCTCGCTGATGATGGCCGTCTCGATTTCCGTGAGCCCGCCGCCGCCGTATTCTGCCGGCACCGTGCAAGCCAGGAATCCGACTTCGAAGGCCTTGCGCATCACGTCCTCCGGAAAATCGTGGCCCTGGTCGTAAGCGGCCGCCTTGGGACGCATTTCTTTCGCGGCGAACTCGCGGGCCATCTCCTGAAGGGCAAGCTGGTCTTCGGTCAGTTCGAATTCAATCACGGCTCATCCTCCCGATCTTGAGTGAGTCTATGGATTTTCTTGGAGAAATCACGTGGAAGTCTACCGGATTCCGCCGGCCCTGTCAATTTAGAGGGCCGGCAGTAATCGCGGCAAGAACGGGTTAGAACTCCAGGACAGAGAATTCAAAAGAGCATGTTAATCCGCGCCGCGATTGCAAGGGATCGTGTCAATTTCAGGCGGCCGGTCTGAAGACGATGTCGTCCCTCCTAATGAGGAACACGGGGTCCTCGATGCCGAAGACTTCCCGGACGATGTCCTGGGCGCGGAACCCCTTCGCGGGAGAAATGGGCAGGTTGATAATCAGGCGCCGGCCCGAGATCCGGAAATCCAAGGCCGCCCCGTCCGGCAGCGAGATCTTAAATCGGCCCAGGGCGGCCTTGAGAACGGGGCCGGTCAGGATCGGCGGCCGGGCCCCCTCCCCCGTCCGGGACTTGGCCTCCCAGGCGCGGCTGACGTCCTCGTTTTTCCAGTCGAGGGAATAGACCAACCGGTCCATCGCGTTGTGGAGCGACGGCGACCCGG
>MEXZ01000005.1:3566-5014 GCA_001773855.1 Candidatus Aminicenantes bacterium RBG_13_64_14
ATCCCCGCCCTGCGGAAGCTCCTTTGGACGACGTGGATGAGGTCGATGTGGGATAGGTATCGGGCTTTTCCCCGCTTGGAATAGACGGCCCTATAGCGCAGGGTTTCGTCTCCGGGTTCTCCCGCCGGAGCAGCCGGCCCGGGAATGGGGCCGATCTTCACGGGACGGGGCGGCTTCTTCCAGGCCCGTGTGTCGCACCCCCCGCAATCCCCGCAGGCCCTTTCCAGACATGTGGGGGACGGCTCCCCCTTGAGGGCGAGTTCAAGCTCCCGGGCCAGGTGGCTTTTCCGGAGGCCGGAGCCGAGGTGGTCCCAGGGGAGCGCCACGTCGCGGGGAAGAGGGTTGAGGTAGTCCCGGTAATCGACGCCTTCGACCGCGAAGGCGTCCTTCCAGGCCGCTGTATCGAGCTTGTCGTCCCAACCGTCGAACCGGGCTCCCCTCTTCCAGGCTTCAAGGAGGACACGGCCGAGCCTCCTGTCGCCGCGCGAAAAAACGGCTTCGAGGACGGACGTCGGTACCGAATGGGCCTTGAACTCGACGCTCTTGTGCCTGCGGAGCTCCGAGCGGACATACGCCTGTTTCTCGAAGAGGACCGCTTCGTCGTCCATGCCCACCCATTGGAACGGCGTGTGCGGCTTGGGGATAAAGGAGGACAGGCTGACGTGGATCCGGGGGTATGACCCGAGGATCGACCGCCCGAGCTCGAGGCTCCCCCGGACGAGGTCGACGATCCCGGCGAGGTCCTCCTCCGTCTCCGTGGGCAGCCCGACCATGAAGTAGAACTTAACCAGCTTCCAGCCGCCCTCGAAGGCGAAGGTCAGGGCATCCCGGATCTCCCGGCCGTCGAGCTTCTTGTTGATCACGGCGCGCAGACGCTCGGTCCCCGCCTCCGGGACCAGGGTGAATCCGGTCTTGCGGACCTTGAGGATGTTCTCCACGAGGTCGCGGGTCAGTTTCCCCGGCCGGAGCGAGGAGAGGGACAGGGAGATCTTTTCCCGAGAGAACTCGTCCATGAGACAGCGGACCGTCTCCTCGAGGTGGGGATGATCGCCGATCGAAAGCGCCGTGAGAGAGGCGTCCTCGTAGCCGGTCTGGCGGAGGCTGCGGAGGGCCGTCTTGCGGATGAAAGCCGGGTCTTTGGGCCGGTGCGGGAAGTAGAGGCTCGAGGCTTGACAGAAACGGCAGTTCTGGGGACAGCCCCGAGCGGCCTCGACGGCCACACGGTCGAAAACTACCCGCAGGCTGGGGACGACGATCTTTTCCGGGAAAAAGGACCTGGCGAAATCCCGGAGCAGCCGCTTCCTGACGAGGGCAGGGGCGTCGCCGACCGGCCGGGGGACGACGAGCGGCGAACCCTCCACCGCCTCGGGCCGGTAGAGGGAAGGAACGTAGACGCCGTCGATGCGGGCCAGTTCGCCCAGCATCGTCCGGCGCGGCATCCTCCGCCG
>MEXZ01000006.1:0-161 GCA_001773855.1 Candidatus Aminicenantes bacterium RBG_13_64_14
CCTTGTTGAGCGTGGGCTCGCCCGAGCCGGAGAAGGTGATGACGTCGATCCTTTGCCCCGAATCCAGGGCCGCCCGGACCTGGGCCAGGATCGTCCGCGGCGGGAACCAGCTCCGGCGCCGGTTGGTCGTCCGGCCCGTCGATCCGAGCTGGCAGTAGAGG
>MEXZ01000006.1:290-1668 GCA_001773855.1 Candidatus Aminicenantes bacterium RBG_13_64_14
ACCGGCGCAGGGACCGGTCCCACGTTTTCTCCACGGCGTCCGGGAACAGACAGGCCGGGAGCTCCCGGTTCCTCCAGTGATAGGCCAGGCAGTCGCAGCAGACGCCCTTCCGGCTGCACGGCTCATAGCTGCAATTGCACCGGGCCTTGTTCTTCGCGCTCTTGCATTCGCTCATGCTTGTTCTTTCGTTCCGAGACACGATTTCATCCTCTATTATAAGGGAACCCCACCTCCCGGGGAATGGGGGCGAGTCGGGAGGCCCCTCCGCGGCCGGACGATGATCGGCCGGGAGTTGGGTTGTGCGGGCCCTGGAAATCGTATATCATTGGTCCCTTCAAGGAGTTAGTGAGGACGCTCATGCCCGGATACACGGACCGCGAAGCCAAAGCCGGCCTGGACGCGAAGCTTCCGCCGCTCGAGACCTTTCCCAACCAGTTCCCCGATTACGAGATCGCCATCGATTTCCCGGAGTTCACCTCCGTCTGCCCCAAGACCGGCCTGCCGGATTTCGGCACTATCACCCTCCGGTATGTCCCGGCCGGGCGGGTCCTCGAGCTCAAATCCCTCAAGGAATACTTCCTGGCCTACCGCAACCTGGGCATCTTCTACGAGAACGTCGTCAACCGGATCCTCGAGGACGTCGTGCGCGCCTGCCGCCCGAAAAGCGCCATCGTCCGGGGCGAATTCAATCCCCGGGGCGGTCTCCGCTCGATCGTTGAAGCCCGCACCCCCCGCCCGAGGACGCGGCGGTCCTGACCCGGAGCCGTCCCCTCCAGGAGCCGCCCTCCCTTCCCGCGGACCGAAAATGATGAAGACCAGCGCCCGGGCCGCCGCCAAGAACGGAGCGCGCCTCTCCGGAACCGACCTGCTGATCGTCCTGGTCGTCGTCCTCTGGGCCGTCAACATCTCGGTGCTCAAGATCGGACTGCGGTCCCTTTCGCCCCACGGCTTCAACGCCGTCCGGTTGAGCCTGGCGGCGCTGGCCTACCTGGCCGTCCTCATCGCCCGGCCGGGCCGGCTCGCGTTCGGGCGGAAGGGGGACGTCTGGAAGGCGGCCGGACTGGGCCTCTTGGGGATCACGGGATATCAAATCGTTTTCATCAAGGCTATCAGCATAATGAGCGCGTCGACGGCGTCGATCGTCATGGGGACCAGCCCCATATTCATCGCCCTGATGGCCACGGCGGCCGGCGAAGAGCGGATCCCCCTCGCCGGCTGGGCGGGTATCGCGATCTCCTTCGGCGGCTTCCTCCTCGTCGTCTCCGGCGCGAACGGAGGCCTCGCATTCACCTGGGACGCGTGGCGCGGGGCCGTCCTCATCCTCATCGCCAACGCCTTTTGGGCCGGGTACACGGTTTTCTCGAAGCCCATCCTCGAG
>MEXZ01000006.1:1711-1824 GCA_001773855.1 Candidatus Aminicenantes bacterium RBG_13_64_14
GTACCCTGGTCTACCTGCCGTTCGCGGCCCGGGAGCTGGTCCGGATCGAATGGGCCCGGGTCCCCTGGCAGGGCTGGGGAGCCGTCGTTTACGCGGGCCTCGTGGCCATCTTC
>MEXZ01000006.1:3104-3229 GCA_001773855.1 Candidatus Aminicenantes bacterium RBG_13_64_14
GCGCCGTCGTCGAATCGATCCCGCCGGAAAACAGCACGACACAGGACTTCACTAGGGCATCCCTTCGCTGGGGATGATAACGGACGCCCGCGGGAATATCAAGGAATGAGCCGAGATGCGGCCGG
>MEXZ01000006.1:3727-3898 GCA_001773855.1 Candidatus Aminicenantes bacterium RBG_13_64_14
CTGGATCGGTATCGCGCCGGGATCCCGATCTCCCTTGAAAAAACTCGGGCTTCCGCTACAATACGCATCTCATGAATCCGCACGAGCTCGGCCAGTCGCTGTCCTTATGGACCGTCGTCCCGTTCATCGGGCTCCTTCTATCCATCGCCCTCCTCCCGCTCCGCGCGCCCC
>MEXZ01000006.1:3936-4212 GCA_001773855.1 Candidatus Aminicenantes bacterium RBG_13_64_14
GGCCAATTTCGTCGGCACGACGGGGGCCAGCATGCTCCTCATCCGGCCCCTCCTCCAGACGAACTCCGAGCGCAAGCACACCCTCCACGTCCCCATCTTCTTCATCTTCGTCGTCTCCAACATCGGCGGCCTGCTGACGCCCCTGGGCGACCCGCCGCTCTTCATGGGCTTCATCAAGGGCGTGCCGTTCTTCTGGACGCTGCGGCTCTTCCCGCTGTGGGCGGTCATGGTCGGCGGCGTGCTGCTGATGTTCTTTCTCTACGATAGCCGTCAATA
>MEXZ01000006.1:4296-4472 GCA_001773855.1 Candidatus Aminicenantes bacterium RBG_13_64_14
GCTCGCGGGCGTCGTCGCCGGCATCTTCCTGCCCTTCCCCCGCCGCGAGGGCGTGCTCATTCTTATGGCAATCCTCTCTCTTCTGACGACTAAACGTCAGTGCCGTACCGACAACAGGTTCACGTACAACCCGATCATCGAGGTGGCCGTCCTCTTCGCGGGGATCTTCGTCACGA
>MEXZ01000006.1:4486-4567 GCA_001773855.1 Candidatus Aminicenantes bacterium RBG_13_64_14
CTCATCCTCAGCGCCCGGGCCGCGGAGCTCGGCATCGCCAAGCCGTGGCAGTTCTTCTGGGCCACGGGCTCGCTGTCCTCG
>MEXZ01000007.1:0-186 GCA_001773855.1 Candidatus Aminicenantes bacterium RBG_13_64_14
ATAAAGGAGATAAATTATGGCCGACGATTTGAAAGACACCGTTCTTAACTACGTCACCAAAGAGTACCTCGAGGATGACAGCGAACCCCTGAGCTACGACACGCCCCTCATCTCGGGCGGCATCGTCGACTCGTTCTCGATGGTCTCCCTGAAGCGCTTCCTCGAGAACAAGTACGCGATCGCCAT
>MEXZ01000007.1:208-3244 GCA_001773855.1 Candidatus Aminicenantes bacterium RBG_13_64_14
CCGGCTGGCTCGCCTCTCAAAAAGGTCATCAACATGTGCGCCAACAACTACCTCGGGCTGTCGAGTCATCCCGATGTGGTCAAGGCCGCGCACGAGGGCCTCGAGAGCCGCGGCTACGGCATGTCGTCGGTCCGCTTCATCTGCGGCACCCAGGACATCCACCGCGAGCTCGAGCAGAGGCTGACCGAGTTCCTGGGAACCGAGGACACCCTCCTTTTCCCCTCCTGCATGGACGCCAACGCCGGCGTGTTCGAGGCCATCCTGACCAAGGACGACGTCATCATCTCCGACCGCCTCGTCCACGCCTCGCTCGTCGACGGCATCCGACTCTGCAGCGCCATGCACGACACGATCAAGCACTCCGACATGGGCCACCTCGAGGAGAAGCTCCAGCTCCACGCCGACAAGCGCTTCAAGCTCGTCGTCACCGACGGCGTCTTCTCCATGGACGGCGACACGGCCAAGCTCGACGAGATGGCCGCGCTGTGCGAGAAATATGACGCCATGCTCCTCGTCGACGAGTCCCATTCTTCCGGGTTCATCGGCAAGACCGGCCGCGGCACCCACGAAAGATGCGGCGTCGTCGGCAAGATCGACGTCATCACCACGACCTTCGGCAAAGCCCTCGGGGGCGCGTCCGGCGGCTGCGTCAGCGGGCGACGGGAGCTCGTCGAGCTGTGCCGACAGCGGGCCAGGCCTTATCTCTTCTCAAACACCATCGCCCCGGTCGTCGTCGCCGGCGTCCTCAAGGTCATGGACATCATCTCCAAGTCGACCGAGCGGCGGGACAAGCTGGAGAAGAACGCGGCCTACTGGCGTAAAGGCCTGACCGAGGCGGGATTCGTCCTCAGGGAAGGGGACACTCCCATTGTCCCGGTCATGCTCTTCAACGCCAAGCTGGCCCAGGACGTCTCGCGGGCCCTTTACGACGAGGGCATTTATGCCATCGGCTTTTTCTTTCCGGTCGTTCCCCAGAGCCAGGCCCGAATCCGGACCCAGATCTCGGCCGGGCACGAGATCCACCATCTCGACAAGGCCCTCGCCGCTTTCACCAAGGTCGGACAGAAGTTCGACATCCTCGGCAAGACGAAGCAGGAGATCATCGCCAAGTACGGAATGTAAGAGCGCGGAGAACGCGCTCGGCGGGCCAGTTGACCCGCAGGCGGTCTTTGGTATATAAACTCGTTTCATGGCCTGGACCCGATCGGTTTTCACAGGAGCCGGATCGGCTTCGTCCCTGCCCTCGACTTTGTCCAGGTCAGCACATCCCGAAAGGAGAACCCCATGTCCAAACGTCTCATAATCGTCTTTGCCGGGACCCTCATCCTGCCCGCCGCGATCTCCGCCCAGTACACGCCGTGGCTCTATTGGACGCTCCTGCCCAAAGCCCAGGTCGACGAGATCGTCGGCGAAGCGTCCGGCGAAGCGGCCTGGAACACGGTCGCCGAGATCAACGCCTTCAACCGCGAGCGCCTCGACGAAGAATTCACGGGGAACTTCCTCGAAACCCAGGTCGTCGTCCGCAAGCTGAAAAGCTACGGCCTGGCCGGGGTCGAAGTCGCCGCCTATCCCGGCGGCCAGGCCTGGCGGGCCGTCAAGGGAGAGCTTTGGGAAATCAAGCCGGGCCGCCAGAAGATCGCCTCCATCCACGACATGCTGCCCATGCTGGCCTCAGGCAGCGCGACGTCCGACGTCACGGGCGATCTCGTCTGGGTCGGCCGCGGCATGCCCAAGGACATCGCCGACGCCAAGGTCGAGGGCAAGATCGTCGTGACCGAGGGAAGCCTCGGCTCGGCTTATAGCCTCGCCGTCCAGCAGGGAGCCCTGGGGGTCATCGCCATCAGCATGTCCCGTCCCTACTTCGACCCCCTCCAGATGCCCTGGGCCGGGATCTCGACGCGGCGCCGCTCCGCGCCGGCCGGCCAGGCCGCTCAGCCCGCGGCCAAGCCCCAGGAACCGAAGTTCGCTTTCCAGCTGCCCGTCCGCGAGGGCGACATCCTGAAGCGCCGCCTGATGGCCAATGAAAAAATCACCGTCCGGGCCCAGGTCGAATCCAAGACGGAGCCGGCCGACCTCGAAAACGTCCTGGCCCTCATCCCGGGGACGGACCCCGAGGCCGGCGAAGTCATCCTTTCCGCCCACCTTTTCGAGGGCATGCAGAAGCAGGGCGCCAACGACAACATCTCCGGAAGCGCCTGCATCCTCGAGGCCGCCCGCGTCCTCCATACGCTCATCGCCGAGGGCCGCCTGCCCCGGCCGAAACGGTCCATCCGCTTCATCTGGGGGCCGGAGTTTTCCGGCATAGGCTTATGGGTCAAGGACAACCAGAAGATCATGGAGCGGACGCTCTGCAACATCAACATGGACATGGTCGGCGAGTGGCTGTCGAAGAACCAGGCCTTCTTCTGTCTCATGCGGACGACCTACGGCAACGCCCACTACATCAACGACGTCATGGAGAACTATTACCGGTATATCGGCGAGGGGAACCGGGAGCGCATCCAGAACCGGTCGACAGCGGCCCGCGTCCCGATCCGCGTCGTGGCCCCCTCGGGCGCCGACGAGCCTTTCGTCTACTCGATCGAGACCCACTACGGGGCCTCCGACCACGAGGTCTTCAACGACTGGGGCGTCGGCGTCCCCGGTATCATGATGATCGCCTGGCCCGACAAATGGTACCACACCTCGGGCGACGTGGCCGACAAGGCGGACCCGACCCAGCTCAAGCGCGCGGCCATCATCGGCGCGGCCGGCGCTTATACCGTCGCCGCCGCCGGCGCGGAGGACGCCGTCAAGATCGCCGGAGAGGTCGTTTCGAACGCGGCCGGCCGCCTCGGACACCAGCTCGTCGTCTCTCTCGAGACGCTGAACAGGGCCACGGCGGCTTCCTTCGCCGTCGACGCCCGCTTCGCCCGGGACATCCTCGAAGCCGCGGTCATCAACGAAAAGGACACGCTCGGATCCCTCATCGAGTTAGCGCCGGGCGACGCCGCACTTTCCGGCCACCTGGCCAGGATGGCCAAGGCCGTCGATGGA
>MEXZ01000007.1:3252-3533 GCA_001773855.1 Candidatus Aminicenantes bacterium RBG_13_64_14
CGCCGGCCTCGCCGCGCTGGACACCCATAGTGCCGCCGTCGCCCGGAATCTCGGCCTCAAGCCCGCGCCGGGCGTCCTCGCGGACCTCGAGAAAAGGGCGGCCAAAATCGTCCCCCGGCCGACGGCCAAAGTCCGACAGGACGGCTACCGGGAATACCAGAAGTACATCACCGCCGTCCCCGCGGCCGAGCGGACTAAATATCCGGTCCAGGGAAAGGACCTGGTCCTGGCCAGCCCGGCCGAGCTTCAGCTGCTCGTCAACGGACGGCACAGCGCCCTCG
>MEXZ01000007.1:3559-9293 GCA_001773855.1 Candidatus Aminicenantes bacterium RBG_13_64_14
CAATCAGGCCCTCCTCGGCGGCCTGACCGTCGTCTTGCTCTGCGCCGTCATCGTCGTCTCTCCGGCCTGCGGCCGGCGCGCGCCGGCCCTGAAGCACGTCATCTTTTTCATCGGCGATGGGATGTCGGCCCAAACCGAAGTCGCGGCGAGCCGCTATCTCTACGGACGGGACGACGGGCTGGCCTGGCAGAAGTTTCCGGGGCAGGCCTATGTCGCGACGTGGGACGTCAACGTTTACAACGGAAACGCCCGCAGAGCGCGGCGCCCGCCCTATTCACGGTCGTCGTTCACGGCCCTGCTCGGCTATGACGTGAGGACGTACGGCTCGAAGCCGCGCGTCGGCGGAGACGACGTGGTCGCCATTCCGTTCGGGCCAGCCACGGATTCGGCTTCGGCGGCGACGGCCCTGGCCACCGGTTTCAAGACCGACTCCGGCAACATTTCCTGGCTTCCGGGAGACCCGCCGGCGGGCGAACTGACGACGATCACCGAAGAATACCGGACAAAGACCGGGGCTGGGATAGGGGTCGTCAGCACGGTCCCGTTCAATCATGCGACGCCGGCCGCATTCGTCAGCCACAACCCCAGCCGAAACGCCTACTACTCGGGGCTCAAGGGATATAAGGGCCTCGGCCTCGCCGACGAGATCATCCTCCGGGTCAAGCCCGACGTCGTCATCGGCGGCGGACATCCCCTTCTCGACAACCCGGACTTCAACCCCAGGCAGGGGTACATCTCGAAATCGCTCTACCTCGGCCTCAAGGCGTCGCCGGATTACCTGCTGGTGGAAAGGACGCCCGGCGCCGATGGGGGCCGGGCCATCGTCGAAGGCGCGGCGGCCGCGCTCCGGGCGGGCAAGAAGCTCTTCGGTCTCTTCGGCGGCAAGGGCGGCAACTTCGACATAGCCCAAGCAGAGGACAGCCCCGGACGACCCCGGGTCACGTCCGGGAGCGAAGAGAATCCGTCGCTCGGGGAGGCGACGGTCGCCGCGCTCGACTATCTCGGCGCGAACCCCGGCGGATTTTTCCTGGTCGTCGAGCAGGGCGACATCGACTGGGCCAACCACGACAACGACTACCGGGGGATGGTCGCGTGCATCGCCGAACTCGTCGGCGCGGTCAGGGCTGCGACAGCCTTTGTCGACCGCCCGGGAGACACGGTGGACTGGACGAACACCGTCCTGCTCGTGACCGCCGACCATGCCACCGGCGGGCTTGTCCTCGGCGGCGCGAAACGCCTCGGCCTCGGGGACCTACCCCGCCAGGACCCGCGCGTCGCCTACCCGGAAGCTCCTCCCGCCACGGGCAGCGATAGGGGATTGTCCCCGAACGGGGCCGCGCTCACGACCCCTGTCTATGCTTCGCCCAACGTCTATCCGGACGAGGATATCATTTTCGGTACGGCGGGGCACACGAACGAGCTCGTCGACCTGGCCGTGACCGGCGCCGCAACCCGCTATTTCATGAAATACCGGGGGACCTGGTATCCGGGGCTCGTCCTCGACAACACCCAAATCAACTCCGCCCTGCGCGAGGCGTTGGGCCTCGGCGCACTCGGACGCCGCGCTGCTCGAGGGACTTGAACTCCCCTATAATCCCTTGATCCGGATTTTCCGGAACTCGACGATGGAGCCGTGGCCGAGGAACCCGATGTGACCGAACTTCCGCCTCAAGCCGGGATGGTCGCGGCTGTCCACGGTCCCCCCGGCGGTCGCCGCATCGATGTCGGCGTCGACGACCGTCGTTCCGTTGACGACGATGGTGACACGCGGGCCCCGGACCGTGACCTCCTCGGTGTTCCACTCGCCGACGGGCTTCAGGGCGCCGCGCCGCGCCGCGACGACGCCGTAGATCGAACCGTGATACTGGTAGGGCTTGAGGGCCCAGTAGACGGGCGAGCCGTCCTCGAGGATCTGGAGCTCGATGCCGACGTAGGCCGCGTCTCCCTCGAGCGGGGCCCGGACGCCGAGGCCGTTGTTCGCGGCCGGGGTCAGCTTGAATTCGAAGCGGAGGACGAAATCCGCGTATTCCTTCACCGTATAGAGGTTGCCGCTGCCGCGCTCGGGGTGGATGACGATCTTCCCGGCCTCGGCGGCATAGCCGTTAGTGTCGCCCGTCCAGCCCTCGAGGTCGCGGCCGTTGAAGAGAGGCGCGAACCCCTCGGCCGTCTCGGCTTCGGCGATCCTCGGAACGTCCAAGTCGCGCGGGATCTCTCGAATGAAAATATTCCTGAAAAAAAGCGGGTTGCCGTGGGCCTGGAGCTCGAGCTGACCCGACGGATAGATCGGTTTGTTCCTTTCCCAATAATTTTCGAGGACGGTGTTGTCGACGACCAGCCGGTCGTTGAGATAGACCGAGACCCTGTCGCCGATCATGAAGATCCGGAACGTGTTCCATTCGCCGACGGGACGGTCGGCTTTTTCCAGCGGCTGGCTCCGCCCCTTCTGGTTGTTGTAGAGGCCGCCCGAGCCCGCCGGGTTGGCCTCGGCGTCCCAGATCTGGACCTGGGGAGAGCCGCGGAGGTAGAGGCCGCTGTCGCCGCCCTTCTCGATCTTCCAGTCGACGAGGAGCTCGAAGTCGGCATAGTCGTCGAGAGCGCACATGCTCTCGCCCTTGCCGTCAAAAACGAGCACGCCGTCGGCGACCTTCCAATGGGCCCGCATCCGGTCGTCGGCCTCGGCCTGGGCCTTGAGGAGCTCCGCGGGAGTCATCTTGGCCCGCCCGGGAGGATCGGCGACGAGACCCTTCCAGCCGTCGAGGCCGCGTCCGTCGAAAAGCGGGACGAAACCGCCCTGGCGCAGACGCTCGACAATGACCTTATCCACCCTCTCTATCTGGGCGGGGTCGGCGAGGGAGGCCTCGACGAGCCGGAGGACCGTGTAAGCCTCGTGGCCCGAAAGCCAGCGCTCATGCGGGGCCTGTTCCGAAGTAAGGTCCAGAAGCGCCGCGGCGGCTGACTCGCGGAGGGCGGGGTTGGCCAGGTATCCCGAGAGCAACCGGAGCGACTCCGGCTCGCGGACCTTGGCGACTCCCATGAGGACTGCCTTCCGGTCGGCGTCGTCCATGGGCAGGGCGAGGAGGCCCTGGAGAAGCTCGAGCTTTCTCGGATTAGACATATTGGCCCGGCCGACGAGCCGGACATAGCCCTCGACGGCCAGGAGAAGATGTTTTTTCGTCCGCGTCGTCTTCACGATGCGCAACAGTTCATCGGCCGCTTGATAATCGGGCCATTGCGAAAGGGCGTAGACGGCGACGGATTGCACCTGGGCGTCCGTGCTCCCGTACTCGTCGACGGACGCCTGAAGCGGCCTTGTCCCGCCGACCTTCGGCAGGACACGCAGGATGGCGATTTTCCGGGCGGGCGGAGCGTTCTTCAAGAGTTCGAGGAGGGCGTCGGCCCTTTTCATCGAGTCCGGGTTCCGGCGGACCGCTGAAGCGACGGCCTCCTGCAGACGAAGGATGTCGTTGCCGTCAACGGCGGTCTCCAGCATGGACACGAGACGGGGCAGGTCCTTTTCCCCGGCGAGGTTGGCCAGGGCTCCGACGGCGGCCGAGCGGACCGCCGGTTCCGGGTCTTGGGCCAGCGTGAACACGCGGTCGATCTCTTCCCGCGCCCCCCTTTCGCCGAGGACCTCGATGAGGACGGTCTTGCCCGGCAGGGGAGTGGATTCGATAATGCGGACGCATTCGGGGACGATCAGGCCGGCGCGGTAGCCGAGAAGGACCGCCCTCAGCGCCGCGGCCTCGTCTTCATCGGCCGGACCGATGAGCCGAAGGATGTCGGGAAGGACGGCCTCCCCGCCGAGGAGGGCCGAGGCGGGAATGGCCGCCAGCCGCACTGTTTTTTCTCGGCTGAGAAGACTTTCCTGGACGAAGGAAAGCGCCGCAACGTCGCCGCGCCGGCCGAGCATCTCGATGATCTCAGCCCTGACTTCGGGTCCGCACTGGGCGGCCCGTTCGACCCACCGCAACGTCGCCCCGTTTCCCGGGATCGACGAGGCCGATGCCAGGGCGGCGCCGCGATAGTCATGGTTGGGGCTGTCCATGGCCCGGAGAAGGTCGGGCAGGGCGCGTTCTCCGAGGGCCGAGACGATGAGAGCCAGGGCCTCGGCGGCGATATGGCTTTCTTCGGGTCTGACGTAAGAGTCGAGCACGGCCCGGGCCGCGCTCAAGGCTTCGGAGGTCTTCCCGGATTCGGTGAGTCGCCGGGCGTAGAGGAGGTAGAGCGAGGGCGCCGCGGACCTTTCCCGGAACGAAGAGACAACCCGCGACTTCGAGAGGACCGGGCCCGCTGCGGGGTCGCCGATGTTGGCCAGGGCGAATAAGGCCGTTCGACGCAGCCCTTCGTCGCCGCTTTCGGCGAAGCGGAGGATTCTTTTCACCGCCTCACGGCTTCGGAGTTCGCCGAGCGCCTTGATGATCGCCAGACGCGCGATCAAGGGCGCCGCGTCGAGTGATTTTAAGAGCACCCGGGCGGCTTCCGGGCCCCCGATCGTTTGGAGGGCGGCGGCGGCCGGTCCGGCGAGCGTCTCGTCGACGAGGTACCCGGCCAGGGGCTTGATGGATTCCTTCTTGCCGGCCGCCTGGATCTGGGACAGGAGGAACGCGGCGACATTCTTGTCCCGGCTCCCGGCCAGGGAGGCGAGGAGAGCCCGGGCGAAGACGGCGCGCTCGCTCTCAGCCCCAGGCCGAGTGACGTAGACGGCGAGACCATTGACGGCGAACCTGGCCTTGGCGTCATCGCCCTCTCCGGGAGCGAGAACACGGCCACAGATCTCCCGGATCGCGGCCGGGCCCAGCTTCAGGATCTCGGCGCAAAGCCCGTCCCTGGCAGAGGACATTTCGGCCGGGAAGCGTTCGAGGATCGACGAAACGAGTGGCTTCAGGTCTTCCCCCCTGCCGGGACCGGAGGCCTGCCGGGCGGCAGTCAGGCCGCTGGAGGAAACCGCAAGGATAAGAACCGCGATCAGGGCCTTTTTCATCTTCTTTCTCCTCACGGTCCGCTCAGATGTGCCAGGGCGCCCGCATGGGCTGGTCGATGAGGCGGTTGGCCTCTTCGTCGTCGGCGAAGCGCTCTTTTTCCGGGTCGAAACGGAGTGGCCGTCCGAGCTGGACGGCGATCTTCCCCAGGTTGACGAGCGTGCAGGAGCGGTGGGCGTTCTGCTCGTTGAGCGCGAACCGGCGCCTGGTCCGGACGGCCTCGGCGAAATCGGTGACCTGGGGCTCGGCGTCCGGCAGTGTGGCCAGGTTGGCCCTGAGGTTGGGGATGTCCGACTCGAATCCCCGGAAGAGCTTCCCGTCCGGGCCCTCGAGGAAGGGCGCGTTCTTGTCCCTGTTCTCCCCGTCGAGGACGATGACGCAGCCGTCGGCGTATTTCATCTCGATCCGCCGCCAGGCGCCGCAGGCGTCGGGGTGCTGCTGCGGGCAGTCGGCCGAGATCTCGACGGGACTCGTGCCGTCCTTGTCGAGCAGGTACTGGACGGGGTCGAGGTAGTGCATGCCCATGTCGCCGAGGCCGCCGCCGTCGTAGTCCCAGTAGCCGCGGAACGTGCCGTGGACACGGTGAGGGTGGTAGGGCTTATAGGGAGCCGGGCCCAGCCAGAAATCGTAGTCGAGCTCGGGCGGAACGGGCTCGGGCTTCAGGTTGGTCAACCCGCTCCAGTAGAACTTCCAATCGAAACCGGTCGCCGCGCTGACCGTCGCTTTCAGCGGCCAGCCCAGGAGCCCGCTCTGGA
>MEXZ01000007.1:9583-11776 GCA_001773855.1 Candidatus Aminicenantes bacterium RBG_13_64_14
CATCCCCGTCATGATTAAGGAGGTCCGCTTGCGTCGAATTCTAGCCAGGCTCAACCGTCCGGCGGCAATCCTGCCGGTCCTCTTGGTTTTGGGGTTCGCGGCCGCGGCCGGCTCCGCCGCCGCCCAGGACCCGCCGAAATATCACACCTACGCGGAGATGACGGCGGCGCTCCAGTCGCTGGCCGGCGCTCATAAAACGATCGCCCGGATCTCATCCATCGGCCAGACGCGCGGCGGCCGCGACATCTGGGTCGTGGAGATCGCCAACCCGGCCGGCGTCCCGCCGGCTAAGCGGCCGGCCCTGCTCGTGGCGGCCAACTTCGAGGGCGACCACCTCGTCGGGAGCGAAATTGCCCTCTCTGTCGTCGAATTCCTGCTCAATAACTACGCCGGGAACGCCGAGGTCAAGCAGAGGCTCGACAACTCCACGATCTACGTCATTCCCCGGGTCAACCCCGACGGCGCCGAAGGCTACTTCGCTTCCGTCAAGACGGGACGGAGGGCCAACACCAGCCCCCGCGATGACGACAACGACGGCCGGACCGACGAAGACGGGCCCGAAGACTTGAACAACGACGGCTTCATCACGATCATGAGGGTCAAGACCGCCGGCGGGGAATACATGATCGACCCCGACGAGCCGCGCCTGATGAAAAAAGCCGACCCGAAAAAAGGCGAGTCCGGCGCCTACAAGATATTCTGGGAGGGCAAAGACAACGACGGCGACGGCTTCATCAACGAGGATCCCCCCGGCGGGACCGACATCAACCGGAACTTCGCCCATGAGTATCCCTATTATAAGGCCGAGGCCGGACCGCACATGGTCAGCGAGGGCGAGTCCCGGGCCATGATGGAATGGATCGTCGCCCACCGCAACGTGGCCGCGGTCCTGACCTTCGGCGAGAGCGACAACTTGATCGTCCCGCCGACGAGCGCGGGTCGGCTGGGACAGGCGCGGGAACTCGACCTCATCCGCTTCGCCGACTCTTCGGTGGCCGGCGCCCGGACCATGGGCATCATCCAGACCGGCGGGGCCGGCGGCCGGGGCGGCCGCTTCGCCATGGGCGAGTTTTCCTTCGAAATGCTGATGGGCGGCGGCCGTCAGACGGCCCGCCAGGGCCAAACCGCCGCGTCCGGCCGGATGCAAAGGCCGGACTCCCGTCCGGCGACGACGGTCAGTTCGGCTGACTACGACTACTTCAAGGCCGCGAGCGATAAGTACATCGAGATGACCGGGATCCGCCAGCCGCTCCTCGTCCGGGAGCCCCAGGGCGCCTTCTTCCAGTACGGCTATTTCCAGTTCGGCGTCCCCTCGTTCTCGACGCCGGGATTCGGACTGGCCGCGGTCGAATCCGCGGGCCAGCGGCGCATGGGCATGACGCCCCCCGGAGCGGGCGGCGAGCCAGGCCAACAGGCCCAGGCCGGGCAGGCCGGCCGGCAGGAGTCGAGGACGGGCGGCGCCGCCACCACGGTTGTCGTGTCCGGCGGCGGCCAGGAGATCATGCAGATGATGCAATCCGGGCAGATGTCCCGGTTCGGCCAAGGGCAGGGCGGAGGGCCGGCGGAAGCCGGACAGGCCGCCGCCCCCGGCGTCGACAGGCAGCTTCTCAAGTGGATGGACGCCGAGAAAATCGACGGCTTCGTCAAATGGACCAAGATAAACCACCCCGACCTCGGAGAGGTGGAGGTCGGCGGGTTCAAGCCCTACGCGGCGACGAACCCTCCGGCCGCCAAAATTGCCGAACTCGGCGGCGCTCACGCCAAGTTCGCGCTCTACCTTTCCTCTCTCTTCGCCCGCGTAAAGGTGGCGAAAACGGAAGTCGTCGGCCAAGGCGGCGGCATTTTCCGGGTCAAGGCGGAGGTCGAGAACGCCGGCTTCTGGCCGACCTCTCTCGCCCATGGCCAAACGGCGCGGGCGGTTAAACCGACCCTGGTCCAGCTCGGCGTAGACCCGAAGCAAATCCTTTCGGGAAACGCCAAAACGAACTTCCTGCCCGTCCTGGCCGGCTCCGGGACGCGGGCCAAGTACGAATGGCTTATCCGGGGAAAAACCGGCGAGGTCGTGGAGCTTGTCGTCCAGTCGGAAAAGGGCGGCACGGACACGGCCAAGCTCACCCTGAAGTGAGAGGAGGACGACGATGAAAACACGCAAGATCCTGTCCCTCGTCCTGACGGTAGCCGCCGGGCTGGCCC
>MEXZ01000007.1:11816-12418 GCA_001773855.1 Candidatus Aminicenantes bacterium RBG_13_64_14
GGCGTTCAAGGTCAAGCTCGACTTCAACCGCTGGCACGACGTCGGCGAGCTTTACGCGGACATGAAAAGGCTCCAGGCCGCCTTCCCCAAATTCCTGAAGCTCGAGTCCATCGGCAAGAGCTTTGACGGCCGCGACCTCATGGTCATGACCATCAATAACCCGGCTACGGGCCCGGAGGCGGGCAAGGCGGCGATGTACATCGAAGCCAATGTCCACGGCAACGAGATCCAGGGCGGCGAGGTCTGTCTCTACACGATCTGGTACCTCATGGAGAACTACGGCCGGATCGCGGACGTCACCCGGCTCGTCGACGAGCGTGTCTTCTACATCATCCCCACGGTCAATCCCGACGGGCGGCAGTTCTTCATGGAAGGGCCCGGCGGGAACGCCCGTTCGGGGCATGTGCCCGTGGACGACGACAACGACGGCCTCTTCGACGAGGACCCGCCGGAGGACATCAACGACAACGGCATCATCGAGCAGATCCGGATGTATGTTCCCGGGCGCGGCAACTACCGGATCAGCCGGACGAACCCGAACATCCTCGAACCCGTGCCCTTCGGCGAAACGGGAGATTACATCCAGCTCGGCTCCGAGGGCA
>MEXZ01000007.1:12480-12753 GCA_001773855.1 Candidatus Aminicenantes bacterium RBG_13_64_14
AACTGGGCGAGCGACTGGCAGCCGGACTACATCCAGAGCGGGGCCATGGACTACCCCTTCCAGATCCCCGAGGCCCGGGCGGTCAACGATTTCCTGATGGCCCATCCGAATATCTCCGGCGTCCAGTCCTACCACAACAGCGGAGGCATGATCCTCCGCGGCCCTGGCGCCGAGGCCGCCGGCGAGTACCCGATGAGCGACGTCCGCTTCTACGACGAGCTCGGGCAGAACGGCGAAAGGATCATCCCCTTCTACCGCTACATCGTCATCTGG
>MEXZ01000007.1:12779-12851 GCA_001773855.1 Candidatus Aminicenantes bacterium RBG_13_64_14
CTTCATCGACTGGACGAACGACGGGCTGGGCATCCCCTCGTTCTCGAACGAGCTGTGGAACGGCGACCAGTA
>MEXZ01000007.1:12861-13522 GCA_001773855.1 Candidatus Aminicenantes bacterium RBG_13_64_14
CCGGAACTCAAGGAGCAGCAGGCCAACCCCCAGAGCCCCATCGCTCCGAATGCCTCCCGGTATTATTTCGACAAGTACCTCGAATTCGGCGATGAATATCTCGAATGGAAGCCCTTCGACCACCCCCAGTTCGGCAAGGTCGAGATGGGCGGCGTCTGGAAGAAATACCAAGGCCGCATCCCGCCCCGGTTCATGAACGAGGAGCTCTGCCATCGGAACATGGCCTTCTCCCTCTACCAGGCCGACGAGATGCCGCTCATCCGCATGGGCGAGACCTCGGTCGAAAATGTCGGCGGCAACGTCTACCGGGTCTTCGTCGACATCGCCAACACCAAGGTCACGCCGACGATCATGGCCAGGGCCGCCCAGAACAACGTCGTCCGGCCGGACCTCCTGCTCGTCGAAGGGAAAAGCGTCGAGGTCATCGCGGCCAGCTTCATCGACAACAAGACGCTCTTCAAGGCCAAACCCACGGTGACGCCGCTCATCGACCAGAAGGACCTCAAGCGGATCATCGTCCGCAACGGGTACCCGGGGAAGACCACCCGGACGGCTGTGCTGCTCGTCAAGGGGTCCGGGACGCTGACGGTCACCTACGACAGCGTCAAGGGCGGAAAGGCCTCGAAAACGATCGCGCTCAAATAGTCCCCCCTTTCTTTAC
>MEXZ01000007.1:13541-17578 GCA_001773855.1 Candidatus Aminicenantes bacterium RBG_13_64_14
GTCGGCCCCTTTTTTTTTAGGTTCTACTCCCGATTCTGCATTTTCCGCTTCGGGGGGAACTTTCGCGCCGCGCCCTCCGTCTTTAGGGTTGACGGATGGAGGTTTCCATGAAAAAAACGATCGTTCTCATCATGTGTTGCGTGGCTTCGGCCGGGGCGTTGTCCGCTTTCGAGACGACGAAGACCCTGAACCTGCCGGCCCAGGGCGTTCTGCGCCTTGATATCAGGGCGGGCGCCGGCTCGCTTGCGGTCACGGGCCGCGAAGGCCTGGCCGCGATCGAGGTCAAGGCCGAGGTCGTCGCCCCGGACGTCCGGGACAAGGACATGGAGGAATATATCCGCGACCGCGTGGAACTGACCCTGGAGAAAAGGGGCGATGTCGCGGTCCTGGTCGGTCGCATCCGTGACAACGGCCGGCTGTTCCACTTCGGCGAAAACGCCAGGATCGACCTGACCGTCACGGTCCCGAAAACCATGGCCCTCGATATCGACGACGGCTCGGGCGGCATGGTCGTGGAGGACCTGGCCGCCGCCGTCCGGATCGAGGACGGTTCCGGCGCGATCCGCGTCGTTCGCGTCGCCGGCAATGTCCGGATCGACGACGGTTCGGGAGAGGTGGTCGTCGAGCGTGTCGAGGGAAACCTGGAGATCGACGATGGCTCCGGCGGGGTGGAGATCAGCGATGTGACGGGTGACGTCACGATCGATGACGGGTCGGGCGAGGTCCGTGTCCGCAGGGTCGGCGGAACGGTGACCGTGGACGACGGCTCGGGCGGCATCGATATCGCGGACGTGGAGAAGGACGTCCGCCTGATCAACACCGGGAGCGGCAGTGTCGACGTTTCAGCAGTCAAGGGGCGGGTCATCCGCTCCAAGTAGCAGGGCGCGGAGCGGGATCAGAACAGCCCGGTCACCTTGCCGGTCTTGAGGTCGATGTCGACATCATAGAACGCTGGCCGCGTCGGCAGCCCGGGCATGGTCCTTATGTCCCCGCAGAGGGGGTAGAGAAAGCCGGCGCCGACGCTCGCCTTGATATTGCGGACGGGAAGCCGGTAATTCTTGGGAACGCCCTTCCAGGCTGGATTGTGACTCAAGCTGAGGTGCGTCTTGGCCATGCAGATGGGCAGCTTGTCGAAGCCCAGCCGTGTGTAGAGCTCGATCTTGGCCTCTGCCTCCGGGGCGTAATCGACGCCGTCGGCACCGTAGATCCGCGTCGCGATCGTCTCGATCTTCTTCTTGATGTCCCACTCGAGCGGATAGAGGAAGCGGAAGTTCCCGGGCTTGGCGCAAGCGGCGATGACGGCCTCGGCCAGGGCGACGGCCCCGGCCCCGCCTTCGGCCCAGTGGTCGGACATGACGGCGTCCTCGGCACCGGCCGCGACGGCGGCCCGGCGGACCATTTCGATTTCGGCGTCCGTGTCCGAGGTGAATCGGTTGACAGCGACGACGACGGGAACGCCGAAGCCGATGGCGTTCTTGATGTGAGCGACCAAATTGGGCAGCCCGTTGCCCAGAAGGCCGAAGTTCTCGTCCGTGTATTCGGGGGCGAGAGGCCTCCCGGCCCGGACCTTGGGCCCGCCGCCGTGCATCTTGAGGGCGCGGATGGTGGCCACGATGACGACGCAGCTCGGGACGAGGCCGCTGGCCCGGCACTTGATGTTCATGAACTTTTCCATGCCGCAGTCGGCCCCGAAGCCCGATTCCGTGACGACGAAACCGTCCTTGCCGACGAGACGCAGGGCGATCTGGTCGGCGATGATCGATGAGTTGCCGGGGGCGATGTTGGCGAAGGGCCCGGCGTGGACGATGGCCGGCGTGTTCTCGATCGTCTGCATGAGGTTGGGCATAATGGTATCCTTCATTAGGACGGCCAGGGCTCCGGCCACGCCGAGGTCTTCGGCGCTTACGGCTTCGCCCGAGCGGCTCGTGCCGATAACCATTCTCCCCAGGCGTTCGCGCATGTCGGCCATGCCCGTGGTCAGGGCCAGGATGGCCATGATCTCTGACGCGACGGAGATGTCGTAACCCGTCTCCCTGGCCAGCCCCAGCTCCTCCGGGCCGAGCCCGATCTTGATCCTCCGGAGGAAACGATCGTTGACGTCGATGACGCGGTTCCATGTGATGCTGGCCGGGTCGATGTCGAGTCGGAACATGCGGCGCTTCTCCTTCGGCGTCAGGTCGGCGGGGTTCGTCTTGGCGATGCCCAGTTTCTTGAGGCGCCGGAACATGGTCGGAGAGAACCGCCGCCGGCCCTGCTTGTCGGCCGGACAGAAGGCGCCGAACAGCTTTTCGTCATCCTGGTAATACTCGTGGAGGATGCGGGCGTCGATAGCCGCCGCGAGCAGGTCGTGGGCCACCGTCACGGCATGGATATCGCCCGTCAGGTGGAGGTTGAAGTCCTCCATGGGCACGACCTGGGAATAGCCGCCGCCCGCCGCCCCGCCCTTGATGCCGAAGGTCGGCCCCATGCTGGGCTGGCGGACGACGGTGACGACCTTTTTCCCGAGGTGAGCGCCGAGGGCCTGGCAGAGACCGACCGTGGTCGTCGTCTTGCCTTCCCCGAGCGGGGTCGGCGTGATGGCGGTCACGTCGACGTAGTGGCCCCGGGGGCGGTCCTTCATCCGATCGAGGACGTCGAGGTGGATCTTGGCCTTGTACTTGCCGTAGAGGTCCAGGTCGTCCTCGCCGAGGCCGACCTGTTCGGCGATCTTGAGGATGGGCAGAAGTTCGGTGGCCTGGGCGATGTCGATGTCGCTCGGGACGGGCTTAACGCGTTTCACGGACATGTCTTATGACCCCCTGTTCCATCGACGGCGAGCCCCTATCTTAATGATTCGGGCCGGAGGACGCAAGCTCTCCGGCCGGCATCCCCCTACATGCTGATCGAGATGCCGCGGCCGCCGTTGCCGAACCGGGGGTTGACGACGTTGCTCCGGGTCGAGCCGAAGGTGAAGTTCAACCCGACGGAAAAGGAGTATTGATAGCCCGTGGCCAGCTGTCTCTGGCGGAGGAGGACCTCTTCATAGGACGCCCCGCCCCGGGGTAGGGCGATCTGGTCGCGGATCTTGGCGTAGCTGCCGTCGACCTCGAAGCTCAGCCCCCGCCAAATCCGGAACGAGACCTCGCCACCGAGCTCAATCCGGTTCAGGCTGAAGTCGTGGAAGTAATGAGATCCTTCGAGATTCAGACTGACCGTCCCCCAGGGCCGCTTGACTTCGTAGGCGAAGGAAAGGGATTCCTGGAGAAGGCTCTCGGCGGTCTTGAAGTAGACCGTCTCCTCGTCGTAGCGGTTGCCCGTGTAGCCGATCCGGTAGAGGACGCGGAACTGCTTTTTGGTCGATTCGGAGTAGGGGAAGACGTTGAATTCGAGGGCCGGCCCGGCGCCGACGCTGGCCTTGAGATTGGCGTAGGTCGAGGACTGGGCGCTGAGGAAGGCGCCCGCTGACCAGTGCTCGGACAGGCTCTTGACGACGAGGCCGGAGAATCCGTAGCCGTGGGACGAGCTCTCATAGATATCATCGCCGAAGTCGAAGCGCATCTTCTGGGTGTTGCCGTAGACCGACATCCGGATCTTGAGCTCGGGCGTCACCCGGTTGGCCGAAAAGGATCCGTAGTACATCCCGTCCTTGTACTGCGTTTCGCCCATGTGAAAGGAGCTGACGCTGAGGTTGAAGACCCAGAAATCCCACTTGTCGACGACGGCCGTTGGTTTGACCGGGTCTTGGAAATTGACCGAGACGAATTTCGCGACCGGGGTCTTGGCGACGTAGCGCATGAGGCCGAGTTTGAGGACGCCGGCCAGGCCTTTGCGGACGTCCTCCGGCTTGTCCCCGGGAGCGGGGGCGTGGGTGAACGTGTTGTCGTCGCCCTGGAACTCCTTGAGGCCGGAAAAATCGAGGACGAACGTTTCGCTTCCCGGGGATCCCTGGGGTGTGACCAGGACCCTGACCTGGGCCTCGTCGAGACCTGCGACGAATTCGACAAAGGGGATCTCCGCGCGGAAAAAACCGATGTCGGCTCCGGGCCAGTCGAGGAAGA
>MEXZ01000007.1:17621-18556 GCA_001773855.1 Candidatus Aminicenantes bacterium RBG_13_64_14
GACCTGGGCGCCCGCCGCGAAGACGAAGAGAAGGAGGAGCGTGACGAGCAGGGCCGTCGGTTTTGGTTTCGAGCTTTTCATGGTCTTCTCCTTGCCGCTCATGTCACGCTAATTGATATGGATGCTCATGCCGCCGCCGCCCGACGAGCCGAAGCGGGGGTTGATGACGTTGGTGAAGATGGAACCGAATGTGAACTGAAAGCCGATAGAAATGAAATAATCGCTATTCCGGGGCAGCTCGCGGAGACGGAGCAATTGCTCCTCGAACGTCGGCTCCCGCCCGAGGAGCGAAAGCTGGTCCCGGATCCAGGAGCGTCCATACAGGCCGAAGACGCTGAGGCCTTTGTAGAGGTTCAGGCTGACGATACCGAACAGATCCAGCCGGTTCTTGCCGAAGTCGTGGAAGTAATGGGAGCCCGCCGCGCTGACACTGACCGTGCCCCATTTTTCGCGGAGGTCGAGGGTCACCGAAAGGGACTCCTGGAAGAGCGTCTCCCGGGCCTTGCCGTAGATCGTCTCCTCCCGGTACTTGACGGGATTCATGGCCAGCTTGTAGAGGAATCGGAGCTGTCTTCGCGTCGATTGGGAATAGGGGAAGGCGTTGAATTCCAGGGCGGGCGCGGCCGTCAGGCCGAGGTCGATATTGCTATAGAGAGAGGATTCGGCCGCGAGATAGAATCCCGCCGACCAATGCTTGCCCAGGCTCTTGACGAAGAGGCCGCTCCCGTCCCAGCTTGATTTGGTGCCGGTGATGACCTCGTCCTCGATGTCGTATTTCGTCTTCGACGTATCGAGCGAGAAGCCCAGCCGGACTTTTGTCTCGGGGGTCACCCGGTTGGCCGAAAAGGAGAAGTCGGCATTTCGATCCTTGTAGGATTCCTCGCCGCTGAAGCGACCGCTGCCGGAGAGGCTGAAGACCCAGAAATTCCAGCGGT
>MEXZ01000007.1:18578-19668 GCA_001773855.1 Candidatus Aminicenantes bacterium RBG_13_64_14
GCCGCCTCCCGTCGTCTGAGTCGTGATCAGGATATGGACCTGGGCTTCGAGGCGGTCCCGGACGTAGTTGACGAAGGTGATCTCGGTCTTGATGTACTCGACGTCGCAGCTGTCGCAGTCGAGATAGACCTTGACCGCGGTCTTTTTCAGCTCGTCGATGGCGGACTGGTCCTGCCTCATGGCGGCGGCCAGGCTCGAAACGCCCAGGGCCAGGACGAATAGTATTCCGAGGTGTCGTCGCATGCCGCGCTCCTTTTTTAAGCCTGTTAGTGGGGCTGTCGAATGGCTTATCTCTTCCCGCCAGGCGGTCGTCTTTTCGTTGATATCGGCCAATCTGGTCTTGAAAGCAGCAATTCTCATGCCACGTCAAAACGGCCCTCCCGATGGGGGGGCGATCCTTGGCAGCGTAGATATATACGCTGGGGCGTAAGAAATGTTTACATGCCGCCATAAATACCCGTCATGCCGCTGGGCTCGGACATCTCGGAGAGATTCTAGCGGGCCGCGAGGGAATGTCAAAGATGTGATAAAATCCTCCTGATTTCCGGAAACGTCTGAAACGGGAGAACCTTATGAGAATCGCCAGGAAAGCACTCCTCGGTCTCCTCGTCCTGTCGCTTTGTCCCGGCCTCTCCGGCCAGCGCCGTGATTTCCGGCTGGGGGAGGAGGATTTTCTCCTCAACGGCAAGCCCTACCGGATCATGGCCGGCGAGGTCCATTTCCAGCGTATCCCGCGGGAATACTGGGCCGACAGGCTTCTCAAGATCAAGGCCGCGGGCCTCAACACGGTCGGGACCTATGTTTTCTGGAACGCCCTGGAGCCCGAGCCGGGCCAATGGGATTTCTCCGGCGGGAACGACCTGGCCGCCTTCATCCGGACGGCGGAGCGGCTGGGGCTCTGGGTCATCGTCCGGCCCGGCCCTTACGCCTGCGCCGAGTGGGATTTCGGCGGCCTGCCCATCTGGCTCCTGCGAACGCCGGACATCAAGGTGCGCTGTTCCGACCCGCGCTACCTCGCCGCCTGCGAGTCGTACATCCTGAAGATCGCCGAGGTCATCCGCGACCTCCAGGTCCATCGCGGCGGGCCGGT
>MEXZ01000007.1:19682-20685 GCA_001773855.1 Candidatus Aminicenantes bacterium RBG_13_64_14
TCGAAAACGAGTATGGGAGCTTCGGCAACGACCGGGATTATATGCGGGCCCTCCAGGGTTTCTGGGACAAGGCCGGAATCGAAGTCCCTCTGTTTACGGCTGACGGCGCGACGCCGTACATGCTCGAGGCCGGAAGCCTGCCCGGCGCGGCCATCGGCCTTGACCCTGGCACGAACGAGAAGGATTTCGCCGTGGCGGCCCGGCTCGAACGCGGCGTTCCCGTCTTCTGCAGCGAGCTTTATCCGGGCTGGCTGACCCACTGGGGAGAGGAGTGGTCCCGGGTCAAGACCGAGGACGTCGTGGCCGATCTGCGCTGGCTCCTCGACCACGGGAAATCCTTCAGCCTCTATATGTTCCACGGCGGCACGAACTTCGGTTTCTGGGCCGGCGCCAACTTCAGCGACAAGTACGAACCCGACGTGACGAGCTACGACTACGACGCGCCCCTGAACGAAATGGGGCAGCCGACGCCCAAGTATTTCGCGATCCGCGACCTTCTCCTGCGCTACCTACCGAAAGGAACCAAGCTGCCCGACCTTCCCCGGCCGGTCCCGACGATCGAGATCCCGGCGATCTCGCTCGACGAGAGCGCTTCGCTTTTTGATAACCTCCCCGCGCCCGTCCGCAGCCCCCAACCCGGGCCGATGGAGTCCTACGGGCAGGACCACGGCTTCATCCTCTACCGGACGAAACTCCTCGGCCATCGGGGCGGCAGGCTGACGGTCACGGACGTCCACGACTACGCCAGCGTCTATGTGGACGGGAAGTTCCTCGGAACGATCGACCGGACAAAAAAGGAGACGGCCATCGACATCCCCAAGGCCGAGCCGGCCAACGAGACGCTCGACATCCTCGTCGAGGGAATGGGCCGGATCAACTTCGGTCCCCGCCTCATCGACCGCAAGGGCATCACCGAGCGGGTGACCCTGAACAACATAACGCTGATGACTTGGGACGTCCACGGCCTGCCCATGGGCGAAGACGACTTGCGCCTGCTAAAGTT
>MEXZ01000008.1 GCA_001773855.1 Candidatus Aminicenantes bacterium RBG_13_64_14
ATGCCCTGCGCAAGTCCTATCCTTGGCGCCTGGCCCAGCCGCTCATCCCGATGAAGGACAAGGTTTAAGATGGTTTCAAGGATCCAGCGGGAGGCCCGGCCGGAGAGCATGCTCCTCAATATGGGCCCCTCCCATCCCGCCATGCACGGTACGATCCGCATCATGCTCGAGCTCGACGCCGAGAGGATCCTCAACGCCGAGGTCGAGGTCGGTTACCTTCACCGCGGCTTCGAAAAGACCTGCGAGAACAAAACCTATTTCAACCTTCTGCCCTACACCGACCGGCTCAATTACGTCTCGCCCCTCATCAACAACCTCGGTTATGCGATGACCATGGAAAAAATGTTGGGGGTCAGCGTCCCCGAGCGGGCCCAGCTCATCCGCGTCCTGATGAGCGAGCTCTCCCGCGTTTCCGACCACGTGACCTGCCTCGCGGCCATGGCCATGGAGTGCGGCGCCTTCACGGTCTTCCTTTACATGATGAAGGCCAGGGAATTTCTCTGGAATACGATCGAGTTCACGACCGGCGCCCGGATGACGACCTCCTATATCAGAATAGGCGGCGTCCGCGCCGACCTCCACCCGGACTGGCGGGGTTCGCTGGCCACAGCCGTCCGCGAAACGCGGCGGGTCCTCAAGGACGTCGGCGGCCTGCTCGACAAGAACAGCATTTTCCAGGGCCGGACCCGGGGCGTCGGCGTCATCTCGAAGGAAGACGCCCTATCCTACGGCTGGACCGGGCCCTGCTTGAGGTCGACGGGCATCCCCTACGATGTCCGCAAAGCCAGCCCGTATCTTGTCTACGATAAGCTCGACTTCGAGGTGCCGGTCGGCGAGTTCGGGGACAACTTCGACCGCTACCGCGTCCGGATGCGGGAGATGGAACAGAGTTTGAGGCTCCTCGAACAAGTCGCCGTCCTCATCCCCGACGCGGCGCCCATCAGCGGAGAGCCGGCGATCGAACCGTCCGAAGCCGTCCGCGGCTCGCGGCGGCAGAAGACCGCCGCCCGTATCCGCCTCTCGCCCAACCTCGAAGGGTCTGAAAAGGCGCGTTACGCAGATCTGATGACCCCGGACAAGTCCGCCGCGCTTGGCAGCACCGCGTGCGGTGTCGTCGTCCCTCCGAAAGAGGACACCTATACCACTATGGAGGGCCTCATCGGCCACTTCCTCTTTTTCATGAACGGCCACGGCATCCGGCCGCCCAAGGGGGATGTCTATTTTTCCGTCGAAGGCGGAAACGGAGAGGTCGGCTTCTACGTCGTCTCCGACGGCACCGACCGTCCCTACCGCCTGCATCTGAGGGCGCCCTGTTTCCACGTCGTCTCCGCCCTGGAGCAGTTGATCAAGGGTCGGCTCCTGGCCGACGTCATCCCGACTTTCGGGTCGATGAACATGATCGGGGGGGAGCTCGACCGATGAGCCATGCCCCTTCCGCCGCGACCCTGAAGAAGATCGAAGGGATGATCGCGTCCTATCCCGAAAGATCGGCGGCCCTGCTCCCGGTCCTGCGCGCCGTTCAGGAAGAGTCGGGCTGCGTTTCGCCCGAGGCCGAAGCCTGGGTCGCCGCGAAACTCGGGATCCGGCCGATCCAGGTCCGTGAAGTCCTCTCCTTTTACACCATGTTCCGCCTCAAGCCCTCGGGGAAAACGACGATACAGGTCTGCCGGAACTTGAGCTGCACCCTGGCCGGCGCGGAAGACATCATCGGGTTTCTGAGGGAAAAGCTCCGGGTCGGGCCGGACGGGACGACACCCGACGGCCGGATCACCCTGGTCACGGTCGAGTGTCTAGGAAACTGCGACCAGGCCCCGTGCTTTCAGATCGACGGCGTTGATCACGGGCGGGTGACGTGCGAAAGCGCGGCCGCCCTCATCGAGGAGCTCGAAGCGCATGATTGAAGACGCCGTCCGCCTCATTCCTGCCGACGATTCCTCCTGGCGGCTCGAGGCCTATCTCCGCCGCGGCGGCTACCAGGCGGCCCGCAAGGCCGTGACCTCCATGGCCCCACAGGATGTCATCGCCGAGGTCCGCCGGTCCGGCCTCCGAGGCAGGGGAGGGGCGGGCTTTCCCGCCGGCCTTAAGTGGTCGTTCGTCCCTCAAGGCGGAACGGCGCCGAAGTATCTCTGCGTCAACGCCGACGAGGGCGAGCCGGGCACGTTCAAGGACCGGGCCATCCTCGTCCGCAACCCCCACCAGCTCCTCGAAGGCATCATCATCGCCGCCTTCGGCGTCGGGATCGGCCAAGCGTTCATTTACGTCCGCGGCGAATACGCGAGCATCGCCGGTCGGCTGGAGGAGGCTCTGGCGGAGGCCCGCGCAAAAGGTTTCCTCGGCCCCGGCATCTTCGGCTCGGACTTCGGCCTCGAGGTCGTCGTCCACTTCGGGGCGGGGGCCTATATCTGCGGCGAAGAGACGGCGCTCCTCGAATCGGTCGAAGGCCGGCGAGGCCAGCCCCGCCTCAAGCCGCCCTTTCCGGCCGTGGTCGGGCTCTTCCGCTCACCGACGGTCATCAACAACGTCGAGACGCTGTCCAACATCCCCTCTATCATCGGCCGCGGCGCGGACTGGTTTGCGGCCCAGGGAATCCTCAAGGACGGGGGCACGCGGCTCTTCGGCGTCAGCGGAGCCGTCCGGCGCCCGGGACTCTACGAGCTTCCCGTGGGCACGCCGCTGCGAACGATCATCGAGACCCACGCCGGCGGGCCGCCCGATGGCGTCGCGATCAAGGCGGTCGTTCCCGGGGGACTCTCGGCTCCCGTCCTCAGGCCGGATGAGCTCGATGTCCCCATGGACTTCGATTCGCTGGCCAGGGCGGGCTCCATGCTCGGTTCGGCTGGTGTCATCGTCATCGGCGACCGGACGCCCATCCTCGACGTCCTCGAGGTCACGGCCCGCTTCTACGCCCACGAATCCTGCGGTCAGTGCACGCCCTGCCGGCTGGGGACGTCCTGGATCCACAAGATCGTATCCCGGATGGCCGGAGGCAAGGGCCGGCCGGCCGACCTCGACCTGATCCTTGATCTCGCCGGCGGCATGAAGGGGCGGACCATTTGTCCCATGGGCGATGCGGCGGCCCTGCCCGTCCACGCGCTCGTCTCGAAATTCCGGGACGAGCTCGAACAGGAGTTCTCGCGGTGAGCGGGATGAAGATGGTCGGCCTCAAGCTCGACGGTCGGACCGTCCAAGCGCCCGAGGGGACCAGCGTCCTCAAGGCCGCGGAGCTGGCGGGGATCGCCATACCGCATTTTTGCTACCATCCGGCCTTCGAAGCCGAGGGCAACTGCCGGATGTGCCTCGTCGAGATCGAGGATCTGCCGAAACTGGAGCTGGCCTGTTCGACCGTCGTCAGGGAGGGCCTGATCGTGCGAACGTCGACGCCGAGCGTTCTCCAGGCCCGCAAGGATGTCCTCGAGTTCCTGCTCGCCGAGCACCCCCTTGATTGTCCCATCTGCGACAAGGCCGGGGAGTGCAAGCTCCAGGAGTACTACGACCGGCACGGGCTTTTCCCCGGGCGGTTCGTCGAAGCCAAAGAAAAGAGGGACAAGAAAGTCGCGATCGGCAAGGGGCTCCTCCTCGACCGCGAGCGATGCATCCTCTGCACCCGCTGCGTCCGCTTCCTGCGCAAGGTCACGGGGACGGGCGAGCTCGGCGTTTTCGAGCGGGGCGTGCGGGCGGAGATCGGGACTTACGACGGCGTCCCGGTCGACAACAACTACTCGGGCAATCTTGTCGACATCTGCCCCGTGGGGGCCATCACGGATACCGATTTCCGGTTCAAGACGAGGGCCTGGTTCCTTAAAAAGGGACCGACCGTCTGCCCCATCTGCAGCCGCGGCTGTGCCGTCGTCGTCGAATCCGTAACCGGCTATCCGCTGGGAATAGACGAGAGGAAAGTTTTCCGGATCAAGGCGGGGGAGAACCCCTCGGTCAACGGCACCTGGATATGCGACCTCGGCCGGGCCGGCCGCCGCGACATCGACGAGAGAAGGCATGTGCGGGTCATGAAGAACGCCGTTCCGGAGGAAGAGCTTTCCTGGCAGAAGGCGCTCGCGGATGTCACGGCCAGGATCCGGGCCGTCCCCGGGCCCGAGCGCTCCGCCAAGATCGCCGTCGTCCTGAACAGCCGCCTGACTTGCGAAGAGCTGGTTTTGGCGAGGAGGATATTCGCTGAGAGCTTGGGCCTCGGGAAAATCTCCTTCGCCGACCCGAAGCCTGGCGCCGCGGACGGGTTCTTGCTCACGGAAGAGCGCGTGCCCAACGCCCGTGGCGTCCTCCAGTCCGGATTCTCACCGGTCCTCCCGGACCTCGACACGCTCGCGGCCGCCGAGGTCGTCCTCGTCTTCGGCTCGCATCTCCTCGAGCATTTCTCCGAAGAAGCCATTTCCCGGGCCCTGGCGGGAATTCCCTCGAAATTCCTCTTCTCCGCCCACGCAGGCCCGCTCGACCGGTCGGCCGAGATCGTCTTTCCGGTCGCCGTTCCGGCTGAAAAATCAGGGACTTATGTCAACATCGACGGTCTCCGTCAGTCCTTCGGCCGGGCTGTCGAGCCGCCGCCCGGCGTCGTTCCCGAACTTGAGATTTTCGGGTGCTTGGCGAACGGTCTCGGCTTGAACAGGGGAGAGCCCGATGCTTGTTGACGTCCTCATCGTCCTCGTCAAGGTCGTCCTCACCCTGACCTGGACGCTCCTCCTCGCACTCTTCCTCACCTGGGTCGAGCGAAAGCAGAGCGCGGTCATGCAGGACCGTATCGGGGCCAACCGGGCTTCCGTCTTCGGCCTGCGCCTCTTCGGGCTTTTCCAGCCCTTCGCCGACGCCATCAAGATGCTCTTTAAGGAGGACTTCGTCCCGTCATTCTCCCAGCGCTTCCTGCATTGGCTGGCCCCGGCGATATCCTTCTTTTTCGTGGCCGTGACCATGGTCGCCGTTCCTTTCGGTGACGCCGTTCGCCTCTTCGGCCGGAGGATCCCCCTCCAGGTCGCCGACCTCAACGCGGCCCTCCTCTTCGTGCTGGCCATGCTGAGCCTCGGCATCTACGGCATCCTCATCGGCGGCTGGGCCTCGAGGAACAGGTTCGCCCTGATCGGCAGCCTTCGCGGCGCGGCCCAGATCATCTCCTACGAGGTCGCCCTGGGGCTCTCCCTCGTCGGTTTGATCATGGTTTTTCCGTCGCTCCGGCTGTCGAAGATCGTCGAGTTCCAGGGCGGGACGCTCTTCGGGTTCCTGCCCAAGTGGGGGATCTTCCTCCAGCCACTGGGCTTCGCCGTCTTTTTCCTGGCCGGCCTGGCCGAAACGAAGAGGGTGCCGTTCGACCTGCCGGAGGGCGAATCGGAGATCATCGGCTTCTACACGGAGTACGGCGGGTTGAAGTTCGGCCTGTTCATGTTCGCCGATTTCCTCGAAGTCATCGTCCTCTCCTCCCTCGCCGTGACCCTTTTCTTCGGCGGCTGGCAGGTCCCCTGGCTCGGGGGCCTCAAGCTCGCGCCCTGGGCCGTGACCGTCCTCCAGGTCCTGGCCTTCAACCTCAAGGTGTTCTTCTTCTGCTGGCTCCAGGTCCTCGTCCGCTGGACGTATCCGCGGTTCCGCTACGACCAGCTCATGGACTTCGGCTGGAAGGTCCTTGTTCCGCTGGGCGTCGTCAACATCCTGGTCACCGGGCTCGTCCTGGCGTTGCGTTAGGAAACTCGTGATGAAAATCGGACGCGTTCTGAAAGAACTCCTGAGAGGAGCGGGGATCACCGCCCGCCACTTCTTCGTCAACATGGTCTTCCACACCCTGAAGCTCTTCGGCGTCAGGACGAAAAGAAGGGGAGCGGTGACCATCCAGTATCCCGAAGAACGCAAGGAGCTCTCGCCCCGCCACCGCAGTCTCCACCGGGTCCTTTCCCGCGAGGACGGCAAACCCCGCTGTGTCGCCTGCATGCTCTGCGTCACCGTCTGTCCCTCCGAGTGCCTCTCGGTCGAAGCCGCGGAGGACGACGACCCCGAGGTCCAGAAATACCCGGCCCGGTTCGTCGTTGACCTCAGCCGCTGCTGTTTCTGCGGTTTCTGCGTCGAGGCCTGCCCGGTCGACGCCATCCGCATGGACACGGGCGAGATCCGCCTCGCTTCATATGCCCGGTCCGGGCTCGATCTTCCCTTGGAGAAACGGTGAGCTCTCGGCTTGACCGAATCGCCATTGGCGACATCGAAATCATCCGGCTCCTCGACGGAACGTTCCGCGTCGACGGAGGGGCCATGTTTGGCGTCGTCCCTAAGACGCTCTGGGCCAAGCGGGCCGTCCCCGACGGGGAAAACCGGATCACTCTTGCCCTCAATTGTTTCCTCATCCGGACGCCGGAAGCGACCCTCCTCCTCGACACCGGGGTCGGCCCCAACGTCGACAGGCGCTACGTGGACTTTTATTCGTTCGAGCGGGACCCGGGCCTCTTCGGACTCCTGGGCGGCCTGGGCCTAAAACCCTCCGCTATCGACATCGTCGTCAACAGCCACCTCCATTTCGACCACTGCGGCGGGAACACCCTGCGGACCTCCGAGGGCGGTTGGACCCCCGCCTTTCCCAGGGCCCGTTATGTCGTCCAACGCGGCGAATGGGAGCAGGCTCTCCATCCCGTCGATCGGGACAAGCCGAGCTACATTCCGGCCCGGTTGAAGGCGCTGAGCGGCCACGGGACACTATCCCTCGCCGAAGGCGATGCCCATGTCACTCCGGGTGTCGAGGCCGTCCTTGTCCCGGGGCACACGGCCTTTCACCAGGGCATCAAAGTCGTCTCCGGCGGACGGACGTTCTTCTATCTTGGCGACGCCGTTCCTACCGCGTCCCACATCGACCTTCCGTATATCATGAGCTATGACCTCTATCCCGTGGATACGTTCAACAACAAGAAAGCGCTCTTGACGCGGGCCTCGGAGGAGGGCTGGGTCGTGGCTTTCAGCCACGACCTCGACCATCCTTTCGGGACTCTTACGCGCTCTGGAAAGGGTCTGGATTTCGTCCCCGCGGGCGCCGCTCAGGGGCTGAATAAAGATTGACTTTTCCAGCTCCTGTCCTTATGATAAATCTTCGCAATTTTCAGGAGGTTATTATATGAAGAAAGTCAGTGTCGAAGAGCTGTTGGCCAAGGCCAATCAGCCTTCCCTGGACGCCCCGAGGCTCCACAAGTTCTACAAGGGCAAGATGGGCACGTCCCTGAAGTGCCGAATCCGCGATTTCAACGACTTCGCGATTTGGTACACGCCCGGCGTCGCCGCGGTATGCAAGGAGATCGCGGCCGACAAGCAGAAGGTCTATGAGTACACCAACAAGTGGAATTCCGTGGCCGTCATCAGCGACGGGACCCGCGTCCTTGGGCTCGGCGACATCGGCCCAGAGGCCGGCCTGCCGGTCATGGAGGGCAAGGGGATCCTTTACAAGTACCTAGGCGGCGTCGACGCCTTTCCCATTTGCCTCGACGAGAAGGACCCGGACAAGATCATCGAGATCGGCCGGGCGCTCCAGCCGTCCTTCGGCGGCTTCAACCTCGAGGACATCAGTCAGCCCAAGTGTTTCAGGATCCTCGACGAACTGAGGGAAAAGTGCGAGATCCCCGTCTGGCACGACGACCAGCAGGGGACGGCCTGCGTCACCGTCGCCGGCCTGATCAACGCCCTCAAGATCGTCAAGAAGGATATCGCCGAGGTCAAGTGTACGGTCGTCGGGTCCGGCGCCTCGGGCATCAACATCTCCCGCATGATCATGGCCGCAGGGGCCAATCCGGCGAACATGCTCTCGGTCGATTCCAAGGGCATCCTGTCCCGCGACAGGGCCGACAAGGAGAATCTCCAGAAGAATTTCAAGGAGAAATGGGATCTCTGCCTGCGGACCAACCCCAAATGCAAGCAGGGTTCGATCCCGGAGGCCATCGCCGGCGCCGACGTCCTCGTCTGCGTTTCGACGCCGGGACCCGGGACCATCAAGCCCGAGTGGGTCAAGACCATGGCCAAGGACGCCATCGTCTTTGCCGAGGCCAATCCCATCCCCGAGATCTGGCCGTGGGAGGCCAAGGAGGCCGGCGCCCGGGTCGTGGCGACGGGCCGGTCCGACTTCCCCAACCAGGTCAATAATTCACTGGGCTTCCCGGGCATTTTCCGCGGCGCCCTCGACGTCCGGGCCAAGACCATCACGGACGAGATGTGCATCGCGGCCGCCCGCGAGCTGGCCAAGGTTGCCGAGGACAAGGGCATCCACGAGGATTACATCATCCCCAACATGGACGAATGGGAGGTCTTCCCGCGCGAAGCCGTGGCCGTCGGCAGCATGGCCATCCAGCAGGGCGTCGCCCGCTTCAACTTCCCGGCCGACGTCCGCTTCAAGATGGCCGAGGATATTATTCGCGCCTCGCGCGAAGACGTCCAGAAGAAGATGAAGGAAGGCGTCATCCTCGATCCGGACAAGTGAGGCCGGATCCCCAGAGACAGGCCATTCGTCAAGACGAGGAGGGGAGCGCGGGTTCCCCTCCTCTTTTTTACTGGAATTGACCAGTTTGCTTCCCTGGTCTTGCCACCGCCCCTGGCAATGCAGGCGAAGCCGGCAGGACCTGGACTGAGGAGTCCGGGATGTGCTCAGGTTTAATCCTCAACAGGCCAAGGAGTCCGGGGGATTGACAAGGGATCCGCAGTTATGGTATAAATCCAAGCAAGGTTGGTTTCTATCTTATCTGGCCGGATGAAGAGTGTGACATATCCATGGACGAACAGAGCGAATGTTCGTTTTTAGAGTTTCCCCATCCCCCCTAAACAAGTCGCCTATCTCACGGAATTCATAAAAAAATACCACAAGGAGGTAACAACATGAAGAACATCGTGAAAGGCTTAACGCTGGCGCTCGTCGTCGTGTTCGTATTCGCGAGCTGCGCCAAGGCACCCACCCAGCTGATGGACTCGGCCAAGGCCGCCATCCAGGGCGTGGTCGACGCCAAAGGCGGCGTCTACGCCAAGGACGAGCTGAACACGCTCAACGGCGACCTCCAGGCCGCCATGGACGAGGTCACGGCCCAGTCCAAGAAATTCTTCAAGAAATTCGGCCCGGCCAAGGAAATGCTGACCAAGCTCGTCGCCGACGCCGACGCCGTCAAGGCCCTGATCCCCGGGCGGATCGAGGAAGCCAAGAGCGCCGCCGATATCGCGGTGAACGAAGCCAAGGCGACCTGTGAAGAGGCCAAGGCCCTTCTCGAGAAGGCTCCCAAGGGCAAGGGTACCAAGGCCGACATCGAGGCCATGAAGGCCGACCTCGCCGGTCTCGAAACCGCGATGGCCGACGTCCAGTCCGCCGTGGCCGCCGAGGACTACTTCGGCGCCAAGGACAAGGCCATGGTCATCAAGGAAAAGGCCGCCACGATCGTCGAGCAGGTCAACGCCGCCATCGCCAAGGTCAAGGGCAGGTGATCTTTCGCAAGACAGCCGTTTTCGTCCTGGCTGTTTTGCTTTTCGGTTGCCGAACCTCGCCGGTCCCGCCAGAGGTTCTTGAGGCCGATCTTCAGGAACAGGACCTCTGGAGGGCCGGTGCTTCTCTTTTCGCCGGCCAGGAGCATGCGGCTTATGCCCAATCCCTGAAGTCCGCCCGCAGGACGCTCGACGCGGAGAACCTCAAGCTTGGCTGGTTCCGGGACTACGGCCGGATTCGAAGGGATTTCGAAGCCGCTCTGAGCGCGGGTAAAGCCCTGAGATCCAAGGTCCGGTCCATCGTCGCCGTGAAGACCTCATCGCTTGCAGAGACTGCGACCGCGGTCCGCAGGAGGCTCCAGACACTCGACGGCCTGACCCGGTCCCTGGTCGAACGGGGCGAGGCCAGGAAACAGTTGGTCCAGGCATCGATCCTGCTCTCGGAGGCTGACGGCCTGACGAGGCAGGCTAAATTCGACGAGGCCGCCGCGAAGCTCGATTCCGCCTCCTCTCTGGCCGCGGAGGCTGAGCAGCGTGTCGTTTCGTATATCGCCCGTTACCTCGACCCGGCCCAGGTCCGGGCCTGGAAGACCGCGGCGGACGAGACCATCGCCGACTCCAGGAAACGGAGCGTGACGGCCGTCATTATCAGCAAGCTCGAACGGCGTCTCTCCGTCTACAAGAACGGGGAGATCATCAGGACCTTCGATATCGGCCTCGGCTTCAATGGCCTCGCCGACAAGCGCCACTCCGGGGACAACGCGACGCCCGAGGGCCGGTACACGATCATCCGAAAGATCCCCTCCAGCCTGTATTACAAGGCCCTGCTCATCAACTATCCCAACGACGAAGACAGGAGATGGTTCGCCCGGGAGAAAGCCCGTGGCAACATCCCCGGGTCCGTTGGGATCGGCGGGGATGTCGAGATCCACGGCGGGGGCCCGGACAGCCTGACACGCGGCTGTGTCTCCCTCGACAACAACAAGATGGACGAACTCTATGCTCTGGTCTCGGTCGGGACGCCGGTCACGATCATCGGCACCATGGAACTCGACAACTACGTCATCAAGGCCATCAGGGGCAATTAAGATGTTCGTGAAGCGCATCCTCATCGCGGCGGCGGCCCTGTCCTACCTGGGCTTCCTGGCCGTTCTCGGGGCGGCGTATTTCATCGGCCTGAAGCAAGCTTCGGCCTGGCCGCAAGCCGGGGCCGGGAGGGCGATCAACGATAAGGACCTGCCCAAGGTCGAGAAAAACGTCCAGCAGCTCGAGAGGAGGATGAACGGGCTCCTGCCGAAGGGTCTCTACATCGTCATCGACACGGCCGAGAACAGGCTCTATGTCAAGAACGGCAAGGAGATCGTCCGCTCGGCCGTCGTCTCCTGCGGCAGCGGGGTCGTCCTCGAAGAGTCGGGGGGCAAGCAGAGGAAATGGGTCTTCGACACGCCGCGTGGCGAGTTCAACATCAAATCAAAGATCACCAATCCGTACTGGGTCAAGCCGGATTGGGCCTTCATCGAGGAAGGGGAGTCCATCCCGAAGGAGTTGGAGGACAGGATCGAAGCGGGGACGCTCGGGGACTACGCCCTGGGTTTCGGGCAGGGCTACTTCATCCACGGCACGCTTTACACGCGCCTGCTCGGCAGAAACGTCACCCATGGCTGCGTCCGGGTCGGGGACGAGGACCTCAAGGCCATCTTCAAGGCCGTGCCGGTGGGAGCGAAGATCTACATCTACTAAGATCATGACAAAGACAAGAACTCTCGCGGCCCTCCTTATGGCCGGCCTCGTCTGCGGCGGGCCTGCCGCGGGAGCGGACAAGGCCGACCTGGCCAAAAAGCAGAATTCCTTGAACTCCGAATACTCACTGGCCAAGGATTCGAATTTTTATTTCGTCCTCGACGTCCTCGGCCGGAAGCTCGAGCTCAGGGTCCGGGGGATGGTCCTCCGGTCCTGGCCGTTCCAGTCCCTGCGGTTCTGGGGCCGGCCGGAATTCACGGGAAATGTTGAACTCGTCCAGAAGACCGCGCTAAAGGCCCCGAAGAGGATCGTCCTCAAGCCCGGCGGGGAGGCCGAAAAAGTCGAAGCGGCTCCGGCGCCAGCGGCCAAGACGCCTGGGACGAGCGCCAACCCGGGCAATCCCGAGGCATTCGACCTGGAGGCGCTGGAGCTCAAGGACATGCCCAAAAAGTTCAGCCTCGATTTCGATAACGGACTCCATATACAGATCAAGGTGAAAACGGCGGCTTCGGGAGGACTTTTGGGGACGATTCGGGATTTCTGGCGCTGGTATGTCGATCTGCCGTTGCGGAATCTCTTCGGCCCGCATACGGGAACGGGCCTCGCGGAGCTCGAGCTGACCTTCGATAACGACAAGGATGGCCAGTCGATCTACTGGCATTTTTTTGAGGGCATCAAGGGCATCATCCTTTAGAACATACTGAAAACAAAGAAAATAATAGGCGTGAATGGGCTGACTTGACAAACGCATACTAAGATTATATAATATGGTTTCGCTAAATTGACTTAAACAGGAGGACTGTTATGGGAAAAATAATCGGCATTGATTTGGGCACAACCAATTCCGTCGTCGCCATCCAGGAAGGCGAAAAAACGACGGTCATTCCCAACGAGGAAGGCGGCCGGACGACACCGTCCGTGGTCGCCTTCTCGGCCAAGGGAGAGATCCTGGTCGGTCAGGTCGCCAAAAGGCAGCGCGTGACCAACCCGGAAAACACCATCTACTCCATCAAGAGGTTCATGGGCCGGCGTTTCAATGAAGTCAGCCAGGAGATCAAGCAGGTCCCGTTCAAGGTCGAGGAGGCCCAGAACAGCGATGTCCGCGTCGAGGCCCATGGTAAGAAATACGCTCCACCCGAGATCTCGGCCTTCATCCTCCAGAAGCTGAAAAAGGCCGCTGAGGACTATCTTGGGGAAAAGGTGGAACGGGCCGTCATCACCGTCCCGGCCTATTTTAACGACAGCCAACGCAAGGCCACCAAGGACGCCGGCCAGATCGCCGGCCTCAAAGTCGAGCGGATCATCAACGAGCCGACGGCCGCGGCCCTGGCCTACGGCATG
>MEXZ01000009.1:0-109 GCA_001773855.1 Candidatus Aminicenantes bacterium RBG_13_64_14
CGTTCTGGATCTTGACGTTGCGGATGGCCCCGGCCGGCCTGTCTTTTTCCGGCGGCCAATTGGCATGGACCTCGCTCCGCTTTTTGATATTGAAGTGGAACGGCTCCCC
>MEXZ01000009.1:339-536 GCA_001773855.1 Candidatus Aminicenantes bacterium RBG_13_64_14
GGTGGATCGTCCAGGAAGGAGAATTAAGGAACGAGACGCCGGAGATCCTGACATCCGTGCAACGGACGAGCAGGACCATCTTGCCCGTCTGGTCGGGCTTCGGGAAGGACCGGAGGAGCGGCAGGCCGAGCGCCTCCATCTCGACCTGGTTCGGACGGATGAAGTCGTCCTCATGGTCGCCCTTGAGGCGCCTGTCA
>MEXZ01000009.1:547-3106 GCA_001773855.1 Candidatus Aminicenantes bacterium RBG_13_64_14
GGCCGCGGCGCAGGCGTCGACGGCCGCCTGAATGGCCTCCTGGGCCAGGTCCTCTTTCACTCCCGTGGCGCCGAAATCCCTGATATCGAAAACCGCGCCGGAACCTGCGGTTTGCGAGGCGGGGGCCCGGCACCCGACAAGAACCAGGACGAAGAGCCCGCCGAGGGCGATTGTGAGGAACGCTTTTTTCGACATGTGGTCCTCCCTCGAGCGGGACATTATCACGAGCCCGGGGAGATAATCAACGGCCGGCGCGGGACTTCTTGGCCTGACGCTCAGCGCTTTTTCGTGAGTTCCGCACAGCGGATGCCGCGCGGGTTGAAGCACTTGTTGCAGGAGATGCACTCGGACTTGGACGTCGAGCCCTCCCGGAAATGTTCGATGAGGAAGGGGTCCCGGATGAGCGGCCGGCTGAGCGAAACGAGGTCGGCCCTGCCCTCGCGGACGATCCTCTCGGCCACGGCCAAGGTACGGATGCCGCCGAGGGCGAAGACGGGGACGCGGACCGCTCGCTTGATCCGGGCCGCGTTTTCTACGAAATACCCCTCCTCGTCTTCGCCCCGTAAACCGGCCCAGACGGAGCCCCGCCCGGCCTCGGCCATTCCTCCGCTCACTTCGATCCCGTCGATGCCCTCGGCCTCGATCATTCGGGCGACGCGGACAGCGTCTTCTAGGACGAGCCCGCCCTCGAGGAAGTCGGTCGAGTTGAGCTTGACGATGACCGGGAAGTCCCGGCCGCAAGCGGCCTTGACGCCCCGGAGGACCTCGACCAGGACGCGTACTCTGTTTTCGACCGGCCCGCCCCACCCATCGGCGCGGCGGTTGGTATGGGGGGAGAGGAAGCTCGAAAGCAGGTAGCCGTGGGCGGCGTGGAGCTGGACGCCGTCGAATCCGGCGCGCTTGGCCCTGACCGCGGCCGATACGAAGTCGGCGATAAGGACCCGGATCTCATCAGCCGATAGCTCGCGCGGCATGACTTTAGACGTCGGGTCATAAATGGCGGAAGGGGAGACGGGGACGCAGGCGCAGAGCTTCTCTTTCGTCTGCCGCCCGGCGTGGGCGATCTGAAGGAAGACGCGGGACGGGAAACAATGAACGGCCGCCGGGATGCGCGCCAGGCCCTCGTCGAAGCGGTCGTCGAAGACCGCCATCTGACGCGGGCTGGCCTTGCCCGACGGTTGGACGTGGGCGTGGCCGGTGATGATCAGACCGACATCGCCCTCGGCCAGCCGGGAATAGAGCTCGATGTGGGCGGCCGTGACGAATCCCTCGTCGTCGGCCATGAAGTCGTGGGTGGCCGAGCGGACGAAGCGATTGGGGACGGAGAGAGAGCCTATCCGGACGGGCGCGAAGAGGATGCTCATGGGTCCATTCTAACCGAATACCCTTGCGCGCGTCAGCCCTTTCGTTTATTGTGTCTGTTGAATCGCCGGAGACGAACGGAGAAAGCGCGACATGCCCGTGGCCGATGTCGAACGGAAGGTCCTGGAGATTCTGGACAAGCTCGGGATCGCCTATGGCCGCCACGAGCATCCTCCCGTCGCCACCGTCGAGGAAGCCGAAAAATATTGGGGTTCGATCAAGGGGACCCACTGCAAGAACCTTTTCCTCCGGAACAAACGCGGCAACCGCCATTACCTGGTCGTCGCCGCCGTCGACAAGGCCGTCGACCTCAAGCGGCTTAACGCCCTGCTCGGGGAAGACAGGCTGAGCTTCGCCTCGCCGGAAAGGCTCATGCGCTGGCTAGGACTCGAACCGGGGTCGGTCTCACCCTTCGGTCTGATCAACGACGCGGCCCATCAAGTCGACGTCATCTGCGACGAAGCCCTGAAGTCGAGCGCCGGGTTAGGATTCCATCCGAACGTCAACACGGCGACCCTGGAGATCGCACTCGCCGATTTCGAAAAGTTCCTGGCTTCCCGCGGAAACACCGTCCGCTGGCTGAAGCTCTAGTCAAAAAGGAGGACATCATGAAAAAATTTGCCGTTCTCTCCCTTATCGGGATCCTGGCCCTGCCCGCCTTGTCCGCGACTCTCGCCCAGGCCGAGCCCGAGCGGGTCACCGTCCAGCATATTCTCATCGCCTTCAAGGGCTCGCTTCCCAAGGGCACGAAAGTGACCCGGAGCAAGGAAGACGCCGAAAAACTGGCACTGCAGGTTTTCGAACGGGCGAAGGCGGGAGAGGATTTCGCAGCCATGGTCAAGATGTACACCAACGATTCCGATCCCGGGATCTACAAGATGACGAACAAGGGCCTGACGCCCGACAAATCCAAGCAGGAATTCTCGCGCACAGGGATGGTCAAGGCCTTCGGCGATGTCGGCTTCAGCCTCGAGGTCGGCGGCATCGGCCTGGCCGTTTACGACCCGGCGACGAGCAGATTCGGCTGGCACATCATCAAGCGGCTGGAATAGCCCGGCCGGTCCCGAGGTGATGCCGATGCGTCCCCGAACCGCCGTTCTTGCTGCGCTCCTTATCGGAACGCTGGCGGCTTCGGCCGGGCCGCCGCACAAGATCCCCGAACCCAAGGTCGGTTTCGCGCCGTTCGAGTACGTCTGC
>MEXZ01000009.1:3119-3473 GCA_001773855.1 Candidatus Aminicenantes bacterium RBG_13_64_14
CTGGGCCACCCTGACCGAAAGGGATTCCATCATCTTCCAGGATAACGACTTCGAGGTTTTCATCGACCCCGATGGCGACACTCATAATTATTTTGAGCTGGAAATGAACGCGCTGAACACCGTCTGGGACCTTCTGCTCATCAGGCCCTATCGGGACGGCGGCCCGGCGGTCCACTCCTGGGACATCCAGGGCCTTCAAACGGCCGTCCATGTCTTGGGCACCCTCAACGACCCCTCGGACAGGGACAAGGCCTGGACCTTGGAAATCGCCCTGCCGTTCGCGGTTCTCAAGGAGTGCATCCCCGGCAAGCCCGAGCGCCCGTCGGCAGGCGACCAGTGGCGGATCAATTTCTC
>MEXZ01000009.1:3487-5068 GCA_001773855.1 Candidatus Aminicenantes bacterium RBG_13_64_14
ATCTCGACGTCGGGAAGGGGATGTACGTCAAAGCGAAGGACGCCGGTACGGGCCGGCCCCTGCCCGAGGACAACTGGACCTGGACCCCTCAGGGCGTCATCAACATCCATTATCCCGAGATGTGGGGCTACGTCCAGTTCTCGGCGAAGAGCCCCGGTAGGGGGAAAGAGAAGTTCGAACGGCGGCCCGAGGAGAAGGTGAAATGGGCCCTCCGAAAGATCTACTACGCCGAGTGGGCGCACCATGACATCAGCAAGACTTTCGGCGCCGACCTCCGGGCTTTGGGACTGAACGGCGAGAACGCCCTGCGGGTCAAGGGCTGGTCCTTCCCGCCGGTCGTCCAGACGACGAAGAGTCTTTTCGAGGCGAGCTACGCCTCGAAATCCGGGCAGAGCTGGCACATCCGGCAGGACGGCCTGGTCTGGAAGGAAATGCCGGAAAAACCTGAAGCCAAGTAGGGGGGAAGCCATGCGCAAAAACCTGAGTTCGACGGTCCTGGCGCTCCTTGTCATCGGCGCCCTGAACGCGGCGTCAGGCCAGTCGCTTCCAACGGCCAAGCCGGAGGACGTGGGCATGTCCTCGAAACACCTGGCCTACCTCGACGAGATCATCGGCGCGGCGGTCGTCAGGAAGGACTTTCCGGGGGCCGTCCTCCTCGTCGCCCATAAGGGGAAGGTCGTTTTCCGGAAGGCCTACGGCGAGTCCCAGCGCGTTCCCGAGAACCGTCCGATGGCCGCGGACATGATCTTCGACCTGGCCTCGGTCACCAAGCCCGTGGCCACGGCGACCTCGCTCATGATCCTCGTCGAGCAAGGCAAAATCCGGCTCTGGGACAAGGTCACGGAGTACGTCCCCGAGTTCTCGACCTGGTACGGGGAGAAGGGAATCGCCGGGGAGGAGGCGCGCCTCTGGCACTTGCTGACGCATACGTCGGGCCTGCCTCCCTATACCGACGCCAAGGAAGCCGGGAAGAAGCTCGGCGACCCCTGCGCCACAGCCGACCTCGCCCGTCTCATCGCCGAGATCTCCAAGGAATCCCCGGTCGGGACGAAGTTCGTCTACAGTTGCCTCAACTACATCACTCTGGCCCATATCGTCCACCAGGTCACGGGAAAGTCGATCGCTGAATTCGCCGAGGAGGCGATCTTCAAGCCCCTGGGCATGAAAAGGACGTTTTATCGCCCGCCCGAGTCCTTACGGAGCTTCTGCGTGCCCGCCGAGGTCGTCAACGGCGTGCCCCTCCGCGGTGTCGTCCACGACCCGCTGGCCCGCCTGCAGGGCGGCGTCTCGGGCAACGCCGGCCTCTTTTCGACGGCCGACGACCTGGCCGTCTTCGCCCAGATGCTTCTCAACAAGGGCGAATGGAAGGGCGAGCGTCTCCTCAGCCCGCTCACGGTCGAGCGCATGACCGAGATCTACCCCAAGGTCGGCGAATCCGGCCGGGGACTGGGCTGGGACCTCGATTCGGATTACGCCACGGTCCGGGGCGACCTCTTCGGCCCGGCCTCCTACGGGCATTCGGGCTACACGGGGACCTCGGTCTGGATCGACCCTGAAACCCAGACGAGCGTCGTCTTCCTG
>MEXZ01000009.1:5300-5474 GCA_001773855.1 Candidatus Aminicenantes bacterium RBG_13_64_14
ACTACGTCCAGAACACGACCGCCTCCAACGACCCCGAATACTACCGGGCCCGGAATTATCTCAAGGAAGGGAAGGCTTTTTACGACCAGTCCATTCAGGACGCCAAGAAGCTCCTCGGACCGATCCCGATTTACGCCGCCAAGGATTTCGAAGGGTGGCGTTCCCAGACCCTCG
>MEXZ01000009.1:5514-8043 GCA_001773855.1 Candidatus Aminicenantes bacterium RBG_13_64_14
ACTCCAAGGCGAGCTGACGGTCGACGATTTCGTCAAAACCATGATGACCTCCGAAGAGGTCGAAGCCTACCTCAAGGCTTACTACGATACGCAGAGATCCGGCAAAAGAAAGCTCGCCAACATCAAGATCCGGATGGTCCTCGACAAGCTGGCTTCGCTCTTGGCCGAAGGCCAGGAACTCCAGAAAACGGCCCAGCGCAAACAGCAGGGCCTGCCGTTCTAGCCTGTATTATCGTCCTAGCGGACGACCGCCTTATCTCGCCAATACCTGAGTTTTCCCAGTCCTCCCCGGTCCGGCTTGGCGTCGTACCCGAGGCCGAAAAGGGCTTCGCCGCCCTCGACGAGCCCCTGACCCTTGTAGAGGGCCCGGGTCAGGTTGACGATGGTGTAATCGAGGGACCCGGCCTGCGCTGCGGCGAAGACGAAGTCGCCGTCGGTCTCGATGTCGCCGATCTTGATCCGTCCGGCGTCGAACGCGTAACGGGGACGGCGGTAGTCGCGGCTCATGTCCATGCGCAGGTCGTTCTTGACGCCGACGACGAGGTCCCTGTCCCCGACCTTGATGACGACGCCGACGGCGCCGCGCTCCGGTTGAGAGGGAAGTAGGGAAACCCGGTCGAGCCAGGCCTTGGGATCATCCTGCGCCCCGTGGGGGACGAGGACCGTGACGAAAGCGCATGTCTCCCCGAGTTCGAAATGCTGGGCCCAGGACTGGTGGATCAGCCATTCGTCCTGGTAGTGGCGCTTCTCGGCTTCGACGCCCTCCATCCGGAACTCAGTCAGGGGGAAGAGGATGAGCAGGCGCTTGTCCTGGGGAAGAACGGCGTTCTGGATCTGGTCGTAGCCCGTGTCGTACCAATGGTCGCCCCGGTCGAAGATCTTCCGGGTGTGCCAGAGCGCGCCGAGCGTGTAATAATCCTCGCGGAGGGCCTTGAAGATGTCGAAGACGACGTAGCACCCCGGGTCCTTGATGTAGACTACGACCCGGTCCGCCTGGTAGCCCCAGCCGTCGTCGACGACCCGCGTCCGGCTGTAGTCGAAGTCGTCGAATGACAGGAAGTCGACCTTCCGCGTCCGGACCGGGCGGTACGAGCCGGCGTTGCGCATGAACTCGAGCAGAGTCTGGCCGGGGACGGCGTCGCGGACGCTGTAGCGCGACTCGCCGGCCTGCTGACCCCAGAAGATCTTCTCCGGCCGGACGCAGAGGCGGTTATGGAAGTAGTCCTGGCGGTAAGCGCCGTAGGGGCCGGACGGCATGTAATCGCGGTAGCCGCCGTCGTGGAGAAGGACCGAGCCGCCCGACATCAAGAGGACGAGGCTGTTCTCGTCGGCGTGGCCATGGGTCATCTTCTCTTCCTCCACGGGGATCGTGTCCCGCAGGTAGTCGCGGAAGTTCAGGCCCCCATCGCCCTCGTCGCGGTAATTGAGGAGGAGGTAGTTCGAGAGGGGAGACCAGCCGTTCCGGAAAACGATCTTTTTGCCCTGAACGTCCTCCATGACCTCCATGGACGGAGCGGTGGGCGCCGCGGCCTTGATTTCGTCCGTTCCGAAGCGATAGCAGTCGAGGAGCATGTAACCGAGGCCGGAGCTCGTGGGCTTCCCGAAATCGACGAACTTGGCGGCGATCGTCTCGGCCGCCCACTTCAAGCCGGGGTCCTTGAGGGCGGCCGCGGCGGCCTCGAAGTAGACCAGGAAGTGCGTCCAATTCGACGTCCAGTGGGCGTCGCCGAGGTCGGGGACGACACCGGCCGGGCACATGAGGTTGAGATAGTACTGGGCGTAGTAGTACATCTCCGGCGTCGCGAACATGTCCTTGATCTTATTCAGGGCGTCGGCATAACCGAGCAGGGAGTAGAGCCAGACGCCGTTGTAGATCGTGGCGTCCTCGATCTGCCAATTGCCCCAGTTGTCGTCGCCGAGGGCCCGTCTCTGCATCTCCCATTTGGGCGTGTCCGGGTGCTTGGGCAGGGCGCGGACGGCCCAGGCCAGGGTTTCGGCGCGCAGGGCCGAGCGGTTCATCGGCCCCCACTCCTGTGTCCGGAGAAGGTAGCGCATGCTGCCGGCGATGAGGTCCGCCGCTTTTTTTTCTTCGGCCGGCGAGAGGCGCCCGAGCCGCCGGAGAGTGTCGTAGGTCCGGATGTAGCGCATGGCCGTGAAGAAATCGGGCAGGGCGGGGACGCCGTCCTTATAGTCCGGCCTGAGCTTGACCGACGATTCGGGGTAGGCGGAGCGGTAATCGCCGTAGGTCAGGAGGACCTCCTTAGCCCGGGCGGCGTATTCGGGCTTCTTTTCTTTCTCGTAGAGATAGGAGTAGATCACGGCCATCTCCAGCAGGCCCCCGGGCGGGCGGTAGCCGAAGACGTTGAGCGGGTCGAATGTCTTTTTCCACTGGGCCAGGAGTTCAGAGGTGTGGTCGTGGGTCCAGTCGGCCGAGGCCCGAGCGTAGGCCAGGAAGCGGTCACGCGGGGCGCCCTGGAGGGTTGGGGCCAGGAGAGGCAAGATGGAGATGACGGCGATGACGAGCGCCAG
>MEXZ01000009.1:8267-8382 GCA_001773855.1 Candidatus Aminicenantes bacterium RBG_13_64_14
GCCTGGCGCTGGCCGTGGGACGGGAGCTTGCGGCGGGGGGAAAACCCGCCGGCGCGGGCCTTTCCGCCAAGGCCGTGGTCGTAGGCGTAGGCATCGGCGCCGATTACGAGAAGGC
>MEXZ01000009.1:8481-8796 GCA_001773855.1 Candidatus Aminicenantes bacterium RBG_13_64_14
GGCCGTGCCTGTCCCCGGCGGGCTGGCCCTGACCGAGGCCCGGATCCTGGCCGATCTCTACAAACACGACCTCCTCATCAACATGCCCATCACCAAGGACCACGCCGGGAACAAGTTCACCGGAACGATGAAGAACCTCATGGGCCTGAACTCGCCGGTGAGCAACCGGACCTTCCATCGCCCGAACTGGAAGACCGACCCGAACGACGTGGCCCACCTTGATCAGTCGATCGTCGACCTGAACAAGGCCGTGAAACCCGCCCTCAATGTCGTCGACGCCACCGAGTTCATCGTCTCGAACGGTCCCTTCGGGCC
>MEXZ01000009.1:8806-12716 GCA_001773855.1 Candidatus Aminicenantes bacterium RBG_13_64_14
TTAAAGCCTGAGAAGGTGGTCGCCGGCACCGACCGGGTCGCCATCGACGCCTACTGCGCCGGCCTCTGGGGCCTCGAGCCCAAGGACATCGTCCAGATCAAGCGAGCCTCCGAGCAGGGGCTCGGGGAGATCAATCTGGACAAAGTCGATGTCAGGGAAGAGAACCTCTAAGGGACTCCGGAGACAGGGCGGGGAGGTCGGCAAAATGACTGCAGCCAGGGGATTTCGCGCCGCTTTGTTCCTGGTAGGCCTGTCCATCGCCGGCGCGTGGGCGGCATCGGGACTTTTCAAAGAAGGGCCGCTCCGCGCTTACCTTCCGGATGGAAATGCCGCCCCGGGGTGGACGAAGGACGGCGAGCCTCAGGAATACGAGGGAGAAGAACTCTACACCTACATCGACGGCGGGGCCGAGATCTACCAGGAATATGGTTTCCGCCGGATTATCATCCAGGACTACAAGGACGCCAAGGGCAAGTCCGTCTCGCTCGAGATCTTCGAGATGGAAACCCCGGCCGCCGCCTTCGGCATGTTCAGCTTCAAAAGGTCAGGGAGCGGAAAGACGGTCGCTCTCGGCGCCGGCGCCGAGCTCGAGGCCTATTACCTGAACTTCTGGAAAGGCCGCTTCCTGGTGACGCTGACCGGTTTCGACGAGGCCCCGGAAACCGTCGACGGGCTCACGGCCGTCGCCGGGATCGTGGATTCGAAGATCCGCGAGGCCGGGGAGGCCCCCGGTCTCGTCGGCGCCCTGCCGGATAAGGGCCTTCGGACGGGGAGCGTCAAGTATCTCAAGGGCCTGCTCGGGCTGAACAATGTCTACAATTTCTATACGGCGCGGGGCCTGACCTTTACGGAGGCCGTCAAGGGGGACTATGAGGACGGTTCGACCCTGCTCGTGATGGCCTTTAGCTCGTTTAAGGTCAGCACCGCGGCCTGCTCCGAACTCTATTCGTTCCTCGAGAGCTCGGACAGATTCGAGAGCTTAGGCAACGACTCGGGCATCCGGCCCCTCTTTCGGGACGGAAAAGGCCGTTTTCTCTCCTTCACGCGTCAGCCGTTCCGCCTCTTCGTCGGTATCAGCGAGTCCGCGGATACCGCCCGCAAACGGGCTAGCCTTGCCCTGCGCTGATCACCCGGCCTATGGAGCCTTCCAGCCGCGGCGGGCTCCCTCCCTTACTGCAGGACCTGCTTGACGATGTCGACGAGCCCCAGGGCGTATTCGATCTCGGTGAGGGGGATCTTCTTGGCCTGGGCGATCTTCGTGAACCGGCCGTCCTTGTTGCTGTCCTTGGTGACGACGAGGTAGTCGGCGAACGGGGCTACGGCGTCGATCATCCGCTCGTTGTCGCTCCCGGCCGGGCCGCGTGTCGCCCCGCCGCCGATGTGGACGGCCATGACGAAGATCTTCTTCTGCTTGCAGATTTCAATGACCTTCCGGAGGCGGGCCTCCTCGCTGTCGAGGGTCAGGCCCGACGCCCCCATGCCCTTGAGACTCGCCCCGATGGCGAAGATGACAGTTTTAAATTGTGTTCCCACTGGATACTTGGCAAGATCCGTATGTGATTCGGCATAAAATCCGGTATCGGCCGATTTACGCCCGCCGAGCCCGACACCGTCGGCCACCATCTCCGGGGTCGGGACGTCGCAGTAATCATAGGCGATCGCCGCCTCTTCGAGGACGATATTGAGGGTGATGACATCGGTGCTCTGGCCGGCCGAGGTCGTCAGCACGGGCAGGCCGGCCTTGGGGATCGTTTGTCCGGCGAAGAGCAGGGACAGGCTGAGGACTAAGCCCGCGGCCAGGCCCCAAATGGTTTTCGTTTTCATCTTCGGTCTCCTTCCGGTCGACTTCCGCTACTTCTTCTCGGGCTCCATCAGGACGTCGAAGGCCCGGACGGCTTTCTTCCACCAATCCGGTGTGGCCGGCCTGCCGCGATCGTAGGTCCGCTTTTCCGTGTCGTAGACATAGAGCCGGTTGTACTTGACGAGGAGGTCGTCGCCGAGCTTCCACCAGGCATCGACGACGGTCGAGGCGTTGTTGAGGCAGAATCCGGTCAGGAACTTGGCCGCCTCGGCCGGCTTCTTTTTGTAGAGGGCCAGGGCCTGTTGATCGATCTCAGGCATGCGGGCGACGAGTTCCCCCTCATATTTCGCCTGGGCGGCCTGGACGTCCTTGATGGCCTCGGAATAGACGACCTGGACGTGGAAGTCCGTGTAGTCGAAAGCCCAGCGCGCCGAATCCCGGCTGAAGGTCCAGTGGTCGCCCACGCCGAAGGACTTCGGCATCTCCGTCACGCCGGCGTAGAAGGGCATGTAACACGCGGTGTCCTGCGAGCCGAACGATATCCAGACGATGCCGCCGATGGCATCGGGATATCCCGCCCGGCTCTGCGTGACCGTCGTGTATTCCGCCCGGCCGTCGTCGATGACCCGCGGCTGGCGGCGGTTATAGTAGTTCGGGTTCTTAAAAGGTCCGCCCCGGATCCCCTTGAGCGGGTCCCACGGGGTGCCGTAACTCCGGTCCCGGGTCATGGCCATGACGTCCTGGACGGAGAGCTTCTTGTCCGGCTTGACGGAAAAGGGAAGGTCCATGTTCGGCGTCTCGGCCTTGAACTTCTGCGAGGGGGCCGCCAGGTCAAAGAAACGCCACAGCCTTTGGATCCCGCCGTTGGTGCTCGCCGCGCTGCCCTCGACGGGCGAATAGGCCTTCTTCCAGTTGAAAGGCTTGCCGCTCTTGGGGTCGTAGAAGCCCATGTCGACGGCCAGCGACACGGCGTTCGGCGAGGCCATGAAGAAATCCTTGTTATTGAGGTCGATCTCTCCGATGCGCGACTCGTTGGGGCAGACGCTGACTTGGTCGTCGGGCACGCGCTCGGCGCACCAGACGGCGCCCGGCTTGCCGCTCTCCGGCGTCCACAGCGGGCCCACGGGCATGATCTCGAAGATCCAGACCTCTTTGGTGTCGGCGATAGCCAGCATCTCGCCGTCGTCGTGGAAGCCGTAGCCGTATTTCTCGGCTAGCCCGCCGATGACCTGGATGGCCTCGCGGGCCGTCGCCGCCCGCTCCATGGCCAGGAGGGTCAGCATGGTCAGGTCAAACTTGGCCGCCGGCGTCGGGTTCTCCATCCTGCGTTGACAGCCGATGGTCGATTCGCCGATGGCCACTTGCTTATCGTTCATGTAGCCGAACCCGCCGTGGTGATAGGCGTAGGTATGCGCCACTTCGGGGATATCGATGCCTGCGTAGTCCTTCTTATAGAGGTCCCACTTGAGGCCTTCCGCCGGCGGCCAAGTCCTGTACTGCGAGATGTGGTAGACCTTGCGGGTCGAGCCGGGCTTGTGGTCGGCCGCGGGGACGTGGCGGAAGGTCCAGTCGCAGATGCCGCAGTCGCAGGTGTGCGTGGTCATGACCGAACCATCCGCGGAGGCGTCCTTGCCGACGATGATGACCGTGCAGCCGTCCTTGTCGAAAACCGAGTCACCGGTTCCGGCCCGGGCCTGCCCGCCGGCCGGGGAGATATGGCCGGCCAGGAAGACGGCCAGGACGAGCGTCAGCCCGATGGCCATGAGGTGTTTTCTCTTCATGATATCCTCCTTTTTCACGCTGATATTGTTATTTTTTGTCGGGCTCGGTCAGGACGTCGAAGGCCTTGACGGCTTTGTTCCACCACTCCGGGTTGGCCGTCGGGATGCGGCCTCTCGACCGTTTCTCGGCGTTGTAAAGGCCCAGGTGGTTGTATTTCACCCAGAGGTCGTCGCCGAGCTTCCACCAGGCGTTGACGACGTTGGCCGCGTTGTTCAAACAGTAGCCGGTGAGATAGCGGCTGGCCTCCTTGGGATTCTTCTCGTAGAGCTCGGCCGCCCGGGCGTCGATCTCGGGGACGCGGTCGAGGGCGCCGTCCTCCCATGTCTT
>MEXZ01000009.1:12904-13182 GCA_001773855.1 Candidatus Aminicenantes bacterium RBG_13_64_14
CCACCCAGACGATGCCGCCGACCGGGTCGGGAAGCCAGGACCGGCACTGGGTCAGGGTCGTATATTCCACGTTGGGGACACTGATCAAGCGGGTGCCTTTGTAATAGTTCGGGTTCTGGAACGGTCCGCCGCGCAGCCCCCGGACGGGATCGAATGCCGTGCCCTGGGATTTATCGCGTGTCAGGGCTATGACCTGCTTTGCCGAGAGTTTCTTGTCGGGCTTGACGGAGAATGGAAAGTCCATGATGGGCGTTTCGACGTTGAATTTCCGCGAGGGC
>MEXZ01000009.1:13244-13658 GCA_001773855.1 Candidatus Aminicenantes bacterium RBG_13_64_14
GTCCGACGGTGAGTAAGCCTTCTTCCAGCTGAAGGGCTGGCCGCCCTTCGGGTCGTAGAGCCCGGCCTCGACGGCGAACGTCACGACGTGGGCGGAAGCCATGAAATAATCGGGGTCACCGAGGTCCATTTCGCCGATCCGCGATTCGTTGGGGCAGACGCTGACATGGTCGTCGGGGACCCGCTGGGCCGCCCAAACGGCGCCCGGCTTTCCTGACTTCGGGGTCCAGAGCGGGCCGACCGGCATGATCTCGAAGACCCATATCTCCTTGGGGTCGGAGACGGCCAGCATCTCGCCGCCCATGCTCTCGCCGTAGCCGTACTCTTCGGCCAGCGAACCCATGAGCTTGATGGCCTCCCGGGCCGTCCGGCAGCGCTCCATGGCCAGGAGGGTCAGCATGGAGATGTTGAGTGC
>MEXZ01000009.1:13955-14766 GCA_001773855.1 Candidatus Aminicenantes bacterium RBG_13_64_14
GAGGGTCACGGACAAATGTTGCCCGACCCTTTTTTCGAGCGGCCAGCCGGTCTCGTCGTAGGGGACGAAGAGCTTTTTCTTCTTGGACAGGCTGAGCAGGAACGGGTCCTTGCCGTCGAGAAGGAACTTCGTCGTCTTCGGCCCGGTGGGCTGGTCGAGGAAGGGGATGGGCGCCTCGAGAAGGAATGGCATGGCCTCCGAGTAATCCCCGATCTCCCGGTGCGAGAGGCCGCGGAAACCGGCCGGCGACGGCTCGACGTGGTTCTCGAAGCCCTCCATGGCCTTGACCGTAAGGGAGGCCAGGATGGCGATCTTGACCGATTTTTCCGGGGCGACGATGCAGTTCGTCACCGGGAACATCGTCTCCGCGCCGTGGATGTCGACGGCCACGTCGATCTTGTCGCGGCGCATGAGCTCCATAGCGCCGAAGGTCACTCGCTCCATGAGCGGGCCTTCCGGCCGTCCCGGCCAGGTCCGGTTGGTGTTGCGGACGTCGATAAAGGAGAGGAGCTGACGGTCCGGGTAATGGATGTAGACGTCCGGGTCGGGCCACTGGTCGAGCGGGGAGGCGTCGCGGTTGCCATAACGGAACAGCTGCGAGCCCCAGTCCGTCGGGACATCGAAGTAGAGCGGGTAGCCGTCGCCCGGGCGCGTGTTGCGGCTGCCGCTGTTGTTGAAGAAGGGGATGACATAGAGCGTACCCTTGTCGACGACAGCGTTCTCGATGAAGACGAGCGCGGCCAGCATGCCCTCGGGCTCGTTGGCATGCGTGTTGCCCATGATCAGGGCCTTGCCGCCGGGCTCTTTTCCC
>MEXZ01000009.1:14885-19205 GCA_001773855.1 Candidatus Aminicenantes bacterium RBG_13_64_14
ACGGAAAAGCGGCAGGCCGCCCCATAAAACGAGGCCGAGGAATGCTCCCGCCATGGCCGCTTTGACCAAACCTTCTCGTTTCATGCCGCGCTCTTTCATTTTACCCGCAGGAGCCTCAGGAGGAGCGGGATCATGACCAGGAGGTAGAGGACCAGGTCGTCGGGCTTTTTTTTCTCGCGCACAAAATTCCATCCGACGAGGCAGAGGATGAAAGCCGTGATGACGTAATAGGCGATCATGATCATCGGTGCGTCTTTCGCCTCGCTACATGCTCCATTTGACCAGGAAGGCCAGTTTCGAGCTGAAAATGATCATGGCCATCGCGGTGGCGGTGATGGCCAGCCAGGGCAGCCAGGTCGCTTTGAGGAAGTCCTTGTAGGACCCGTCATAGCCGGAGACCATGTTGCTGAGACGGCCGATCAGGGCCGTCGGTGGCAGGCCGTCGCCGAGGGGCCAGAGAAGGCTCAGACCGGCGATGACGACGGTCGCGTGGAACCCGATCGAGTCCAGGAACCAGATCAGAGGAATGCCGATGATCGCCGCCGCGCCGTAGGTCAGGATGCCCTCGGAAAAGGGGATGATGATCGGGAGGAGGAAGAAGAGGAGGACGAGCGGCGTCGAGATGACGGCGAACGACAGCAGGCCGCGGACGCCGGTCGCGGTCATGATCTGTTGGAGCATGCCGACGACGACCATGGTCGCGAGAAGAGGCAGGAGCCTTTTCACCGTGTCCCGGGCCAGCGTCAAGAAAGCGATCCTTTTCGGGCTGAGGAGAAGCGCCGCCGCGCCGGCGACGGCGAACTCGAGGGACAGGCCGAAGATAGGCGTGGCGAAGGGCCAGGCCCGGTAGGCGATGACCAGACCGAAAAAGACGGCGAAAGGCAGGAGGACCCGCCACCAGGTCATGCCCTTCGGCGGCTCGGGCAGTTCGAGGGGTCCGGCCGCTGCGCCCGGTTCCTTCTTCCAGCCCAGGACGAGAACGGTGAACGCGCCCAGGATGAGGACGGGGATGCCCAGGGTGAACTCGAAGCCGACATAGGGAATGGCCGTTCCCGCGCAGAGGATCATGGCCCAAATGTTGACCGGCGGCGCGGCCGCGCTCAGGCCGGCCACGATAAAGAGGATGGCGGCCACCTTCTTGCGGGGGATGCCCAGGCGGCCGAGAGCCATGGCCACCGGGGCTCCGACGACGAGAAGCGACACGCTCCCGGCCCCGGTCAGAGCGCCGGGGATGAGGACGATGACCATCAGGACGAGCAGGACGAGGAACCTTTTACTGCCGAAGGCGCGGAGCGTCGCCCGGACGACGTAGACGACACCGCCCGATTCGTCGACGATGGTCATGAAGAGTGTCGCCGTGAAGAAGACGAGGATGACATCGAGGTAGGTGAAAGATCCCTCGACGAGGTGGCGCCCCAGATCGGCGATGGGCGGCGTTTTGAGGAAGGCGCCGGCGACGCCCCCGGCCAGGGCCGAGGCGAAGATGCTCAGCTCGACGGACAGCTTGGCGGCCTTGGCCGCGACGTACGCGGCGACCATGACCGCGAGAATGATCGAGATCTGTGTCGTCATGCTTGCCGCCCAGCATCTTAACCGAATTCGGACAGTTCGGTCAACACGCCCCGTCGCGGCCAGAAAGGGTGGCGTCATGCGCCGGCAACTAAGCTGCTTCTAAGCGCGTTATAGACAAAGCCCAATGATTCCGCTAAGATATCCGCGGAAAGGGGTCGAAAGGAGTTTCGACCTATGTTTGATTCAAGGCCTCCCGTCCGGGAGGGCATTTCCACTCCCCCTCTTTTTACGCTACAATACATCCTTAATAGGAGGATATCCATGCGGAATTCCGCTTTTTCAAAATTCCTCTTCACGTTGAGCCTCGTGGGCTTCCTGGCCGGCGTGGGCGCGCCGGGCCTCAATGCCCAATATTACGGCCGGAACAAGGTCCAGTACCAGAAGTTCGATTTCAAGGTCATGAAGACCCGGCACTACGACATTTACTTCTATCTTCAGGACGAACAGACGGTCAAGCTGGCCGCCCTCATGGCCGAGCGCTGGTATGCGCGTCTCTCACGGATGTTCAACCATGAGCTCAAGGGCCGCCAGCCGCTCATCCTCTACGGGAGCGGACCGGAATTCCAGCAGACGACCGTCATCAATGAGCTCCTGGGCGAAGGTACGGGCGGCGTTACGGAGTCGTTCAAGCGCCGGATCGTCCTGCCCTACGGGGCCTCGCTCTCCGAAACCGACCACGTCATCGGGCACGAGCTCGTCCACGCCTTCCAGTACGACATCATGGCCCAGGGCCATTCCGACCAGGCCCGGGGGAACGAGATGGGCCTCCGTATCCCCCTCTGGTTCATCGAGGGTATGGCCGAGTATCTGTCCATCGGGCCGGTCGATCAGAACACTTCGATGTGGATGCGGGACGCTGTCCGCCGCAAGCAGCTGCCGCAGATCAACAAGCTCGAAAACTCCTACAAGTATTTCCCCTACCGCTGGGGCCAGGCCGTTTGGGCCTATATCACCGGTCGCTGGGGGGACGAAGTCATCGGCAAGATGATGAAATCGGTCGGCCGCACCGGGGACTACGAGATTATCCTGGAGGGCGTACTCGGCATCAAGCTGAAGCAACTTTCGGCCGATTGGCATAAATCGATGCAGGACGCCTACAGCGCGCTCATCGAAAAAACCCAGGCGCCCGACAAGTTCGCCAAGGCGTTGTTCAAGGGCGTTGAGTCCAATCCCTACAACATCGCGCCGTCCATCAGTCCCGACGGCAAAGAACTCGTGTTTCTTTCGACCCGGGACATGTTCTCGATCGACCTTTACCTGGCGGATGCCGACACCGGCAAGATCAAGCGGAAGATCATCTCGACCGCCGTGGACCCCCATTTCGAGAGCATCCAGTTCATCAAGTCCGCCGGCTCCTGGGACGCCAGGGGCGAGAAATTCGTTTTCGGCGGCGTGGCCAAGGGCCGCCCGGTCCTGACCATCCTCGACATGAAGAAGGACAAGATCGAGCGGGAGATCCCCTTCGGCGAGCTGGCCGAGATCCTCAGCCCGGCCTGGTCTCCGGACGGCCGCTACGTCACCTTCACCGCCCTGACCGGCGGAGTCTCGGACCTCTTCATTTACGACCTCAAGGACAACGTCCTCAAGCAGATGACCCGGGACGTCTTCGCCGACCTCCAGCCGGTCTGGTCGCCCGACGGCAAGACCATCGCCTTCGTTACCGAGCGGTTCTCGACCAACCTCGACTGGGTCGATATCGGGAACTACGAACTGGCCCTGCTCGATGTCGAGTCGGGCCGTATCCAGAAGCTCCTGGGCTTCCCCAACGGCAAGAACATCAACCCCCAATGGACCGCGGACTCGAAGGGGCTCTATTTCCTCTCCGACCAGAACGGCAAGACCGACCTCTACCGGATCGACATCGCCTCGGGCAAACTTTTCCAGATCACAAACCTGTATACGGGTATCAGCGGCATCACCGATCTCAGCCCCGCCATATCGGTCGCCCTGAACACCGGCCGGGTCGTCTTCTCCGGCTACCAGGACAGTTACTACACGGTCTATTCGATCGACGACGCGAAGACCCTCGAGGGGCAATCCTTCCTGGCCCAGTTCGAGCGCAACCCGGCGCTCCTGCCGCCGCGCGCGGAAGCCGAGGGCGCGCTCCTCGCCCTTCTCAAGAACCCGCTCTTCGGCCTGGCCAAGGACACGAACTTCGCGATTTCCGCATACAAGCCCAAGCTCGCCCTGGACTATGTTTCGCCGGCTTCCATCGCCTTCGGCGCCGACCGCTACGGGACCTACGGCGCAGGCGGCGTCTCCGCGTTCTGGAGCGACATGCTCGGCACCAAGACGATCGTAACGCAGGCGTTCACAGGGACGCAACTCGCCGACACCTCCGGCGTCCTGGCCTACCTCAACAACACGGGACGCTTCAACTGGGGCTCGGCGGCCCAGCGGATCGTCTATCCTTACCCTTATTATTATCTGTTCGAGGACGAATTCGCAGGAGAACCCGCGATCTATGAGGTGCGGGACATCTACCGGCTCATCAACTACGACTTCTCCGTCTTCGGCGCCTATCCCTTCAGCCAGGTCAGCCGGGTTTCGTTGAGCGCGGGCTTCCGCATCCAGGATTTCCAGCGGACGCTCTACACCCGGATCTATTCCCTGGCCAGCGGCGGCCTGATCGCCTACGAAAAAGAGAAGGTGCCGATGCCCCCGGCGCTTTACTTCGGCTACCTGACGGCCGGATATTATTATGACTCCGGGATATTCGGGGCGACGAGCCCCATCCTCGGACAAAGC
>MEXZ01000009.1:19238-22131 GCA_001773855.1 Candidatus Aminicenantes bacterium RBG_13_64_14
ATTAACTTTGCGACGGTTTCGGCGGATTTCCGCAAATATTTCATGCCGTTGAGGCCGTTCACTTTGGCTTTCCGGGCCATGCACTTGGGGCGCTATGGGAAGGACGCCGAGGACGAGCGTTTCTATCCCCTTTATATCGCCTATTGGGACCTCGTCCGCGGCTATGAATCGTTCTCCAACGCGGAGCTGACCGAGTACCAGTCGAATCCGGATAGTGCCTTCGATCCCAACCGGCTCTACGGCAGCAAGATGCTCATGGGCAACGTGGAATTGCGCTTTCCCCTGCTCGGCGTCCTGGGCATCGGCAAGGGCTACTTCGGCGCCTGGCCCCTCGAATTCTACGGTTTCTTCGACTGGGGCATCGCCTACGCCCAGAACCCCGGTTATTGGTGGGGCGGGGAGACCCCGGATGACGTCAAACCCACGTTCCTCGGCGGCAAGCGGAAGCCCATCAGCAGCGTCGGCATCGGCCTGAGGACGAACCTCTTCGGCTACCTCATCCTCGGATTGAACTACGTCTACCCGATCGACCGGCCGGTCCGCGGCTGGCATCTGCAGTTGAGCCTCAGCCCGGGATTCTAGGGCTTTTTCGGGAACCAGGGGACGAAGGCGCTCGTCCTGTGGGCGTAGGCTTGGAACTCCGTGTTCCCGGCGGTCCGGCGACTATTCGAACATCAGGGCGACGCCGACGACGGGGAACACGTTGATCTTGTTGAGATAGGCCTGGTCGCGGATGACCGCCTGTCCGCCGGCGAGGAAGGCGTAGTACAGTCTGTTGCCGTCGAGGTAGAGGATCTTCATCACAGCCGGCAACCCCGAGCGAACCCTACGATGGGCCTTGGCCCAGCTCGACCCTTGCCGGAGGCCGGAAGGCCACAGCCAGCACGATAGCGGCTCCCAGCGCGGTCAGGCACGGCAGCAAGAACATCGAGCGGAAGTCCGTAACGCCATTGACGGTGAAGACCGATTGTATCAGCCACGGGCACAGCGAGTTGGCCGCCAGCACTCCGATGCCGAGAATCATCACATTGAACAGCCCCTGCGCGCTCGAACGAACGTCCTTAGGGAAATACGCGTCCACAAAAATGTAAACCGTGGCGAAGAAGAAAGCGTAGCAGATGCCATGCAAGACCTGGATAGCCACGATCATCCAAGGCTGGGAGGGGAAAAAGGCGTATACCGCGAACCGGCCGGCATGCCCAAGAATGCCTATGAGCATCGTCATCCGCCAGCCGAGTTTTTTCAACACGGCTCCCAGGGCGAGCATGGTCAGGATCTCCGAGACCTGGCCCAAACTCATGACGGGCATGATCCAGTTGCCGGGAATGCCGACGCCGCCGGCCTCGGGCCTAGCGCCGAGGAACGAACCGGTCCAGTTGAAATACGAGTTATGAACAAAAGCGTCGATGAACGTCAAGAACCAAAGGATCAGCACGAACGGGTGCTTGAGCAACCTCACCGCTTCAAGCCAAGCGAAGCGTTCGGCAGCGGAAGCATCCAGCTTTTTTTTCTTTGGCGGGGTGTGGGGGAGGAGCAGGCTGTACGCGGCCAGACCCAGAGAGACGACGCCCGCTACGATGAATGTCCAGCGCGTCGCTTGTCTCAACGCTTGGCCGGTGAGTCCCGAGCCGAGGGCTGTTCCAAGCCAAGCGACCACGCCATGCGGCGCCGCTGCCTTGACTCGGGCCCAATCCACAAGAATGAACGTGAATGGCCAGGCGGCGAGAATCCAGCCTATGGTGCCCCCCATGCGGACAAAACCAAATTCCTTCTGCGCGTCCTTCATGTGGGTAAAGGCGATCGAGTTGGCAATCGAGATGGTCGGGACGTAGAAAAGGCAATGCACGAGCATCAGGACAAAAAAGGGCCAGAACTCGCGGGTAAATCCCAGCCCGAGTATCGCGAGTCCGCCGATGAGGTGACTCAAACCCAGGAACCGCTCAGCTGCGAAATGGCGATCCGCGAACTGGTTACTGAAAAACATCCCGACGATGGCAGAGAGGGGGAAGGCATTCAGGATCCAGGCCTGCTGGGTCGTTGAGAATCCGAGACTCGGCAAATAGCTGAATATCAGCGGAAGCCATGCGCCCCAGATGAAGAACTCCATTACCATCATGATAAACAGTCTGCTGCGCGTACTCTTTGCCGATGTCATGCTCACTTCTCCTTTTATCTAACAGCTCTCCCAGGCGCCTGATGGCCGATCAGAGCTCTTTGAGATAAACGTTCCGGAAGTAGGGAGGGGACTGGCTGTCGTGGTTTTGGAGGCCGATATAGCCCTCGGGAGAGATGTCCTTGACCTTGCCGCCCGGTCTGGCCTCCCAGTCCAAGACCGGCTTGCCGTTGAGCTCGATCTTGAGGCGCCAGCCCTTGAATTCGATCTTGAAATGGTTCCATTCGCCCGCGGGCAGGGAAGCCAGGACCTTGGGAGCTTCGATGTCGTAGGCGGCCCCCGTGTGATGGATGCCTTTCGAATGATCATCGATCTGGATCTCGATCGAATGATAAATATAGTCGTCGCTCACGGGGACGGAGGGCACGCGGAGGAAGATTCCCGAGTTCGTGGTTTCGGTCGAACACTTGAAATCGCACTCGAGGACGAAATCCCTGACTTTTTTCAAGTACCAGAGGAGGCCCATGCCGCTCTGGCCCTTGAGGACGCCCGTCCTCTCGTCGACCTCGAAGTAGCCCGGCCCATAGTGGTTCCAGCCGTGTTTCTCGTAGCGGCCGCCGGAGCGCCGGAGGATCTGGTCGTAGCCTTCGTAATAGGTCACGCTCTTGACGTAGGCGATGCTCTTGCGGAAAGCGGGCATGGGGTCGCCGACCTCGGACTCGTTCTCGTATTCCATCGTCAGGTAGCCGTCGTAGTCTTGGAGGGTCAGCTCGGCCAGGA
>MEXZ01000009.1:22147-31645 GCA_001773855.1 Candidatus Aminicenantes bacterium RBG_13_64_14
TTTGCCGGCGCCCCAGGGGACGTCGTCGACGCCCTTGGCCGTGCCGAAATCGCTGCGGTCCTTGAGGTGGACGTCGAGGATACGGCCCTGGAGGAGCTTGAAGGCCTCGCGCGGGTCGTTCAGGCCCCGCATCCAGTGGCCGCTGTCGGCGCAGGAGCCGATGCGCCGGTCCTTGCCGTCGACGTGACTGAATACGGTCTCGGGCAGGTTGTACTTCGAGGGCGCAGGATGATTGTGGATGGCGATCTTGATGTTGAATTCCTTGACCAGCTTCTCGAGCAGGGTGAAGTCGTCGTCAGCTGGTTCGCATACCACGACGCGGATGCCCATCTTGCGGGCGAAGTCGAAGACCTTGCGCATGCGTTCTTCGGTCTTGCCGATGTCGACGACGCCGTAGCCGTAAAGCGTGACGCCGGCCGCCTTGAGGGCGTTCTTGGCGAAGGCGACTTGCTCGGCGGTCATCGTCTCGTCGAAGCGGGCGCCGGGGAGCTCGGCCGCGAGGGCCTGGCCGGGGTAGGCCTCGACGGCGGCGACGCCCAGCTCCTTGAGCTTCCGGAGCGTCTCGACGAAGGTGAACTTGCGGAACGTCCAGGCCTCCGAGGCGAAGGGGAATTGTTTGATGCGGACGCCCGCATAACCTGTCGAAGCGACGGCCTTCTGGAGCTCGGGGGAGATGTGCCGGAGCTGAGGCGCGGCCGCCTGGGATGCGGCGGCGGTCATGAGGACGACCGAGGCGGCGATAAAGGTCAGAGCGAAAATGGCCTTCGTGTGTTTCATGGATCCTCCTTCGATCGTTGTCATTTCGATTGCGGGTTCCATTTTCCCTGGGCCACGGGCGGGATGTAATCATCCATCCCCTTGAACGGGAAGGCCAGGGTCCTGCCCAGCTCGGCGCTCCGATAGGCGGCCATGAGGAGCTCGGCGACGGCGACACCGTCGGTGAAATTCTCCTCCGGACGGAGGCCGCGGATGAAGGACTGGACCATGTGCCGGTTCTCGGCGATGTAGCCGTATTCGCCGGCTTCGTCGGCCACGACGGGCATGAGTCCGATCTCGGCGTTCTGTTTTTCGACGAGGTCCTCGCCGGCTTTCCCTTTGACCTCGCGGCTGAAGAAGACCTTGAGGCCGGTGTCAAGGGAGTTGATCTGGAGGGCGTATTCTGGTCCGAGGAGCTCCATGCTCAGGCGGAGGCCCGCTCCGACGTAGCACCAGCTCGTCGTCGTTTCGACGACTACGATCTTGCCGGACTTGTCCTTATATTCGACGAGCGACCGGGCGAAGTCCTCGGACGGCCGCTTGAGATAGTCGGTCTTGCCGCCGCTCCTCTTGGCCAGGATGGCGGCGTACTTGGGCTCCTGCCACTTCAGACAGTTGGTGTAGGCGGTGACGCTAACGGGCGTCAGGACATCGCGGGGGGCGCCGGGCGGGGTCAGCATGAACCGGGCTTCCTCGACCGAATGGCACATCATGTCGTTCAGGACTCCGCCGCCCTGGAGCGGGCCTTCCCAGAACCAGGGCATGTGGGGTCCGCTGTGCTCCTCGGCCGCCCGGGCCAGGTAGGGAGGCCCGGAGAGGGCGGCGCCGCGGGCCCAGACGATCTCCTTGCCCCGGACGACGGCCGGGGAGAAGACCTGGTTCTCCAGGTAGCCGTCGAGAAGGCCGGCCTTTCGAGCAAGTTCGAGCATCTTCTTCGCTTCGCGGACGTTGCGGCCGAGCGGCTTCTCGCAGGCCACGCCGACGAGCTCCGCCTTCCCCTTGATCACGGCGTGGCTGATCTCCTCCATGACCGTGCCCCGGGTGTAGTTAGGGGCGCAGATCCAGAGGGCCCCAATGCGCGGGTCGGCGGCCATGTCCGTGATCGAGGCGTAGGGCCTGGCCTCGCCGACGCCGAGCGACTTGGCCAGGGCGCAGGCCTCCCGGGCCCGTTTCGTGTCGGGGTCGAAGACGCCCAGGATATCGGCGTCGCGGACGCCGACCCAGGACTTGATGTGGAAGCGGGCGATGAACCCGCCGCCGATGATGCCGACGCCGAGGACCTGTGCTTTCTTTGTCATGTCATGAATCTCCCGCATCGGGGACACGGTTCAGAAGATCATGTCCCCATATGGTCCCTCAGATGGACCTCCTTTTTTGAGGACTCTACATACATTAAAAATCGACGGGTTGTCAATTTATCAAATGTCAAAATTCATCCTCGAACGGCCCGGGCCGACTAACCCAACGCGGGACATTTTGTATCCGGAGGCACCCGTTTGGGGACGTTGAATCCTGGGACGAGCACGCGGCCATGAAGGACAAGCGCCGGGACGTCCGTATCGTCGAGGAAAACAAGGTCGTCGTTTCGTTAATGACCGGCGAGATCCACCCCGGCACTCCGACGGTCTACTATTCCCTCACCCGCGACATTTCCATGGGCGGAGTCCGTATCATGACCGTGGCCCCGCTCGAAGCGGGCACCCGCGTCCGTCTGGACATCACCCTGGGCCGCTCCCGCAAGCGGATACGGGCCATCGGCGAGGTCCGCTGGGCCAGGGAGCTTTACGGCAAGGAGGTCTTCGAGGCCGGGCTCCAGTTCGTCGGCCTGGAACCCAACGCCGAGTTCGCACTGATCGACCACATTTTCGGGGCTAAAGACGACAACGGGGCCTGACCCCTCCCGACCGGGCTTGCTTTTCTCCCAGTCCTAAGCTAAAAATGAATCTTGTCCCGGAGGGAGATTCATGTACAAAGTGATCCTGACCGCAGCCTGCCTTACGGCGCTTTCGATGCCCGCGTCGGCCGCCGCGCCCAAGGACTATTATTTCCCCGAAGTCCGGGTGGACATTTCGATCGCGGGCGACGGCACTTTCCTCGTCGACGAGTACAGGACGTTCGAGTTCGAGGGGAGTTTCATCTACGCTTACATCGTCATTCCCCTGCGCGTCGAACGCTCGGGCCTCCGGCGCGAGGTTTCGGTGTCCGAAGTCGCGGTGACGGACGAGCAGGGCCAGGCCTTGAGAACGGAGCTCGGCGAAGCGGGCGGGCGGCTCACGGCCAAATGGTTTTATTCCGCCCGCGACGAGCGGCGGACGTTCCACATCCGCTACCGTGTCGCGGGAGGGATCATCAGCCATCAAGACGTCACCGAGCTCTACTGGCAGGCGATCGGCGACGGTTGGGAAAAGCCGGCCAGAAACATCCGCGTCACGGTCACTCTGCCCGGCCCGGTCGCGAAGAAGGAGGAGCTCAACGTCTGGGGCCACGGCCCCCTCGCCGGCTGGGCCGAGGTCGTCGACGAGCGCACGGCTCGTTTTTCCGCTCCGGACCTGGCCTCCCGCCAGTTTTTCGAGGTCCATGTCGTCTGGCCGGCCGGGATCGTCGCGGGAGTCCCGTCGGATCGGCACACCCTCGCCTCGATCAAGGCCGAGGAGGCGGGCTACGTCCAAGACACGATCGGGCGTGTCCGCAGGGCCCAGAGGGAAGGGGAGCTCGGACGACAAAGGTCCGCGGAGAACAACCGCCGGTTCTTCAAGGCTTTGGGCGTTTGGGGAACCTGGCAGATCGTCGGCCCGCTCATCTGGCTCCTCCTGTTCTTCAGGTCCTGGTCCGCCGTGGGCAAGGATTATCGTTTCGAGGGCCTGCCGGATTATGTCCGCGAGCTTCCCTCCGACAAGCCGCCCGCCCTGGTCCAGACGCTCATGCGCGAAGGACGGATCGTGACCCCCGCGGCGTTCACGGCGACTCTCTTCGACCTGGCCCGGCGGGGCGTCCTGGAGATGGAGGACCGGAACGTCCTCAAAAAAAGGATGTTCGGCTCCAAAGAGGCGGTGGAGACGGTCATCACGCTGAAAAAGGACATATCCCGGTCCGCGGACCTGCGGCCCTACGAGAAAGCGCTCCTCGATTTTCTCTTCAAGGAGGCCATGCCCGCGGGGACCAGCCCGGGTGCCGCTTTCAGCGTCGACGAGCTCCAGAGCTTCATGAAGAAGAAGCCCCAGAAATTCCAGACCTGGTACTTGAAGTGGACCAAAGGGATCAGGGAAGAAGCGAAACCCCTGGGCTTCCTCGAGCCCGAGGGGCTTAGGGAGAGGAATATCTTCTACGCCGTTTCCGTGCCTGTGGCCGTCCTGACGCTCAGTCCCGTCCTGCTCATCCTCGCGCTGGTCCTGATCCCGACCTTTAAAAGAAGGACGATGACCTGGGCGCGAGAGAACGAGGCCTGGAATGGCCTCAAGCGCTTCCTCGACGATTTCTCGGAATTCAAGGAGATCCCCGCGGAAGCCTACAAGCTTTGGGAACACTACCTCGTCTTCGGCATTCTCTTCGGCAACGCCAAAAAGATCCTTAAGCTGCTGCCCGTCATTTTGCAGGACGACCAGGCCGCCGTCCCCGTGTGGTACGCCGGATTCAACCAGGCGAATTTCCTGGCCGGCGGCGGGCTCCAGAGCGTCATCAGCAGTATCGAGCACACGGCCACCGCCATCCATCAGGCCAGCACCTCCGCCGCCCACTATTCTTCTGGGGGAGGCGGCGGCTTCAGCGGCGGCGGAGGAGGCGGCGGGGGGGGAGGCGGCGGAGGGGCGGGATGATGAAAGCCGGGAAAGCGTCGTTCCTCTGGGCCCTGGTCCTCGCCGTGGCCGGCTTTTTTCCGGCCGGGTGCGGGACGCCGTCCGAAGCGGCCCGCATCAGGGAGTTCCTGAAAGAGTCCGTGGCCCTGGCCGAAAAAAAGCAGATCGGCGCCCTGATGGAGCGTTTTTCGCCGGATTATTCCGATTTCGAGGGGAGGGACAAGGCGGACGCGGAGCGGCTCATCGGTGATTACCTGGGGAGGTTCCGCGGCATCGTCATCCATCTCCTGAGCGCGCGCGTGGACGTCTCCGGCCCGGAAGGACGGGCCGCCGTCGAGTGCGAGATGTCCTTCTCGCACGGGGCGGCCGAGGTCCTTCGAAAACTCATCAGTTACACCGGCGAATATTATCGCTTCCGGTTCGACCTGGATAAAACCGGGAAAGGGGAGTGGCGTTTCGCCTATGCGGATTGGCAGTCCGTCTCTCTCACCGACCTCTTCCCGGAATCCCTGGAGATCCTGAAGAAACTTTTTCCAGACCTTTAACGTATCCCTGAATGAAGGAACGTTCCCGGCCGCCGGCCGGGGCGCCCATAATCGACGTTCGGAGGGTGAACATGGACGAGGAAAAAAAACAGGGTAAAACGAGGTACGAGGAATTCCGGCTGAACGGCGGAGAGATCATCAACAAGGTCAAGGAGATCATCCACCAGGGCAACGTCCGCCGGATCATCCTCAAGGACGAGCACGGCAAGACGTTCATGGAGATCCCGCTCACCGTCGGCGTCGTAGGCGCCATCGTCGCCCCCATCCTGGCCGCCGTCGGGGCGATCGCCGCGCTCGCTTCGAACCTGACCATCGTCGTCGAGAAGACTGAAGACTGACCTTCCCGCCCGTCGCTTTTCTTCGGCGCTCCTCCATGCTATAACTGGTTCCTTGGATCCCGGAGGATGGAGGAGAGATCATGACCGGACGCCTGTCGGCGAAAGCCCTGGTTCTCGTCAGCTTGATCTTCGTGACGCTCGGGAGCGTTCTTGCGATGCGCCCGCCCGCCGCCGCGGCAGCCTCCGTCGACGGCGTCCTCAAGCTCATGCCCGTTCCCGCGAGCGTGACCGTCCGGGAGGGGCGCTTCCAGGTCGATGAGATGCTGAACATCGCCGGCCCCGGGCCGCAGACTGGCCGGGCCTTCAGGGCTGCCGCCCGTTTCATGTCCCGGCTGGCCGGCCGGACGGGCCTCTTCCTGAAACAGGATTTTCTGCTTACTCAGGCCCCGTCCGTCGAGGGCGGCATCCGCTACGCCTTTGCCCGGCCCGGAACGTTGCTACCCAACGAAGATGAGTCCTACTCGCTCACGGTCGATCTAGAAAAGATCACGTTGGACGCCAAGACGGACATCGGTGTCCTGAGGGGCTTTGAAACCTTGCTCCAACTCTTGAGCGCCGACGAAACGGGGTATTATTTCCCCTGCGTCGCCATAGCCGACCAGCCCCGCTTCACCTGGCGCGGGCTCCTCATCGACGTCGGCCGGCACTTTCAACCCGTCGACGTCATCAAGCGCAACCTCGACGCCATGGCCGCCGTCAAGATGAACGTCTTCCACTGGCATCTGACCGAGGACCAGGGCTTCCGGGTCGAATCCAAGGTGTTTCCCAAGCTTCACCAGCGCGGCTCCGACGGGATGTTCTACACCCAGGCCCAGATCAGGGATGTCATCGAATACGCGGCCGACCGCGGCATCCGGGTCATGCCCGAATTCGATATCCCCGGCCATTCGACGAGCTGGTTCGTCGCCTACCCCGAGTTCTCGAGCGCGCCGGGCACTTACGGGATCGAAAGGAAGTTCGGCGTCTTCGGCCCGGCCTTCAACCCGGCCGACGAGCGGATCTATCCCTTCTTCGACGCGTTCCTCAAGGAGATGAGCGCCCTGTTCCCCGACCCGTACCTGCACATCGGGGGCGACGAAGTCGAAGGCCATCAGTGGGAAGCCAACCCGGCCATCCAGGCCTTCAAGAAAAAGAACGGCCTCGCGGACAACGGCGCCCTCCAGGCCTATTTCAACAAGCGTCTTCTTAAAATCCTGACCAAGTACGGCAAGAAGATGGTCGGCTGGGACGAGGTCCTCCAGCCCGGGCTGCCGAACGACATCGTCATCCACTCGTGGCGCGGTCCGAAGGCCCTCGTCGAGGCCGCGTTGAAAGGATACCAGGGGATCCTCTCGAACGGCTATTACATCGACCTGTGCCAGCCGGCCGAGGCTCACTATCTGAACGACCCCCTGCCGCCGGATTCGCCGCTCGACGACCGTCAGAAAGCGCTCATCATGGGCGGCGAAGCGACGATGTGGTCCGAGCTGGTGACGCCGGAAACGATCGACTCGCGGATCTGGCCGCGGACGGCGGCCATCGCCGAGCGGCTCTGGTCCCCGGCCTCGGTGACGAGCGTCGACGACATGTACCGCCGTCTCGGTCCGGTCAGCATCGAGCTCGAGGAGCTGGGCCTCCTCCATCTCAAGAACCCGGACATGCTGCTCAGACGCCTCGCCGGTGACCCGCGGATCGAGCCGCTGCAGGTCCTGGCGAAAGCCGTCGAGCCGCTCAAGAATTACCAGCGGCACGGCGGCCAGGCCGCCTACACCAGCCTTTCCCCCTTCACGCGCTTCGTCGACGCCTGCGCGCCCGAATCCCTCCCCGCGCGGGCCTTCAGGAAGAACATCGACCGATTTCTGGCTGGAAAAGACCCGCTGCTCGGCCGGGAGATCGGCGCGACCCTGGCGCTTTGGAAGGCCAACCATGCCCTGGTCCTGCCCGTCATCGCGGCTTCGCCGGCCTTGAGAGAGATCGAGCCTCTGTCTCTCGGCCTGGCCCGTGCCTGCGAGGTCGGGCTCGAGGCGCTCGACCGGCTCATGAAGGGGCAGAGCCCCCCGGCAGCCTGGGCGGAGGAAAAGGGGAAGATCCTGGCCGAAGCGGCCAAACCGGCGGCCCACGCCGAGCTCGCCGTTCTCTCGGCCGTGACCAAGTTGGTCGCGGCCTGTGCGGGGCCGGTCAAATGACGCCCTCCTCACCGCGGCGCTCGTACACGATCCTGCCGGTCGACGCCGAGTTCCTGCCCGGCGATGCCCCCGGGCCCTGGCCGGGGATCCCGTCGCTCGGGATCGATCACTATCTCTGGCTCGACAACGGCTACCGCCCCCCGGTCGAGGTCAAGCTGTGTTATTCCCGCAGTTCCCTCCTTGTCAGGTTCCAGGTGGGGGAGCGCCGGGTGCGCGTCAAATACATGAAATTTCAGGACCCCGTCTACAAGGACAGCTGCGTCGAGTTCTTCATCGACGTTTTCCCGGAGAGCCGGCAGGGATACGTCAATTTCGAGACGAACGCCGCGGGAACCCTATTGGCCGCCTTCGGTCCCGACCGTAACAACCGAAAACCGCTTTGGCCCGAAGACCTTTCCGGCTTCGACGTCGCCTCTTCGATCGGCGGGCCCTGCGACGGCGAGCACGGCGGCGACACGTGGATGCTCGAGTATCGGGTGCCGCTCGTCCTTTTCCGGAAGATCTACGGGCAGGAGATCCTTCCCGGACATCGGGCCACGGCGAATTTCTACAAGTGCGGTGACGAGACGGAAGTACCCCACTACGGGGCCTGGAACCCGGTCGATACCCCTTCTCCCGACTTCCACCGGCCCGATTTCTTCGGTGAGGTCGTCTTCGGATTCCGATGAGAGGCCTTGGCCGCAGCGGAAATAATCGTTTGCTGTGCGGGGCCGCGCTGATCGTGCTGGCCGCGCCGGCCGGTCTTCCCGGACAGTCCCGGGGTCTCATTGAGGTCGTCGACAGCCTGCGGCGGACGGTCGCCATACCCGCCAAGGTCGAGCGGATCATCTCGCTCGAGCCGGAGATCACCCGGATCATCGTCGCCCTGGGGGCCGTGGAAACCGGAATAAAAGAGCGACGGCGGCTTTCGTCCTGGCCGCCGTGCTGCCGATCGTCCTTCTCCTGCTGTCTTTGAACATCGGCGCCTACCGCATTCCGCCCAAGGCCGTCTTCACGACCGTCGTCGGCGCGGACTCATCGTGCCCCACCTCGTCCGCATGGCCGTCGGCGCCGACAATCGGAAGGTCATCCCGCTTTCGGCCGCCTACGGGGCTTCGCTCCTCCTCGTCGCCGACGACATCGCCCGGAGCGCGGTCTCCTTCGAAATTCCCATAGGCATCCTGACAAGTGTCGTCGGGATCCCCTTTTTCATCGTCCTTCTGAAAAAATCGGGCAAGATCTGGCTATGAAGGTCCGTGTCGAGGATCTGCATTTTTCCTATGGGGATTTTTCGCTCCGGGTCGCCGGTCAGACGTTCGCCGAGGCCCGTGTGACATCCATCGTCGGCCCCAACGGCGCAGGCAAGTCGACCTTCCTCAAGTACCTGGCCGCCGTCCTTCCGTCGTCCCGGGGCTCGGTCTTCCTGGCCGGAAAGGACCTGGCCGCCCTGAGCGGGAAGAGCCTGGCCCGGGAGATGGGAAAAACCGTCATCGTCACCCTGCACACCCTGGACATGGCGGTGAAGTACTCCGATGAAATGATGTTCATGAAGGGCGACGCTTCGCGCGGACGTTTTGCGGCGGCCAGAGATTAACACACGCCCCGCGGACGGGTCAGCGCGGTCAAGGAGGAAAAAATGATTAGCGCGATGACCGGAGCGGACAAAAGGCAGCCGGTTGGATTTCCGGCGGGTCCTCCGTTATAATCCTTACCTTTTATGTTGTCCGGAGAGAGGAATCCATGACCGCGATCACCGCCAACACCAGGTCCCGCGAAAATAGCGGGCGGAACGGAGGTAAACTTGTCCTCAAGCTCTGGGTCCGGGCCGGAGCCGCGGCAGCGGTCCTCCAGCGCCTGGCCATGTGGGTTTCCGATGTCCGGAAAAAATGAGGCCTATTTCAGCTTTTCCTGGCCCTTGAACTCC
>MEXZ01000010.1:0-10141 GCA_001773855.1 Candidatus Aminicenantes bacterium RBG_13_64_14
GTCCTTGATGATGGCGATGGAGATGCCCAGCTTCTGCCGCATGCCCTTGGAGAAGTTCTTGACCCGCTGGTCGAAGGCCTTCTCCTGGAGCGAGACCCGGCGCATGACCTGGAAGTAGTCGTTCTTGGCGAGGGCGGTCTTGCCGCCGAGCTTGGCGAAGAAGTCGAGGTTTTGGCGGGCCGTGAAGTTGCCGTAGAGCATGACGTTCTCGGAGACGAAGGCGACGTACTTCTTGGCCTCGAGCGGGTCCTTGGTGACGTCGATCCCGTTGATGAAGCAGGTCCCGGTCGTCGGCGGGATGAAGTTCAGGAAGAGGTTGATCGTCGTCGTCTTGCCGGCGCCGTTGGCGCCGAGCAGGCAGTAGACCTCGCCGGGGTAAATGCTCAAGTTCAAGTGGTCCACCGCCAGGACGCCGTCCTCGTAGCGCTTGGACAGGTCGTCGGCCTTCAGGATGGGTTGCGATGTTGCCATGTTTCCTCCTCGTTGTGAAATGGCCATTTTTTTATCTCACGTCATACCGCGTGAACGAAAAATACGCGGCGGTGAAAAAGATCAGGTTGAACAGGACGAGCAGAATGATGTCGGGGGCGGCCGCCCGCAGGGGGTCTTCGTAGGCCGGGAACACATACCGGAATTTCGGGTAGTCGATCTTCCCGCTCGGACGCGAATCCCCGCCCATCTGGCGGCGCGAGCTTCCGTCCTCGGCTTCGAAAATGTCGCTGAATTGGTACCGGAAGAGGACCTGGAAGAGCTGGATGTAGTGGGCTTTGAGGCTGCCGGAGAAATTCTCGAGGTCGGCGATCCCGGTATGACAAAAGTCCAGGGCCGCCTGGGTGTAGCTCGAGGCCGGCGACAGGCGGGCGATGTTGAGACTGAGAGTCCGGAGGGCGCCCTTCTGAAGTTCATAATCTGCGTCGAACTTCTGCAGGGTCTGGTCGAGCCGCTCCTCGTAGTCCTTGGCCACGGGTCCCCGGGCCTTGGTGTAGGCGTCCCAATCCCATTTGCCCTGCCCCTGCTCCCCGCCGAGATACTTTTTCATGAGCGGGGCCAGGGCCTTGCCCTTTTCTTTCTCGATCTGATTCGTGACCTGGGCCCGGTTGGCCCGCATGACCTCCTCGCTCGGGACCGGGCGGATGAGCCCGGCGATCGGCTCGCTCGTCCTGGGGATGACGAACGTCAGGAAAATCCAGACGAAGAAGCTCGCCAAGAGGGCGAGGCTCGTCCGGTGCGTCCGGGTTGAGATGAGCAGGCCGAGGGAGAAGAGGGTTGAAAGGTAGAGGACCGAGAGCGCGAGCAGAGATAAGATCCGGACCAGGTTGCCGGCCTCGAAGAGGGGGAAACCCTCGAGAAGGAGAAGCAGCACACCGAGGAGAGTGCTGACCGCGAAGGGAATCATGAGGACACTGAAACCGCCAACAAACTTGGCCGCGATCACCGTGCTCCTTTTCGCCGGATTCGAAAGGATTAGCTTGAGCGTCCCGGCTTCCTTCTCGCCGCTCGCGAGCGTGCCCGCATAGAGGACGGCGAAGAGGCCGAGGAGGAAGCTCGTGATGACGACGAAATCGATCTTCCCGTTGATATTGCTCAGGACCTCGTTCTGGGCCTGGATCCCCCTGGCGTCCGTCTGGTACTTGGCGAACGTGACCTTTTCCGGAAGCACGCTCTCGAGGCCGATCCCGAAGGTGGCGAGGACGCTCGGCTCGCGGTAGATAGTCGTTGTATTCTTGGCCTCCTTCTGGGAGGCGTCATATTCGTGAAAGACGTTTTGATAGCTCGAGTAGTTGAGAAGCAGGCTGGTCGGAATAAGGGCCAGGCAGAGAAGGGAGACGATCAGGAACTTGGGGCTGAGGATTTGGTCGAGAAGTTCTTTTTTAAATACCGTTCGGAACATGGCCTCCTCCGCCCCCTATCGGACATCGTACTTGATGAAACGAACGTAGGCCGCGGCGAACGGGGCGATAAGCCAGAAGGCGAGAGACAACAGGCTCTTCCAGTTCGCCCTGAAGATATCGCCCAGAGACGTCGGCACGATCGTGAACTGCGGCAGGGTCTTGAAATTGATGGGCTGGACCGAAAACGACAGGCCGGTCTTCCCGCCGGGATGGACCATGAGCGTCCGTTTGACCTTGCTGAACAGGGCCCCGTCAAGGGTCCCCGCGTGGGCCTGGACGGCCTCGGCGTATTTCGTCCGTTCGAGCTCGCCCGTGCCGCAGACGTCGGCGACGAACCGGGCGAAGGCCGCGCTGGGCGAGATGAGCGACAGGTTGAGCGCGAGGTTCTGCCGGCGCCGCTTTTGCTGCCGGTAGGTCTCGTCGATCGCGCCGAGCTGTTGGGCCTTCCGTTCCTTGGCCTCCTGCTCGATCCCGGCCTTGACGGCCTCCCACCTTTTTTTCTCCGGTGATTCCGTGTCGTCGGCCGATTCTTTGGGCGCCGACCCGAAGATGAGGTCGTATTGCCGGCCCAGCTCCCTGGCCGTTTCCATGCCGAGGGAGCCGGCCAGAAGAGACTTCTCCAGGGAAACCTGGGTTTCCGTCCGGATCGGATGGACGATGGCGGCCAGCATATCGCCGAGCTTGGGCATGATCAGCTGGAAAAACGTCCAGACGAGCAGGATGGCCACGAGTGCCGTGCGCGTTTTCGCGGAGCTCGCCGAGATCATCGTGCCCAGCGTGAAATAAGCGAGTAGGAATACGGAGGCCGCGAGAAAGATGATGAGGATTTTCGCCGGCATGTCGCCGCCGAAGACCGGAAACGCCCCCAGGATCAGGAAGAGAAGGCCGGCGAGGAAGGCGGCGGCGAAGGGCGCCCACAGGGCCAGATAGCCGCCGGCGATCTTGCCGGTGAGGATCGTGTCCCGCGGCAGGCGGTTGGAGAGCATGGCCCGCAGGGTGCCCGCCTCCTTCTCTCCGGCGATGACATCCGAGGCGAAAAGGAGCCCGACCAGGCTGAGGACCATCTGGATGAGAAAAACGAAATCGATCTTTCCCTGGATGGAGAGGATGGATTCCTCGCCGCTCGAGGACTCGCCCGGCTTGGTCCCCTCCTGGTTGAACTCGTAGTAGAGCGGCAGGGTCCCCTCGAAGCCCCGCGTGTAGACCGACAGAGGGGCTGGCCGACGGAATCCCTTGATGGCCACCGTGCCGGCCATGAGGTCCTGCATGCTGAAGGAAGACACGGCTTCGCCGGCCAGTCGGACCTGCTCGTCGTAGTCCCGGACTCTTTTCACGTAGTCGAGCTGGTTGACGTACATCCCCAGGGGGATGAGGAGTATGGCGATCAGCCCGAACAACGGGAACCGGTAGCTGAGGATGTTCTCCAGGATTTCTTTCTTGACGATCGTTTTCCACATGGCGTCACACTTTCAGAGGGGGTTCATGTTCCCGGCTTTATCCTAACGCCGCGTCAGCTTGATGCCGAAGACGACGATGCCGACGAGCAGGCCGACGAGGAGCAGGACCAGGGCCCCGATGCCGAGGACGTTGGCCTTCGAGGTGATGTGGATGCGGACGATCTTATCCTCCGACTCCACGCGCCGGTTGTCGGCGACGGCGTCGGTCCGGATCTTCGGCTCGTAGTCGCCGACGGAAACCCCGGCCGGGGGCAGGAACTTGATGCTGACGACCTCGTCCTTGTTCTGCTCCAGGGTCGGCAGGAGGTCCGGCTTTATCTCGACGCGCCAGTTGAGCGGCAGGTCGCAGAACACCCGGATATTATTAAGTTTCCGGGTGCCCGTATTGCGGATGGTCACGTCCATGCTGATGGCGTCGCCCACCTTGATCTCATGGTAGAGGTTGACGGCCTGGACTTCGACCTTGGGCACGCCCCGGGGGATGAGTTCGAGCTTGACCGACCCGGCCTTCAGGGCCTCGATCTGCTTAGGGCCGATCCCGGCCGTTCCGTCGTCCGTCTCGAGCTCGCGGAGTTTCTGCGTCTGGTCGTTGTCGAGGGCCAGGACGAAGAACTCGAGGGGCTTGTCGAGGACGACCTGGTCGTCCGGGTTCTTGGGGAGGTAGAGCTTGAGCTGGAGTTTCAGGCTGGTGACGCCCTCGCTGAATTTGATCTGGGAGAGACGGGCGCTCGTCGTCGGGTCGCTGAACTCGTAGGTGATCTGCTGAGGCAGGTTGACGGCCTCGAGCTTGAAGACGTTGGCCTCGCCGGTGAACTTTTCGAGCGACAGATCAAAAGTCGCCGTGCTCTCGAGGTCGGCTTCCTGGGAGAACTGGGCGGAGTTGACGGTGACGATGTTGGCGCTGACGCCTTTTTGGAGATAGACGGACGTCTCCTCCGTCTTCCCCGAATAGGAGACGCTGATCTCCAGGTTCTCGACGTCCTTGAGGAGCTGGAAGGTGACTTCGCGCTCGGTCTCGATGGGCATCGAAGCGATGGACCTTTCGTAGGGGTCGGAGATGATCTTGCCCTCTGTCGATAGCGAGACGTAGACGTCCTTGATCTCCTTCATGAAGTCGAGCGGGAAGAGGTCCTCGGCGCTGATCTTGAGGTTGGCCAGCTCCTTGAGCTCCTTGGAGGCGTAGCGCAAGGCCACCCGGACGAATTTCTTGCCGCTTCCGTCCTGGAACTTGACCGCGCTGGCGACCGAGATCCGGGCTTCGCTGCCCATGAAGCTGATCAGGGCCTGCTGATAGTCGACCTGGGCCAGGAGGTAGGCCGTCTGCCGTTGGGCGAAATCGGCCTCGGAGGTCAGGCCTTCCTCCTTGAGCTTGAGGTACCGGTCGAAATCGGCCTTTTTCAGCTCGAGTGAGAGCTGAGCGCTCTTCAAGCGGAGGAGCTTCATGCTCTGAGAATCCTGAGTTTGGGCGGGGATCAATAAGACGAGGAGAAGGACGGCGGTCAGGACGAGGACGAGTTTATGAACGTTCATGGTCTAGCCTCCATCGGTTTCGTCCTGGATATTGCAAGGATAGTGCCAAGTTGGGGCCTCGGGCATCGCCCCGTTGCCAATGGCCTTAAACTCACGATCGGCCCCCTTGGCCTGGAACGTGCAATAGCCTATCTAGACGGATACGGACATGAGACGAATTAGGTGCCAAGGCGTCACCTTGGTTACCCACTTCCGGGGAAATTGTTTCCCATTTTACCCATTTTCCCGGATTTTTACTTTCGCCGGGGTTTCCTGTATCCTCTTAGGATAGGTGCAAAGAAGGGTGTCCCGTTTAACGAGTTGGGTCCGCGGGGTTTTCGGCGGGAAGCGCCGGGGAGTCCACGTCCGGACGATTTTCCGGGAGTTCGCCGAGAGCCTCAACCTGATCGAGGATTTCGAGCAGATCGTCCTGAACCTGCTTGGGACGATCAAGGAAGCGATCGCCGTGGACCGGCTGGTGTTTTTCATCTATGACAACGACGTCGGACAGTTCCGTGTCGGGGCCGCCTCCGGCTATCCCCCGGCCGACCTCCGCGAGGTCGTCCTCTCCGGCCAGGACCATTTGGCCAAGTGGCTCAAGGTCAACAAGACCTTCCTCGACGTCCGGAGAAGGCCCGGTGTCTTCAGCTTCCTGGGAGAGAAAGAAAAAGCGGTTTTCAGCCGCCTCGGCTTCGTCCTCTGCTATCCGATCCTGTCCATGAACCGGCTGATCGGGATCCTCTGCGCCGGTCCGAAGGGGGACGGCGGGCCCTACTCCGCCGAAGAATCGGCTTTTATCGATTCGCTCATGCCCCAGGCCGGGATCGCCCTCGAAAACGCCCTGCTCTACAAGCAGCAGAGGGAGCGCTTCCGCCGCATGCTCCGGGCCGACCGGCTGGCCACGATCGGCGAGCTCGCCGCCGGGGCCGCCCATGAGATCCGCAATCCGTTGACGTCCATCAAGTCGTCCCTCCAGTACCTGGAGTCCCGCTGCCGCGAGGAGACCGAAAAAAAGCTCCTCAGCGTCGCCCTCCGGGAGACCGACCGGATCGACGAGATCCTGACCGCCCTCCTCTCGTTCTCCCGTCCGTCGGAGATCCGCAAGGAGCCCTGCGACCTCGTCGCGCTCCTCGAGGAGAGCGTCGCCCTCGTCTCGATCCAGGCCCGGGCCAAGGGCGTCGAGGTCAGGCCGTCGTTCCCCGCGGCGCCGGTCATCGTCAATGCCGACAGGTCCCAGGTCAAGCAGGTCTTCCTCAACGTCTTCCTTAACGCCGTCCAGGCCATGGACGGCGGCGGGACGCTCGACATCGAGGACATCGTCCTCGAAAACGGGAAGACCCTCGTCCGCGTCTCCGACACGGGACCGGGCATTTCCGACGAGGATCTGGACAAGGTCTTCGATCCCTTCTTCACGACCAAGAAGGGCGGCACGGGGCTGGGCCTGTCGATCTGCTACACCATCGTCAAGGCGCACGGCGGAGAGATCGAACTCCGCAGCCGTCTCGGGGAGGGGACGACGGTTCTCGTCACCCTGCCCGCGAGTTGAGGAGGCCGCCATGGTTCCCCGAATCCTGGTCATCGACGACGCGAAGAGCATCCGCGAGGTCTTCTCCGTCCTGCTGGGCGACCGCGGCTTCCAGGTGGCCGCCGCGGAGAACGGCCGCCAGGGTCTCGAGAAAGCCCGCCTCTTCGAGCCCGACGTCGTCCTGCTGGATATGAACCTTCCGGACGTTCCCGGGCTCGAGGTCCTGGCCGGACTCCGCGAGCTCAAGCCCGGCCCGGAGATCATCATCATCACGGCCTTTGGGACCATCCGCAACGCCGTCGAGGCCACCAAGCTCGGCGCCTACGCCTACCTGGAGAAACCCATCGACAACGACGAGCTCCTGCTCAACATCTCCCGTATCCTGGAGATCCGGAACCTGCGCCGCCAGGTCGAGACGCTGCGTTCGGAGCTGACTTCGCGGTACCGGTTTTCGAACATCGTCGGGACGTCGGGCCGGATGAACTCCGTCTTCCAGCTCATGGAGAAGATGAGCCGCGTCGACGGGACCGTCCTCGTCAGCGGCGAGAGCGGCACGGGCAAGGAGCTCGTCGCCCGGGCCATCCACTTCGCCAGCCCGCGCAAGGACGGGCCCTTCGTCATCGTCAACTGCGGGGCCGTGCCCCGCGACCTCATCGAAAGCGAATTCTTCGGACACGTCAAGGGGGCCTTCACCGACGCCCGGTCGGACAAGACGGGCAAGTTCGAGCTGGCCAACACGGGAACGATCTTCCTCGACGAGGTCGGCGAGCTCTCCCAGGACGCCCAGGTCAAGCTCCTCCGGGCTCTCGGCGAAAGGGAGATCGTCCGGGTGGGCGGGACGAAGACCGTCCCCGTCGACGTCCGGGTCATCGCCGCCACGAACAAGGACCTCGAGGCGGAGGTCGCGAGCGGGAACTTCCGGGAGGACCTCTATTTCCGTCTGGCCGTCCTGTCCCTCCGGCTGCCCCCGCTCCGCGAGAGAACGGAGGACATCCCGCTTCTCGTCGAGCACTTCGTTCGCAAGTATGCCCGCGAGCTCGATAAAAACGTCCTCGCCTTCGCCCCCGGCGCCCTGACCCGCCTGGGGGGCTACGGCTGGCCGGGAAACGTCCGAGAACTCGAAAACGTCGTCTACGAGGCCATGGTCCTGGCCGAGGGCGAGTGGGTGACCGAGGCGGCCCTTCCGGCCCGGCTCAGGCTCACAGCCGCCGCCGCGGAGAGCGGGCGGCCGCCTGGCCCGGGGCCGTCGGGGTCCCTCCGGGAGGAGGTCCAATGTGTCGCCGAAAGGCGCGAAAGGGAGCTCATCCTCGAGGCGCTCCGTCAGGCGGGCGGAAGCAGGACCCGGGCGGCCCGGACCCTGGGCGTCAGCCGCAAGACCCTTTTCAACAAGATGGCGGCCCTCGAGATCCGATGGCCGGAGTGAACGAAAAGCCCCAAGATCCGTATTATATTGATGAGGTCGTGTACTTTGGCATCATTCTTGCTAATAATGCCTCTTTGAAGTGATTCTAAATATCGGAGGACGGACATGAATAAAAAGCGGATCGTTACCTCATTCCTTGTCCTGGCGCTTTTCGGCGGCTTCGCCATCGGCCAGGAGAAGAAAGAAGTTTCCCTCACCCTCGAGGATTCGATCGTCCAAGCCCTGAAAAACAACCTCAACGTGGCCGTCGAGGTCCTCAACCCCGAGCTGGCCTCGGCCTCGGTTTCGCTGGCCCGGCAGTATTTCATGCCGACGTTCCAGGTCGACTTGACCGGGAACCGTTACGAACAGCTCTCCACCGGGCCCTTCCAGGCGGCCGACAAGTACATCAACAAGAGCACGGGCTCGACCGCGTCGATCGCCCAGCAGATCCCCTTCGGCGGCACATTGCAGGCCTCCCTGAGCTACGATTACTCGAAGAGCAATCAGCTCTTCCAAAGCTACAATCCCTCCTACCAGAGCCGGCTGAACTTCGTCCTGACCCAACCCCTGCTCCGGAACTTCGGCTGGGCCGTCAGCCGGAGGGAGATCATCGTGGCCTTGAACTCGCTCGATATTTCCCGGAACCAGTTCAAGACCGTCCTCATCAACCTGGTCTACTCCGTCGAAGCGGCCTACTGGAACCTCGTCTACTCGGTCGAGAACCTTAAGACCCTGCAGCAGGCCCTCCAGAGCGGGCGGGACCTTCTGGCCAAGACCAAGAAGGAGGTCGAGGTTGGGCAGAAGGCGCCGATCGAGGTCCTCGACGCCGAAGCCACCGTGGCCCGGCGGGAGGCCGATATCCTCCAGGCCGAAGCCATGGTCAAGCGCAGCCAGGACCAGTTGAAGACCCTCCTCAATCAGGGCGGGGATCCCTCGGCCAAGGGCCAGAGCCTCCGTCCCGCCGACACGCCCGGCTTCAAACCGTTCACGATCACTCTCGACGAGGCCTTTGAAAAGGCGATGGCCCGGCGGCCGGACATCGAGGTGGCGAAATCGACGATCGAAACCAAGCGGATCAATTTCCGCTTCGCTAAGAACCAGCTCCTGCCCCAGCTCGACCTCCAGCTGGTCAAGATGAGCCCTGGCCTCTCCGGCCAGCAGTACATCTATGACCCCGATAATCCCTTTCTCCCCCCCACCCCCGGCGCGCCCGGCAGCGCCGGCGAGGCGTTCAGCAATGCGTTCAAGTTCCTGTACAACAACTGGACGGCCGGGCTGACCCTGACCATCCCCTTCGGGGACGTCGTCGGCCGCGCCAGCTACACCTATGCCAAGCTCGACCTCGAGCAGACTCAGGCCCGCCTCAAGAACCAGGAGCAGCAGATCTACCTCGAGGTCAGCGACGCCGTTCTGACCCTCGAAACCGCGGCCAAGAGCGTCGATGCGTACCGCATCGCCCGCGAGCTGGCCGAGAAGCGGCTCGAGGCCGAGATGAAAAAGCTCGCCGTCGGGATGTCGACGAACTATTTCGTCCTCACGTACCAGGACCTTCTGGCCATCGCCCGGTCGTCGGAGCTCAGGGCCCTCGTCGATTACAACGTGGCCGTGGCCAACATCGCCAAGGTGACCGGCTCGACACTCGAGACCCGCAACATCACCTTTTAAATTTATTTTTCGCTGTGCTAAGATGACCGGGTGAATATCCCGGCGGTCATTTTCACCCGGCGGCGGGAAACGCTTTGAGCCTCTTCCTCGTCGACGCCCGGCGCGAATGGCACGAGAGCCAGCGGCAGGTCCTCTACTTAGCCCGCGAACTCCGCAAGAAAGGCTACGCGGTTCACCTCGTCCTCGAACCCGGCGGCGACCTTCTCAAGAAAGCGGCGGACGAGGGCTTAGCCGTGCTCCCCCTGCGCATGCGCGGCCGGATGAAATGGGTCGTCCGGCATGGCTTAGCCCGGGCCATGAAGACCCACGGCTGCCGGCTGGCCCATTTCCACGAGACGCTGGGAGCCGCGCTCGGGCTGCCCGCGGCGGTTTCGGCCCAGGTCCCCGTCCGCATCCTCTCCCGGCCTGCCGATTCTTCGCCGCTCGAAGGGCGGCTGCCGCTCGCGGCGGTCGACGCCTTCATCGCCGGCTCCGAAGGGGTCCGCTTGATCCTCGTCCGCGGCGGCGTCGCCGAAGGGAATGTCGAGGTCGTCCCTCTCGGACTGGATTTCTCAACATTCACGTCCCACGGACCCGACGATCTCCTCCGCAGGGAGCTCGCCTTGGGTCCGGACGATTTCCTGGCCGGGGTCGTCATCCCCCTCGAGGACGAACTGGGGCACTGGAATCTTTGCGAGGCGGCGGCGAT
>MEXZ01000010.1:10152-11068 GCA_001773855.1 Candidatus Aminicenantes bacterium RBG_13_64_14
TTCCTCATCGAAGCCATGGCCAGCGGCCTTCCCGTCGCCGCCGCGGACGTCGGTGCGGTCCGGGACATCATCATTCCCCGCGAGACGGGCCTCCTCTTCCCGGCCCGTAACGCCAAGGCCCTGGCCGACGCCATCCTCAAGATCTGCCTGGACAAGGTCCTGGCCGGCCGACTGGCCGGGCGCGGCCGGGAAGCCGTCCTAGAGAAATATTCCGCCGAAGCCATGGCCCGCCGCATCATCGGCGTCTATGAACGGCGGGCCCACCGGAAAGGGATCAAGCTTGGCTAAGCGCCTCCGCATCAAGCCCCTGGCTTCTTTCGAGGAATTCGAAAAGCTCCTTCACATCCAGCGGGTCGTCTGGAAGCACGAGGACCTCGATTTGACGCCCGTCCACCAGTTCGCCGTTTCGAGCCGGATGGGAGCGATACTGCTCGGGGCCTTCGTCGGTTCTGAGCTCGCCGGTTTCGTCTACTCCTTCCCCGCCGTCTTCGATGGCGAATCCTGCCAGCATTCGCACTTGCTCGCCGTTCTGCCGGATTTCCAAGGCCACGGCCTGGGCAAGGTCCTCAAATGGGCCCAGCGTGAGGAAACCATGAAGCGCGGCTACCGCTTGATCACCTGGACCTACGATCCGCTCCAGACGCGTAACGCCAACCTCAACCTCCAGGCGCTGGGCGCCGTTTCCCAGACGTATTTCCCCAACTTCTACGGCCTGTCCACGGCCCTCTGCCTCGGGCCGGGCATCCCCACCGACAGGATGCTCATCGAATGGCCGATTCGTGACCGCCGGGTTAAGGCCAGGTTCGAAGGAAAAGCCCGGAAACCCGTCTTCGACGCCGCTGCTCTGCCCAAGGCCCAGGAGAGGAAGCGCGGTGGGGAGGACCCGTTCCACCGGCCCGGGCGCCCGAGCCTGCGG
>MEXZ01000010.1:11076-11430 GCA_001773855.1 Candidatus Aminicenantes bacterium RBG_13_64_14
CGAGGTCGTTCTGGTCGAGGTGCCGAGAGATATCAAGGCTCTGGCCGGACGGCCGGACCTCATCTCCGAGTGGCAGACGGGCCTGCGCCGGACCATGACGGCCTATTTCGGCCGCGGCTATGTCGCAGACCACTTTCTCTTCGGCGACCGCGCCTTCTACGTCCTGAAGAGAAGCTGACCGTCCCCTAATCCAGGATCAACCGGTTCCTCCGGAAGCGGGCGTCCGCGGCCCGGCTTTTCAACGTGGATAATCGGCGCGAAATCTTGAATCCTTGAATTCTGCGGGCGTCCTGGATTATGTTAGACGGGAATCGTCAACCCGGAGAACAGCCCATGGCCATCGACAGGATCGAG
>MEXZ01000010.1:11519-11658 GCA_001773855.1 Candidatus Aminicenantes bacterium RBG_13_64_14
CGAGGGCGGGGTTTGCGGCTGGGGCGAGTGCGTGGCCGAGGAGGCCCCGCTCTATAGCGGCGAGACGACGGAGACGGCCTGGCACGTCATGAAGGAATTCCTCGTGCCGCTCGTCTTCCGCAAGGGCCTCGTCGAACCC
>MEXZ01000011.1:0-1869 GCA_001773855.1 Candidatus Aminicenantes bacterium RBG_13_64_14
CTCGATGAGCAGCGGGGCGACGTCACCCGGATGAACAAGAACGCCATCTTCTACCACACCCTCCGGACGGAGGTCGAGAACATGCGGACCCTGCTCAGCACGCTCGTCGCCAAGCAGAACGAGATCCAGGTCTCGAGCCAGCTCGGCGGCCTGCGGACGAGCAACATCAAGGTCGTCGACCGGGCCCTCGTGCCCGGCGGCCCCTTCTCCCCGAACGTCCGGCGGAACCTGCTGACGGCCCTCCTCCTCGGCCTCTTCGGCGGGCTGGGATTGATCTTTCTCGTCGAGTACCTCGACAACACCGTCAAGGGGCCCGAGGACGTCGAGAAGCTCGTCGGCCTGCCGTCCCTAGGGATCATCCCCTTCCTTACGGCCGACGGGCAGAAGAAAAGATCCGACCCCTACGGCTCCTACCGCTCCTACGGGGCGGAGGGCGACAAGCCCGGCGATAAGATCCCCGAGGTCCGCGAGATCGAGCTCATCAACCACCTCTACCCCAAGTTCTCGATCGCCGAAGACTACCGGACGGTCCGGACGTCGATCCTCTTCTCCCACGCCGACAGCGCCCCGAAGACGATCTCTTTCACGAGCACCCTGCCCCAGGAGGGGAAGACGGCCACGATCTCCAACCTGGCCGTCTCCTTCGCCCAGCTCGAGGGAAAGGTCCTGCTCATCGACGCGGACCTCCGCAAGCCGCGCCTGCACAAGGTCTTCAACCTGCGGAACGTCAACGGCCTGAGCAGCTATCTGGCCGGCAAGAATTCCTTCGAAGAGGTCATCCAGATGACCTCCATCGACAACATCTGGACGATCCCCAGCGGTCCCCATCCGCCGAACCCGGCCGAGCTCCTGAACTCGAAGAGGATGAAGGAACTCCTGGCCCTGGCCAAGGACAAGTTCAACATCGTCCTCCTCGACACGCCGCCCGTCCTGGCCGTCATCGACCCGGTCATCATCAGCTCGCTCGTCGACTCGACCGTCTTCGTCGTCCGGGCCGGGAAGACGACCCGGCGGCCCCTTGTCCGGGCCATCGAGGAGATCCGCAAGTCCAAGGCCGACATCATCGGCGTCGTCTTCAACGAGGTCAAGATCGGCCACCAGGGGATCGGGACGCCCTTCTATCATTATTACCAGTACGAATACGAGGCGACCGAAGGGGCCGGCCCGGCCGGGGAACAGGAGAAAACGGGAACGGGAACGAAGACATGAAAAAAAAGATCGTCGAATACGGGCTCCTGGCCCTTCTCCTCTGGAGCCCCCTCCCGGCCGCCTCCGTCGGGGAATGGTCGGTTTTCGTCATCGAGCTGGCCGTGGCCGCGATGGCCGCCGCCTATATCCTTCTCGACGAGAAGCCCTCCCTCAACCGCCATCTACCGCCCGTCCTGCGGCGGCTGAGGTTTTTCGTGGCCGGCTTCTTCGTCTTCGTCGTTTTCCAGATCCTGCCGCTTCCGGCCGCTCTCGTCCGGCTCATCTCCCCCGGGAGCTACGAGTTCCAGCGGCTCTATTCCCCCGGCTTCGTCCCGCCGAAATTCATGAGCCTGTCGATCGCCCCCTCCGCCACCCTGAGGGAGGGGCTCTTTCTCGCGGCCTGCTTCCTCCTGGGTTTCCTAGTCCTTAAGACCGTTACCCGAGGCCGCCAGGTCCGGACGATCATCTTCGTCCTCATCGGCTCGGGGGTCTTCCAGGCCCTCTACGGCCTCTTCGAGCTCACCCGGGCCAACCCGCGCCTCCTCTTTTATAAGAAGATGTTCAGCCCCGATTCCGTGACCGGGACGTTCGTCAACCGGAGCCACCTGTCCGGCTATCTGGAGATGATCGTCCCCCTGGCCGTCGGCCTGGCCATCGCCCGGATGAACCTCCTGACCTTCG
>MEXZ01000011.1:1895-2003 GCA_001773855.1 Candidatus Aminicenantes bacterium RBG_13_64_14
CAGGAAGTTCGTCAGGACGACCTTTTTCATCGTCACCATCCTGGCCGTCTACATCGGCGTCGGTTCGACCATCAAGCGCTTCGCCCTCGACGACCTCCTCCACGAGGA
>MEXZ01000011.1:2019-2105 GCA_001773855.1 Candidatus Aminicenantes bacterium RBG_13_64_14
GCTAACACGGCCGACATCGTCGGGGATTTCCCGCTCTTCGGGACGGGCCTGGGCACGTTCGCCTCCGCCTACAACGCCTACGAGAC
>MEXZ01000011.1:2225-8031 GCA_001773855.1 Candidatus Aminicenantes bacterium RBG_13_64_14
GGCGTTCTTGGCCTCGAGGAACCGGAGGAACATGGAAGCCCGGGGGCTCGCCCTCGGCGGCATCGTCAGCCTTGCCGGAATCGGCCTCCACACGTTCACCGACTTCAACCTGCATATCCCGGCGAACATGGTCCTCTTCACCGTCGTCCTGTGCCTGACCCTGGTCATGGCCACCTACCGGAAAAGCTGAGGTTTTCCCTTGAAGAAAAAGATGCTCCTTCTCTTCGGGCTCGTGGTCCTCGTCGTTTTCCAGGCCGCCATCGCCTGGAACGCGCGCCTCTATTGGAAAGCGAAGGCGCCGGCCGCGAGCCCCGAGGAAAGGATCCGCCTCCTTCGCCGCGCCGCCTCCGCTTATCCCTGGAACGACCTCGTCCCCTTCGAGCTCGGCAAGGCCTACTTCGAGCGCGGGGCCGAGGCCCTGGGGAACCCGGTCGAGCGCGACGCTCTCTTCTCCCTGGCCGTCAACTCGTTCCTCCGCTCCCTGCGCCTCAACCCGGGCTCTCCCGAGGTCCACTTCCATTTCGCCCAAACGCTCCTCTATATGAACTACCTGTCGCTCCCGGCGCCGGTCCCGTATTTCGAGGAATACAAGAAGGCGGCCGAGCTGACCGGGCACAACAGCCAGATCTATTTCGAGGTCGGTAAGGTCCTCCTCGCCCGGTGGGAGGCGTTGTCGGCGGCGGAGAAGGACTTCACCCTCGACATCCTGAGGAAGATGCTGTCCGGCAAGGACGAGGAGCGCTTGCTCGACCTCCTCGAGACCTGGAACCTCGAGGTCCGGGACACCTCGCTCGTCGACAAGATCCTCCCCGAAGACGCCGCCCTCCTCCACGCCTACGCCCGGTTCCTGGGGGAGAAATCGCTCGCCCTCGAGGCCCGGCAGACGGCCCTGGCCAAGGCCGAGCATCTCGATTTCCTCCGGGCCAAGAACGAGCTCGACCTGGGCAGGAGGGAGGCCGAGGCTTTCCGCAACGCCGAAGCCTCCGCCCACTACGCCCGCGCGCTCGAGGCGCTCGGGACGATCAAGTTCTACCAGGCGCTCGCGGGGCAGGAGCTCTTCGATCCCCGGGAATACGCCGAGGTCCTCAAGTCGGCCCGCCGTCTCCTGGCCATGATCCGCATCGAGGAAACGCGCTCCCTGGCCGACTCCGACGGCACGATCGCCGCCTATCTCGAAATTGAGGACCAGTTCACGCCCCTGGGCGAGTTCGAGGCTTTCATCAAGGAGCGGGGTCTCCTCGGTGAGGACCCGACGGCCGCTTCGCCGGCGAAGGACCTCCAGACGCTGGCCTTCCGGATGGCCCTCGATTTCCAGCAGAACCGTTACCGGGACATCGTCCGGGTCGGCGACTTCCTGGCTTCGAGCTCTCTCGTCATCTCCCCGTCCGGGAAGGCGAGCTATGTCCGCGTCCTCGGCTTGATCGGTGAATCCTACTTCAAGCTCGACTACATCTACGAAGCCGAGAAATATTTCCTGATGGCCCTGGAGATCGAGCCGGAGAACCTCGGCGCCCTCCTGGGCGTCGAGAGATGCTACGACCGCCTGAACGACGAGGACAAGGCCGCCGAAGCCCGGCGGACGATCGACCGGCTGGTCACGCCCGGGACGATCGACTTTGGCGGGCGGCTCCTCCGGAAGGGGGAATCCTTCGAGGAGGTCCTGGTCACCGACGGCCGGCCGCGGAAGATCAGTCTCGAATTCGCGCCCGTGGCGGCCGGCAGCCGTCCCCTCGTCGCCGTCTTCTTCAACGGCCGGGTCGTCTGGGAAGGGACCGCTGACGCCGGGTCGGCGAGTTTCCCGGCTTTACCCAGGCCGGGAGGGAATTCCCTCGAGATAACCGCTGTCAGCGACGCCATCGCCCTGGCCCGGATCAGCCAGGACATCTTCCCGGTCCGCTAGGGTCGGAGGCCGGGAAAAAAGGCCTACCTTAAACAATTACAAATATTTACGGGGCTTGACAGCCCCGGACAAGACGCCTATTATATTTATCGCCAAGGAGGAAGCCCATGAGGCAAGGTGCCAAGGTCGTTTTCTCATGGGGGTCGGCGCTAGCGCTGATCCTCGTCCTGTTCCCTTCAACCCTGCGTCCCCAGGCGGCAGGGAAGGGAAACCTGATCGGGTTCATCTATACGCAGGACGGCTCGACCCCCGTCGAAGGGGCGGTCGTCGTGGTCAAGAACCTGACCACGGGGGCCGTCGTCGAGAGCCCCAAGTCCGACGCGCTGGGCGTGTTCAAGTTCCCGGGCCTCGGGGCGGGGCTGTACGCCCTCGGGGTGAAATCCGACAAGGGCAGTTATAACTCCCAGGATTTCTTCGGCGTCATGGCCGACAAGACGTCCAAGATCTCCATCGCCCTGAACGTCTATGACCCCGCCGCCGCCTCGGCCGCCGCGGCGGTCATCAAGGGACAGCGGGAAAAGGGCGAGGCCTACGTCGGGAAGGTCGTGAAGTACACGCCCGAGACGAAGGAAGCCGAGGTCCTCGTCGAGATCGGGCTCCTCCAATCCGAGGACCGTATCCACGTCAAGGGCCAGGTCACGGACTTCTACATGGATACCCGGGGGTTGAAGGCCTTTGGGACCAAGGTCAAGCGTGTCCTCTCCGGCTACAACGCCAATTTCCGGATGTCGAAGACCTGCGCGCCCGGGGATTTCGTCTACGTCGTCTGCAAGCGCGGCGTCCCGCCCTTTTTCCTGGCCCCGCTCGGTATCGCCGCGATCGTGGCCGGGGCGGTACCCCTCGTCGCCATCTACGAAGAGGAACCGGTTTCCAAGTCTAAGATTAGGTAACGGCCGCGAACCGCCTTTCCTGACGATCGACGGTACCCCCGCGGGGTGCACTCCTTGAGCGAACATTCCCTTGCCCGACTTTTCGTTCTCTGCTCCCGCCCGACCCCGGGCCCCGGAGCAAGGGAGGAAGTCCTCCGCCTCGCCGGCTCCGTCCCGGACTGGGACCGGGCGCTCGGCAAGGCCGAGGAAGAGGGCATCCTCCCTCTTCTTTACTGGAACCTCCGGGACAACCCCGGCGCCGTGCCGGCCGCCGTCCTGGAAACCCTCCGGCGCTCTTTTTTACGGAACCTGGCCCGCACGGCCCAGGTCTATCGAGAGCTTGAACTTTTCCTGGCATCCGTCCGCAGGGCGGGACTGCGGGCCGCGCTGACCAAGGGCGGGCGGCTGGCCCTCGACCTTTACCCCGAGCCCGCCCTGCGCCCTTTTTGGGACGTGGACTTCCTCGTTCATCCCTCCGACTGGCCCGCCTTGAAAAAAATTCTGGGCGGTATCGGCTATACGGAAGCGGCCGACTCAAGCGGGGGACCCGCCGGTGCGGATCCGCCGCTCGACTGGGCCTATTCTCCCTATTACCGCAAGGACTCCCTTTTCCTGGAATTCCATTTCACTCCGCTCGGGCTCCATTTCCCGAACCGTGAGGGAGATGATCTCTGGTCCTCGGCCAGCCGGCTGAGCGTGCGTGGGACCGAGGCCATGGTCCTGCCGGTCGAGCACGAACTTTGCTATCTCTGCATCCACGCCCAGCAGCACTCCTACCAGCGGCTCGTCTGGCTCTCGGACATCGCCGAACTGGCTTTGCGTCCGGGTCTCGACTGGGATCGGGTCTTGGGGATCTCTCGGGCTGAGTGGGTCAAGGGGCCCGTATTCTACGGCCTCCATCTGGCCAATACGCTCTGGCCGGGGACAGTCCCTCCGGGTCCCCTGGCCGAGTTGCGGCCGGGACCTTTCGAGAGAACCGGGTTGCGTATTCTCTGGCCCGCTGCCGCGACGGCCGCCCGGCGCGCGGCGCCGTCCTGGCCTTATTACATGCCCTCGCTTTTCTCGCTCTGGGAGCGGAAGAGCCCGGGCCTCGCCGTGCGGACCCTGCGGGGCATCCTGTTCCCGCCGCGGGCCTGGCTGGCCGTGAACTGCGGCCTGCCCCCGAATTCCCTGCGGCTCTACGGCCGTTACCTCGACCGGATCCTGCGGCCGGTCCTCACGGCCGCCAAGCGTTTCACGGCAGCCCCATGAACCCGACCCCGGCCATCCTCGCCGAAAACCTGGTCAAGAGGTATCCCGTTTTCCGGGGTTTCCGGGACCTCGTCCGCAGGCCCTTCGAAAAGCGGACGACGACCGCCCTCGACGGCCTCGACCTTCGTGTCGAGCCGGGCCGCGTGTTCTGCCTGCTCGGCCCGAACGGTGCGGGCAAGACGACCCTGATCAAGATCCTGGCCACCCTCGTCCTGCCGGACGGCGGGCGGGCGAGCGTCGCCGGCCACGACGTCGAACGGCATCCGGGCCCGGTGAAGAACGCCGTCGGCTTCGCCATCAACGACGAGCGCAGCTTCTACTGGCGGCTGACCGGCCGGCAGAACCTCGAATTCTTCGGCGCGCTCTACGGACTCCGCGGCCCGGCCCGCGAACACAGGATCGACGAGGTCCTGCGCCTAACCCGGCTCGGGGCCGCGGCCGACCTGCGCTTCAACTCCTATTCGACGGGGATGCGCCAGATGCTGGCCTTCGCCCGGGCCCTGCTCGCGGACGCGTCCATCCTCCTCGTCGACGAGCCGACGCGGTCCCTTGACCCGCAGGCCGCCGACAGGATCGGATCGTTCCTCCGCGGCGAGCTCGTAGAGGGCCGCGGCAAAACCGTTTTCTGGGCCACGCACGACCTCGCCGAGGCCGCCGAATTCGCCCACGAGATCGCCGTCATCGGCCGCGGCCGGATCCGGCTGCAGGGCACGGTCGCGTCCCTCACCGGCGAAGGCCGGACATCCCTGCGCCAGGTCTACGAGAAGGCCGTCGGCGATCCCCCGGTGAGCCGATGAGCGGCGGGTCGAGGACGATGACGCTCCTGCCGGGCCGGCTTTCCGCCTTCCTCCGCCGGGATTTCCGGGAAGCCCTGACCTACAAGTTCTCGTTCGTCTCGTCCTTCGTCGGCATCCTCCTGTCCTCGGCGACGTTCTATTTCGTGGCCAAGCTGGTCCCGCCGGGGACGCCGTCCCTGGAGCCTTTCGGCGGAGACTATTTTTCCTTCGCCGTCGTCGGCGTCGCCTTCTCGAGCCTCCTGGGGATGTTCCAGGAAGGCCTGTCGGCCGTCGTCCGCAGCGCCCAGGTCTCGGGGACGCTCGAGGCCCTTCTCGTCACCCCGGCCTCGATCCCGACCGTCCTCTTCGGCTCGTCGCTCTACTCCCTCATTCTCCAGGTTTTCCGGACGGTCCTCCACCTCGGCGTGGCCCTGGCCTTTTTCGGCATGACCCTGGGCCGGGTCAACGTGCCGGGCGTCCTTTCTATCGGCGTCCTGACGGTCCTCTGCTTCCTCGGCGTCGGCATACTCTCGGCGAGCTTCATCTTGGTTTACAAGACCGGCAACCCCTTCGGCTGGATCCTCGGGACCGTCTCCGGACTGCTCGGGGGGGTCGTCTTCCCCGTCGCGCTTCTTCCGCCGTGGATCCGCTGGGTCTCGAGCCTCCTGCCCGTGACCTACGCGCTCGACGGCATGAGAAAAAGCCTCCTCGCCTCGGCCGGCTTGGCCGAGGTCCTGCCGGACATCGCCGCTCTGGCGGTGTTCAACATCATCCTCCTGCCGGCGAGTCTTCTCGCTTTCCGGCTGGCCGTCCGAAAGGCCAAGAAGGACGGCACGCTCTCCCACTTCTGATCCCCTTTTTTGGTTCTTCTCCCAATATGGCGAAGTCTGTCGTGAGGCTGCGATGGATATCGCCCTGAAGACCCCCGTAGCGGAGGGGCGGCAGGGAGCGGATTCTAAGGAGCGACCGGCAGAAGTGCGGCGGAGCGGCCCGGAGCCGCAATTCTGGGA
>MEXZ01000011.1:8086-10275 GCA_001773855.1 Candidatus Aminicenantes bacterium RBG_13_64_14
TACGGCCGAGGTGCGTCCGGAGGTCCGGGCCAAAGCGGCCGGGATCCTGGGCGCTCTGAAAAAGATCGAGGCAGAACAGCACCGGCCCGCCGCGGGCCTCCGCAGCTCGACGTTCACCGAAGCCGAGTTCAACGCCTACGTCGTCTGCCGCCTCGATGCCGAGAACGAACCCTTCGTCAAGGCCGCGGAGTTCAAGCTGCTGGCGGACGATCGCATCGAAGGGCGGATCACGATCGACCTCGGCGACCGGCAGACCTCCGGCCTGCTCCCGAAGCGGCAGGACCTGTTGTTCTCGGCCGGCATCGAGACCCGTGACGGCAAGATCAAGATCTCCATGGACAAGCTCTTCCTCGGGACCCTCCCGATCGCGCCGGCCGTCGTCGACGTCATCATCGGCATCCTCTCCCGCCTGCAAGGTGTCGAGCCGACGAGACTCGAGGATTGGTACGACCTGCCGCCCGGAGTCCGGAGACTCGAGAGCCGGCCGGGCCAAGTCGTCGTCTATTATTAGGAACGGATACAAAGGGGAGCGCCATGATCCGCATCATCACCGGCAGCTACAAGGGCCGGCGGCTGAAGATGGTCCCCAGCCCGTCGGTCCGGCCCATGCAGGACAAGGTCAAGGGAGCCCTGTTCAACATCGTCCGGGACCGGCTCCAGGGGAGCGTCTGCCTGGACGGCTTCTCCGGGACTGGCTCGGTCGGCCTCGAGGCCCTGAGCCGGGGCGCCGACCGGGTCGTCTTCGTCGACGAGTTCTACCCTTCGGTGAAAGCCATCCGGCTTAATGTCGCCAAATGCGGGGCGGAGGAGAAGGCCGTCGTCCTCCACCGGGAGTTCAACCGGGCCGTCATCGACCTGGCCAAGAAGGGCGTCCGCTTCGACCTCATCTTCCTTGATCCCCCTTACCGGCTCCTCGAAGAGAGGAACCCGCTCAGAGTCATCCGCAAGCGCGGCATTCTCAAGCCGGGCGGCCTCATCGTCCTCCGCCACTACTTCAAGGTCAAGCCCAAACTCGGGGATTTCAAGCTCGAGCGGCAAGTTGCCCTCGGGGACGACATCCTCTGCCTGTTCGTCCCGGCGGCGGGGGAGGCCGGGGGAGAGCCCGCTCCCGGCGGCGCCGGCGCCGCCGCGGAACCTGCGGAAACAGGCTTGCCTGCCGCGCCGCGTTCCCTTAAAATAGGGAGATCCCGGCGAAAGGAAACGCAGACCCGACCATGAAAAAATCGGCCAGCAAGACGGCCCCGTTCTGGAAGGAGACCCCGCTCGTCAACGAACGCGAGATCTTCACCGAGCTCGCTTCGAAGAAGGGCAGCTCCCTTTTCCTCGGCCGCTATTCCCTTAGCGAGGTCCTGGCCGTCCTCAACAAGAAGGGCTTCCTCAAGGAGGCGCGCAAGCGCTTCCTCTGGCCGCTCGCCTTCGAGATCGACTCGTCCGAATACCCGCTCCAGAGGTTCCAGATCTATCTGCGCGAACCCGGGCCCGAGACCCTCATCGTCGACGTCAAGGTCAGGGAAAACGAGTTCGTCCCCAAGGAGCTTCCCGACGGGCCGGTCCCCCTGCCGCCTCAGAAGGCCATGTCCTTCGAGTGGCTGACTCTCCAGAACCCGCTCGTGAAGTTCAACGAGCAGTTCACGCCCCTGCCCGGCCAGACCCGTCCCGGGCTGGGCATGAGGACGAAGATCATGGACCTGTTCCTCTACCTCGCCCGCCTGACCCACAAGGACTGCCTCCTGGCGTTCCCCGCCTATTTCCACAACGCCGTCCTTTTTTCACGCTATTTCCACTTCTGGAACCCCCGCAAGGAGGCCGAGGTCCTGGCCATCCGCCGGTCCTTCAGCCACATGTCTTTCAAGCAGCTGGCCTGGGTCGTCCATATGAATTGCCTGAGGCGCGAAGACGGCACGGTCTACGAATGGGCGGCCGAAGAACAGCTCTACCCGGTGACCCGGCCCCTCAAGGAATACTTCGATTCCCGGCGCTACAAGGACATCCTCAAAAGCAGCCGGAAATCCCCCGTTTTTTCCGTCGATTGGGCCGAATTCGAGAGGAGATCCGGGGACCTGCCGACGTTTTGCGGCGGCGCCTAGAATCTGCTATAATACCGCGCTCAAGGAGATCGTCCCATGAAGAAAGACGTCCATCCCGAATACCTGGAATGCACGGTGACCTGCGCGTGCGGCAGCACGTTC
>MEXZ01000012.1:0-110 GCA_001773855.1 Candidatus Aminicenantes bacterium RBG_13_64_14
GTTCCTGGTCGCGCCGGGTTCGTTCTCCCCTCCGCCTAAAGTCCAGTCGGCGCTCCTGACGCTCCGCCGCCGACCGACTCCGCTTCACCCCGGAGCGGCCGACGAGCCCT
>MEXZ01000012.1:137-260 GCA_001773855.1 Candidatus Aminicenantes bacterium RBG_13_64_14
GATGGATCAGGGATACGTAGCTGAGGTACGTCGGGGAGTGATCGGGGACACGTACCAAGGGTACATGTCCCCCGCTCTTATGCTATAATCCCGCCGTGAAAAAGCGGAGAGTGCGGGGCGCCA
>MEXZ01000012.1:399-497 GCA_001773855.1 Candidatus Aminicenantes bacterium RBG_13_64_14
CGCCAACGTCACCGAGGCCGGCCACCGCGTCCGCAACTTCGCCGGGAGCGTCGGCGCTTATTTCGCCCAGGCCATCCTGTGGTTCCTCGGCCTGGCCG
>MEXZ01000012.1:546-874 GCA_001773855.1 Candidatus Aminicenantes bacterium RBG_13_64_14
GCGCGGGACCTCGGCCCACCTCATGAAGCGCCTGGGCACGATCTCCCTGGGGCTCCTCATCGTCTGCCCCTTCCTCGCCCTGATCTTCGAGTCGTTCCCTTTCCGCGGCAACACCATCCCGGCCGGCGGCATCATCGGCACCGTCATCCTGGAATTCCTCGTCCGCTACCTCAGCACGATAGGCTCGTTCGTCTTCCTCCTCGCCGCGACGGCCGCGTTCCTCCTCTTCTCGACGCGCTGGTCGCTCGGGAAGACCCTCCGCTTCGCCAAGGGGGCCTTCGACTCGACGGCCCAGGAAGTCCGCATCCGGGTCACCGATTATCAAAAG
>MEXZ01000012.1:909-3381 GCA_001773855.1 Candidatus Aminicenantes bacterium RBG_13_64_14
CCAGAAATACGAGGCGCCGGCCGAACCCGCCGGACCGGACCGCCTGGACGAGAGGGCCGCCCGCAAGTCCGAGAAGGAAGCCGAGCGGGAGCGCGAGCGCGAGCGCCGCCGCCTCGAACGAGACGCCCGCAGGGCCGTCAAGGCTCCGCTTCCCCCGCCCAAGCCGGCCGCGCCGCCGGCCCCGCAGCCGCTCCTCTTCCCCGATCCCGGCAAGAAAGGCGATTACCGCTACCCGCCGTTCACCCTGCTCGAGCCGGGGCGGCCCGCCGAGAAGATCGACCAGAACGAGCTTCTCGACAAGAAGCGCCGCATCGAGGAGAAGCTCAAGGAGTTCGGCATCGAGGGCGAGGTCCGCGAATACCACCCCGGCCCGATCATCACGACCTACGAGTTCTTCCCGGCGCCGGGGATCAAGGTCGCCCAGGTCGCCAACCTGACCGAGGACCTGGCCCTGGCCCTCGAAACCGAGTCGGTCCGCATCCAGCGCATCCCGGGCAAATCCTCGCTCGGCGTCGAGATCCCCAACGACAAGCGCGAGATCATCAAGCTCCGCGACATCATCGAGTCGGAGAAGTTCCAGGGCTCGCCGTCGAAGCTGACCTTCGCCCTGGGCAAGGACGTCCACGGCGGCGTCGCCGTCACCGACCTCGCGGTCATGCCCCACCTCCTCATCGCCGGCTCGACGGGCACGGGCAAGAGCGTCGCCCTCAACGCCCTCATCGCCAGCCTGATGTACAAGGCCACGCCGGAAGAGGTCAAGATCGTCCTCATCGATCCCAAGCGGCTCGAGTTCACGCTCTACGAGGACGTCCCCCACCTCCTCTGCCCGGTCATCAACGACCCGAAGAAGGCCCACGTCGTCCTCATGGACATCGTCCGCAAGATGGAGGAGCGCTACAAGAAGCTCCAGAGCGTCAAGGTCCGCAACATCGACCAGTACAACACCCAGATGAAGCAGTTCATGGCCGAGAAGAAGGGCCCGCTCAGCGACGAGGAGAAAGAGAAGCTCCAGCCGCTCCCCTACATCGTCATCATCATCGACGAGCTCGCCGAGCTGATGATGGTCGGGGCCCAGGAGGTCGAGTTCTTCATCGGCCGGCTGGCCCAGCTGGCCCGGGCCGTCGGCATCCACCTCGTCATGGCCACCCAGCGGCCGTCGATCGACGTCATCACCGGAACCATCAAGAACAACTTCTCCTGCCGCATCGCCTTCCGCGTCCCCTCCAAGGTCGACTCGCGCATCATCATCGACACGGGCGGGGCCGACAAGCTCCTCGGCATGGGCGACATGCTCTTCCTGCCGCCGAACTTCCCGCGCCTCGTCCGGCTCCACTGCTCCTTCATCTCCATCCCCGAGGTCCGGCGCCTCGTCAAGCACGTCAAGAGCCAGGGCACGCCGACCTACGACACGCGCATCCTCCACGTCGTCAAGGGCGACGCCGACCACCTCCTCGCGGGGGACGGCGAGAAGGACGAGCTCTACGACAAGGCCGTCGAGACCGTCCTCCAGAGCGGCCAGGCCTCGGCCTCCCACCTCCAGCGCCGGCTCAAGCTCGGCTACGCCCGGGCGGCCCGGATCATCGACCAGATGGAAGGCGAGGGCCTCATCGGCCCGTCGGAGGGGGCCAAGCCGCGCGAGATCCTCGTCGACCGCAAGGACTTCTTCAAGGACCGGGTCCGGATGAAGGCCGGCGAGCCGGGGCGGGGCCCCGAAGATTGAGCCCGAAGCCGGCGGCCTTGCGGAATCCCCTGCCCCGCCGTTATAATGACGCAGATGATCCCAGAGGATAGGACCGCCCCGCCCGAGGACTCCGTCCTCAAGTACCGCCCGGTCATCTCCTTCCGCGTCCGCAAGGCCCTCGGAAGCTCGAACCCCGACTGGGAGGACGTCGTCAACGAGATCCTGACCCAGGCCGTGGCCAAGATCAAGAGCGGCGAGTTCCGGGGCGACTCCTCGATCGGGACGTTCCTCTACACCATCACCAGCCGGCGGATCATCGACTACATCCGCCAGAAGACGCGCGTCCTCAGGCACGCCCCCGAGCCGGCCCCCTATCCCGATCCCCACGACGAGATGGAGCACCGCGAGCGGGCCCGGCAGGTCGAGCAGGTCGTCAACGGCCTCAAGCCCAAGTTCCGGGACGTCCTCTACCTCTACTACTACAGGGAGCTCTCGCGGGACGAGGTCGCCCGGGCCCTGGACATCTCGCCCCGCCGGGTCTCCGAACGGGTCAATTACGCCCTCAAGCTCATCCAGAAGGCCGTCCGAAAATAGGGGAAAGGTTGTCCGTTCTGCCGCGCGTTCGCCCGACTAAATCCGTGAAGCCCCCAGAGGCCGCGGACATGAAGAACAAAGCGTGCCACTACGACCATCTGATCGACGAATACCTCCTCGATAAGCTCAAGCCCGAGGACCAGGCGGCGTTCGAGGAGCACTACTTCATCTGCCCGCATTGCTTCTCCAAGCTCGAC
>MEXZ01000012.1:3434-7098 GCA_001773855.1 Candidatus Aminicenantes bacterium RBG_13_64_14
CGGGGAGGCCTGCGAACACGTCCATCGGCCGCCGTCCCTGTGGCGCCGGATCCTGGCCAAGCTCCGCCGCCGCTAGCCGTCAATCCTCAATTAAACGGTCATCCTGCTGGGAGAACATCCGCCCCCGCGTCTGCTCCTCGAACCCCAGGCAGCACATCAGCCGGCCGCAGAGCCCCGAGATCTTGGTCGGGTTGATGACGATCTGCTGCTTCCGGGCCTTCTGGATGGTCACCGGCTCGAAGGCGGTCATGAAGCTCGAGCAGCAGAGGCAGCGGCCGCAGACGCCCAGCCCGCCGATCATCTTGGCCTCGTCCCGGACGCCGACCTGGCGCATCTCGATGCGCATGCGCAGCTCCTTGGCCAGGTCCTTGACGAGCTGGCGGAAATCGATCCGGCCGTCGGCCGTGTAATAGAAGATGCCCTTCTTCTCGTTGAAGAAGTAGCGCACGGCGACGAGCTTCATAGGCAGGTTGTGGGCGGCGATCCGCTGCAGGCAGAGGTCGTAGGCCCGGCCCTCCCGCTCCCGAAGCCACTCGAACTTGCGGACGTCCTCGGGCGTCGCCTGGCGGAGGACCTGGACCGCGAGCTTCGCGGCCTTGGGATTGTGGCAGTAGCTGCTCGTCTCGTCGACGACGAGGGCCAGGTCGCCGCCGAGCTCGGACTCGATGATGCAGCGGTCGCCGACGTGAAGGGCCAGGTCCCCGACGCGGGCGCGGACCATCCGGCCCGTGATCTCGGATCGGACGCAGATGATGTCAGACATGGGTCAGCTCCGTGAAATTGGAAAAGAAGGCTATCGCCAAGAGGCCTTTGTTGAAGTTGCCGCGGAGGTCCGTCAGCGCGCGGTCGATCTCATCGAGGACGCCGAGGATCTGGGTTGTGTTCCATGAGCCCGAGGTCGCGCGCAGGCGGCCTTCGAGGTCCGGGTTGAGGAGGAGCGAGGGGTCGCCGCCGAGGCGGAGGAGCAGGATGTCCCGGGCGAAAGAGGAGAAGACCTCGAGGACCTCGCCGAACTCCTCCTGGACGGCCTTGGGCAAGGCGCCGAACCGCTCCAGGAACCGGCTGGCCCGGTCGGACGACGCGAGCGACTCGAAGAGGGACCAGGCCTCGTCCTTGAGCGCCTGGACGTCGTCCCACGCGAGCTCCTGGGCCCGCTCGAGGTTCCCGTCGACGAGCAGGGCCAGGATGCGGGCCTGCTCCCGGCTGAAATCCCGCTCGAGCAGGATCTCCTCGATCTCCTCGCGGCCGATGGCCGAGAAGGCGAGGGTCCGGCAGCGCGAGCGGATGGTCGGCAAGAGCCGGAACGGGCTCGCCGTCACGAGGAAGACGTGGGTGAAGGAGGGCGGCTCCTCGAGGACCTTGAGCAGCGAGTTGGCCGAGGCGTCGTTGAGGTTCTCGGCCTCCTCGATGATGAAGACGCGCCGCTTCCCCAGCATCGGCCGGAGATAGGCCATCTGCTTGAGGAGGCGGGTCTGCTCGATCTTGACGTCCCGGACCTCGGCGGCGAAGGTCATGACGTCGGGGTGGCGGCCCTCGTCGATGGCCCGGCAGGACGGGCAGGCGTCGCAGGAATCCGCGGTGAGGGTCTGGCAGTTGAGCGTCTTGGCCAGGGTCAGGGCCATGGCCGTCTTGCCGACGCCGGCCGGGCCGCCGAAGATGAGCGAGTTGGGGACGCGGTCGCGATCGAGGGCGAGCTTGAGGATCCTCTTGACCCGTACGTTGCCCGCGACGTCCTTGAAGGCCATGTCCTTAGCCGTCCTTCCGCGCCGGCCGCCGGCCGTCCAGGACCTTCCGGAGATACGCTCCCGTGTGGGAGCCGGGCGACGCGGCGACCTCTTCCGGCGTTCCCTGGGCCACGATCCGGCCCCCCTCCTCCCCTCCTTCGGGGCCCAGATCGATAATATAGTCGCAATATTTGATGACTTCAAGGTTGTGCTCGATGATGACGACCGTGTTGCCGAGCGAGGCCAGCTCCGAGAGGACCTCGAGGAGCTTGCGGACGTCGTCGAAGTGCAGGCCGGTCGTCGGCTCGTCGAGGAGGTAGAGGGTCCGGCCGGTCGCGCGCCGGCCGAGCTCCTTCGTCAGCTTGATGCGCTGGGCTTCGCCGCCGGACAGGGTGGGGGCCGGCTGGCCGAGGCGGATGTAGCCGAGCCCGACCCGCTTGAGCGTGGCCAGCTTGCGCTTGAGCTGGGGGTAGGCCTTGAGGAGCTCGTAAGCGTCATCGACGGTCATGCCCAGGTAATCGGCGATCGACTTGCCCTTGTAGGCGACGGCCAGCGTCTCCTTGTTGTAGCGCTTGCCCCCGCAGCGGTCGCAGGTGACGAAGACGTCGGGGAGGAAGTGCATCTCGATGCGCTTGACGCCGGCCCCCTCGCATTCCTCGCACCGGCCGCCCGCGACGTTGAAGCTGAAGCGGCCGGAGGAATAGCCCCGCATGCGGGCCTCGGGCGTGCGGGCCATGAGGTCCCGGAGGGCCGTGAACAGGCCGGTGTAGGTCGCGGGATTCGAGCGCGGCGTCCGGCCGATCGGCTTCTGGTCGACGGCGACGACCTTGTCGATCCCGTCGACGCCCTCCATGCGGTCGTGGGCGCCGACGCGCTGGCGGGCCTTGTGGAGCCTGTTCTCGAGGGCTTTGAAGAGGATGTCGTAGACGAGCGTGCTCTTGCCCGACCCCGATACGCCGGTCACGGCGGTCATGGCCGCGAGGGGGATGCGGGCGTCGATCCCCTTGAGGTTGTGCTCGCGGGCCTTGCGGATGACGAGCCAGCCGGCGGGCTTGCGCCGGGCCGTCGGGACGGGGACGGTCTTCTCGCCGCGGAGGTACTGGGCCGTCAGGGAGTCGGGGGACTCGAGGACGGCGGCGAGCGGGCCCTCGGCGACCTTGAAGCCTCCGGTCTCGCCCGCGCCGGGGCCGAGGTCGAGGATGTAGTCGGCGGAGCGGATGGTCTGCTCGTCGTGCTCGACGACGACGATCGAGTTGCCCTCGTCGCGGAGGCTCCGGAGGAGCGAGATGAGGCGGCCGTTGTCGCGCTGGTGGAGGCCGATCGTCGGCTCGTCGAGGACGTAGAGCACGCCGCGGAGGCGGGCCCCGACCTGGGCCGCGAGCCGGACCCGCTGGGCTTCGCCGCCGGAGAGGGAGGAGGTCGTCCGGTTGAGATGGAGGTAGGACATGCCCAGCTCCTCCATGACAGCCAGGCGCGAGGCGATCTCCTTGAGGATCTTGGCGGCGACGAGGGCCGCGGCGGGCGGGAACTCGAGCTTGGAGGTGGCGGCGAGGAGATCACGGACGGGGAGCTCGCCCATCTCGTGGATGTTCCGGCCGCCGACGCGGACCGAAAGGCTTTCCTTCCTGAGGCGGGCGCCGCCGCAGTCGGGGCAGACGTCGTCGGTGAGCTCGATCTCGCCCCACTCGTTGTGGGTCGTCAGGTGGCCGAGGCCATGGCACTTCGGGCAGGCGCCGTAGGGGCTGTTGAAGGAGAAGTTCCGCGGCTCGAGCTCGGCCAGGCTGACCTCGCAATAGGGGCAAAGGAGGGTCAGCGAGAAGAAGCGCTCCCGGCCGGACTCGTCGACGACGAGGACCTCGCCTTCGGCGATGTCGAGCGCCCGGGCGACCGCGTCGCGGAGGCGGCGCTCGGCGTCGGGGCCGACCTTGACCGTATCGACG
>MEXZ01000012.1:7176-7630 GCA_001773855.1 Candidatus Aminicenantes bacterium RBG_13_64_14
GCCCGGAGGAAGCCCTTCTTGCGCAGGCGCTCGAAGAGACGCTGGTACTCGCCCTTGCGGCCCTTGATCACGGGGGCCAGGACGCGGATCTTGGCGCCGGCGGCGTCCGTGGCGATCCGCTTCAGGATCTCGTCGGGCGTCTGGGACGAGACGACGCGGCCGCAGCTCGGGCAGTGGGGCGTTCCGACCCGGGCGAAGAGCAGGCGAAAGAGGTCGTAGACCTCGGTCGTCGTGCCGACCGTCGAGCGGGGATTCGTCGAGATGGTCTTCTGGTCGATCGAGATGGACGGCGAGATGCCCTCGACGGACTCGACCTCGGGCTTCTCCATCTGGTCGATGAACTGGCGGGCGTAGGCCGAGAGGCACTCGATGTAGCGGCGCTGGCCCTCGGCGAAGATCGTGTCGAAGGCGAGCGACGACTTCCCCGAGCCGGAGGGGCCGGTGACCACGATCA
>MEXZ01000013.1:0-2415 GCA_001773855.1 Candidatus Aminicenantes bacterium RBG_13_64_14
AGCCCCCACCTTTTTGGTTCCCATCATCAACCCCCCTTTTGCTGACAACAGCCCGCACTTAAGACCGAAGGGGGTGGGCCCTCGGCGTAACCGGCACGGCGGTTCAGTCTGTGTAATAGAGGATCGTCCGGACGACGGTCGCTTCACAGACGTTGCAGAAGGGCTTGGTCCCTTTGGTGAACATCAGGCAGTCGAGCTGGGAGCGGTAGAGGCCCTGGGCCGCGTACCCGGCGCCTTCGAACGCGCCGACCTTGCCCCAATACTTGCTCGCCCGGAGGAAGACGTCGACCTTGTCCGCGTGTTCGCGCGACAGGCGCTCGGACTCCTCCTCGACGCGGGCGACCTCGGCCGCGGCGGCCCCGTCCCTCTTCAGCTTGGCAATCTTTCCGTTGATCTCTCCCCGGACTTTCTGGTAGGCGTTGTCCATAGCGTCGAAGTCCGCTTTTTCCCAGCGCGTCGGGATCTCGACCCCGGGGCTCGCTAAGTTCTTCCACTTCAGCTGACCGGGTTCGAGGAGGGCGGTGATGTTCGGCTCGGCCGGTTCAACGCCGCGGGGATAGAACTCGTTGTAGGCAACCTCGGACGTGTAGTACTCGTCGGCGAGGCCGGCAAAGGAATGCCCGAATTCGTGGAGAAAAAGATATTCGTACCACTGGTTGTCGGTCGTGAATGTACAGTAAAGGTTGTAGATCCCTCCACCACCATACCTCTTGTGGTTGACCATGATATAGAGCGCGTCGTAGGGGACGTAGGCGGCGATGTCCCGCAGGCTCTTGTTGTCCTCGGTCAGGAGGTAACGCTCCGAGCCGAGAGAGTCGAAAGTCGTGCCGAGGACCGTCGCTTTGAATGAGCCGTGGCTCGGCTCGTCGCAGCCGCTCTCGGGAGAGGGCTTGAACACCCCATAGAGGTTGAACTTGTCCCGGTGGGACTTGTAGGGCTCGAGCTTGAAGAAGACGTCGGCGAAGCGGTCGAGGTCGGCTTTGAGCTTCCCTTCTTCTTCCGCCGTGTAGCCTTCGGCGACAATGGCGATGTCGACCTTGCGGCGGGGCTCGCCGGACTTGACGATCTCGAAAACCTTGACCCCGGGGACGAGCCGTTCCCGGATGACCGTCGTCGCGGCCGGGTCGATCACCTGGCTGAACAGGGCCTTGTATGTGTTCTGTCTATCTTTCGCTTCGACCGTGAAGCGGACGGGCTTTCGGGGATACGGAAGAAGGGCGGACTCGTGGTAGGTCCGCCGGACGCCCTGGAGGGCCGGGTCCGACGTCTTATACTCCCCGAAGTGGCTGTCGAAGCCCTTGCTGAAGATGAGCGTACCGCCGGCGGCGTCATAGACCTTGACCAGGTAGCGGCCGAGGTTGAACGGATCGACGAGATGGGTCCGGCTGCCCGCCCAGTAGCCCTGGTCGAAGACCTGGTCCAGGGTGATTGCCTCTTCGGCGGAGCTTCCGGCGTGGAAATAGTCGACGCGCATGGTCTTGTCGACGAACCAGTCGTCGAAGGCGGGCCCTTTCTGGGCCCGGGCGCAGCCGGCGGTGAGCGCGGCCAAGACGACGATCGTTAAAAAGCGTCTCATGTGATCCCTCCCTCAGGACGGCCGGACGATCTTCCCGGCGGTCTCCTTGATGATCTTGAAAGCGGCGGCGGCCGTGATGCCCAAGGGGTCGCGCGTCGGGTTCAGTTCGACGATGTCGAGTCCCACGATCTTGCCCCTGAGCGCCTGGATGACCTGGACGGCCTGACGGGTCGCAAGGCCCCCCGGTTCGTGATGGGAGACGCCCGGGGCGAAGGCCGGGTCGAGGGCGTCCATATCGAAGGATATGTAGACGGGGTTGACGAACCGGAGATGGAGCGGGCCTTCGATCTCCTTCATCTCGATCATCCGGACGCCGTGCTTGAGGGCCTTGGCCCTATGGGCCGCCGTGACGGCACGGACACCCACTTGGACGACGCCGGCGGCCAGCCCGTCCTCGAGGATCCGGGCGAAGGGGCAGGCGTGGGACAAGCGGTCGCCGTACAGATCGTCGTAAAGGTCCGGGTGGGCGTCGAAATGAAGGATGTCGAGGGGTTTGTGGACCCGGGCGAACGCCCTGAGGACGGGATAGGTGATGGAGTGGTCCCCCCCGAGAACGATGGGGACGGCGCCCCGCTCGAGGATGCGGGCTACGGCCTGCTCTGTCAGGGCGAAGGTCTTGTCCGGGTCGCCCGACGTGTCGACGTCGCCGAGGTCGACCAGGACCGTGTCTTCCTCGAGGTTGACCCCGAGCTCGGTGTAGCCGCAGTAGCACTTACCCGTGGAGACGGCCCTGATCGCGGCCGGGGCACCGGCGGCCCCCCGGAGATAGCTCGATTTCTCGTCGAACGGCACGCCCAGGATGGCGATCTTGTAGTCGGGATTCTCGGAAAGCGGCTTGA
>MEXZ01000013.1:2639-5544 GCA_001773855.1 Candidatus Aminicenantes bacterium RBG_13_64_14
TCCGCGGCCCTTCGGCACGAATGGGCCGTCAGCTTCGAATATGTCATCCACGCCTATTCCATGCCCAAAGGCAAATATTTCTATGACGACCCCGTCCTGAGGCAGCGGACCGACGCCCGGGCCCAGACGATCCAGATCGGCATCGACGAGATGTACCACGCCCTCCAGCTCGGCATCGTCCTCATCCAGATGGGCGCCGAGCCGAGCTTCGGCACCGACGAGGTCGTGCGCTCACCCCAGATCATCGACAATCTCAGGCGGGACAAGCTGACCGAGGAGATGGTCACGGACCTCTACCAGTCCGCCGAGATCGAGCCGGGGGCCTTCCCCAAGGTCGAGAACATGGTCTGGAACATCTCCTACGACGAGGTCCGCCATATCGACCAGTTCGCGGCCATGATCGCGGCTATCGAATCCGCGGGCGAGGCCGGGGCCGTGTGCTTCCGGCCCCACCCCGATCGGGAACGCCGGGAGGACCTCAAGCTCATCCACGAGGTCTGCCGGACGGAGAACGAACTGACGCACCGTTACCTGCGATACGTCATGATGTTCAGCGAGCACCAGGACCTCAGCCAGCGGCTCTTCAAGAATTCGGTCAACCACATGCGCCACTGGGACAAGCTCTCCGGCATCCTCGTCAAGATGGGCGACGTCGTGGCTATCGAGAACGCGTCGGCCGACGCCGCCGGCGTCGAGCGGAGTCCGCGGCCCATGCCGGTCGACTATCCCGGGACCGGCCGCCTCACGGCCCTCGAAACGCTCCTGCCCTCCGAGCAGGGCCTCGTCGCCAAGTACGAGGCGGCGCTCGGCCTCGGTCTCGCCGAGGAAATCCAGGCCCAGATCAAGCTCCACCTGGCCCTGACCCGGGAGCATGTCTTCACCCAGGACAAGCTCCTGGAGAACGCGAGAAGGATCGGAGTTCCCGATGCATAAAAGAAACCGCCTGCCGCGCTATTTACTCCTGGCCCTCGGCCCGGCCATGCTGGCCGGAGTCCTTCTGGCCCGTGTCCAGGACAACCCGCCCGGGAAACCCGCCGCCCCCGCCCCGGTCAAGGCCCCCCTGACCGAGCTCTCCATCGACCTGATCATGAAGGGCGAGGATCTCGTCGGGACGGCGCCGTCGGACCCCGTCTGGGCGACCGACGCCAAGACCCTCTACTTCCGCTGGAGGAAGCCCGGTACGGATAGGAGCGAGCTCTACGCGGTGACGGTCGCCAACCCGCTTCCCCGCTTGGTGAAGTCCGAGGAGCTGCTCAAGCTGCCGCCCCTCCGGTCGCCCCGATCCTCCCGGATGTTCGGCTTCGGCGGCATGGGCGGCGAGATGGCCCTCGACAAGGCCCGCAAGCGCGGCCTCGTCAACCAGAACGGCGACCTCTTCCTCATCGACCTGGCCACGGGAAAGAGCCGCCAGCTCATGGCCACCGACGAACGGGAAGCCGGCGCCCGGTTCACGGCCGACGAGCAGGGGGTCGTCTTCTCGCTGGCCGACAACCTCTTTTTGATGTCGCTCGTCGACGGCACGATCCGCCAGCTGACCTCTTTCACCAAGAAAGCCCCGCCCGCCGAAAAGAAGGCCGACGAGATCGAGAAATGGTACGCCGACCAGCAGCGGGACCTGTTCAAGGAGCTCCAGCGCGGAGGACAGGGCGGCAGGATGCGGGGAGACCGCGGCGATGCGTTCCCCCAACTCAGCCAGCTCCCCCGCCGTAAACCATACGTCCTCAAGGAAACCCAGAACGTGGGGTCCATGCAGCTTTCCCCCGACATGCAGACCGTGACTTTCACCGTTTACGATTCCACCGGTGAGGACAAGTCCACCATCGTCCCGGCTTACGTCACCCGTTCCGGCTATACGGAAACGATCGATTCGCACGCCAAGGCCGCCTATAACGGTCAAGACGCTTGGGCGGGAGTCCTGACGGTGGCCACGGGCGACGTCAAGCCCGTCGATTTCGGCCAGGGCGAACGAAAGCTTTCCCCGGGCCAGATCAGTTGGTCGCCCGACGGCAAGCAGTGCCTCATCACGGCTAGCGCCGAGGACCGCAAGGACGAGTGGCTGCTCAAGCTCGACCCGGCCACGGGAAAGACGTCGCTCATCATCCAGGTCCACGACGACGCCTGGGTCGGGGAATTCGGCCTGGCCAACATCTTCTGGTGGCCGGACAGCCAGTCCGTTTCATTTATCTCGGAGAAGGACGGTTACGCCCACCTCTACCGGACGGGCCTCGACGGCAAAGACATCCGGCCCTTGACCTCGGGGAAGTTCGAGGTTCGCGGGGTCTCTCTCTCCCTGGACGGCAAGCGCCTCTACCTGGTCACGAGCGAGGAACATCCGGGAGAGACGCATTTCTATGGGATGCCCGCGGCCGGCGGCGAGCGGACGAAGGTCACCTCGATGCCCGGGACGAACGACGTCGTCCTCTCTCCCGACGAGAAAAACCTGGCCGTCATCCACTCCCATGCGAACAAGCCTCCCGAGCTCTACCTCCAGGCCAACGCCCCCCAGGCGCCGGCCAGGCAGGTCACCGTCTCGACGACCGAGGCGTTCCGCTCCTACCCCTGGTACGACCCCGAAGTCATCCCGATCAAGGCGCGCGACGGGGCCATGGTCTACGCCAGGCTGTTCACGCCCGTCAAGCCGCACCCCTCCCGCCCGGCAGTCATCTTCATCCACGGCGCGGGCTACCTGCAGAACGCCCACAAGGGTTGGAGCACCTACTTCCGCGAATACATGTTCCACAACTTCCTGATGGAGCGGGGCTACTTCGTCCTCGACATCGACTACCGGGGCAGTTCCGGCTACGGCCGCGACTGGCGAACAGGGATCTACCGCCACATGGGCGGAAAGGACCTCGACGACGTCGTCGACGCGGCCAAGTTCCTGGCCGCCAACTGCCCCGTCGAT
>MEXZ01000013.1:5573-9972 GCA_001773855.1 Candidatus Aminicenantes bacterium RBG_13_64_14
GCTCAAGGGCGCGCTCCTTATCTGTCACGGCATGGTCGACACGAACGTCCACTTCCAGGATACGGTCCGGCTCGTCCAACGGCTCATCGAGCTCGGCAAGGAGAACTGGGACGTCGCCTTCTACCCGGTCGAGAACCATTCCTTCACGACGGCCTCGGCTTGGACCGACGAGTACAAGCGGATCTTCAAGCTCTTCGAAAACAATTTGAAGTGAACCGCTCGACGGCGTCGCCTCCACTTCCGCGACGCCACCCGTTCTGGCAGTGACGGGTTGACTTTGTGGGGCGCTTCGATAAAATAAGGGCTGATGGCCGACGCGATCCGGATCGACAACCTCCAGAAGAAATTCCGGCTCGGCTTCATCCCCAAAACCCGGCAGATCCTCAAGGGCATCACCTTCTCTGTCCGCGAGGGCGAGATCTTCGGCTACCTGGGGCCGAACGGCGCCGGGAAGACGACGACCATCAAGTGCTTGCTCGGCCTCATCCGCCCGGACGCCGGGACGATCGAGATCTTCGGCCGGTCCCACTTCTCGCCGCGCTCCCGCCAGACGCTCGGGTTCCTTCCGGAAAACCCCTATTTCTACGACTATCTCACGGCCACGGAGTTCCTCGCCTTCACCGCGGACCTGTTCGGCCTCGGCCGCGTAGAGAAGGAGGAGCGCATCGCCCGGCTCCTCAAGCTGGTCGGCCTGGAGAGGGCCGCGGGGCTTCCGCTCCGGAAATTCTCCCGGGGCATGCTCCAGCGGGCCGGGCTGGCCCAGGCTCTCATCAACGACCCCAAACTCGTCATCCTCGACGAACCGCTCGGCGGCATGGACCCCATCGGCCGCAAGGAGATCCGGGACATCATCGTCCGCTTCAAAGACGAGGGCAAGACCGTCTTCTTTACGTCGCACATCCTCCAGGACATTGAGATGATCTGCGACCGGGTGGCCATCATCGTCGGCGGTCGCATCGTCAAGGAGGGCGCCCTGCGGGATCTCGTCTCGGAACGGATCTTGTTCACCGAGGTGACGGTTTCCGGTCTCTCCCCGGATGCTTTCCGGGACCTCGGCGAGAGCATCTCCGCCCAGGGCGATCGGGTCCTTCTCAAGGTTTACGATGAATCCAAGGTCGACGCGGTCCTCGACCTCGTCCACGGCCAGAAGGGCCGGCTGGTCTCCCTCAGCCCAAGGACCGAGACGCTCGAGGATATCTTCGTCGAAACGGTGACGCGGACATGAAGATCGGGGCCATCGCCGGGATCACGTTCAAGGAAGCCAAGCGAGACCGCATCCTCTACCTCCTCTTTTTCTTCGCGGCGCTCGGCATCGGCGGCGCCCGGGTCCTGGCCATCCTGACGGTCGGCGACCGGGTCAAGATCATCAAGGACGTCGGGCTCGCCTCGATCTCCCTCTTCGGCGTCCTCATGGCCATCCTCATCGGGACAGGGCTCGTCTACAAGGAGATCGACAAGAAGACGATCTTCACCCTGCTCTCCAAGCCCCTCCACAGGGCCGAGTTCATCTTGGGCAAGTTCCTAGGCCTCGTCCTGACGCTCTTCGTCATGACCCTGTTCATGTCCCTGATCTTCCTGGCCATCGTCTTCGCCCACACCCTCAAGATCGAAGGGACGCTCCTCGTCGCCGTCGGCTACATCTTCCTGGAGCTCGTCCTCGTCACTGCCGTGGCCATTCTCTTCTCTTCGTTCTCTACGCCCATCCTGAGCTCGCTCTTCGCCCTCGCCTTCTATCTCATCGGGCATCTTTCCTGGGGCCTGGAGCTCATCCTCAAGAAGATGGCGCCCGGCGCCGGGAAGACCCTGGTCCGGTTCCTCTACACCGTCCTTCCGGACCTCGAGAATTTCAATTTCCGAACGGAGGTTGTCCACGGGCTGCCCATCCCGCCGGGGATCTACCTCTCTTCATTCCTCTACGGCGTTTGCTACACGGCCTTCATATTGGGCCTGGCCGTCCTAGTCTTCAGGCGCCGGGATTTCATCTGACCGGGCGGGCAGGCGGCGGATTCACCCATGGCCAAGACATCGTCCGCGAAAAAGAGCTCGACGACGCTCCTTCTTGTCGTCTTCCTTATGGCGGCGGCCGCCGCCTTCATGGCCCTCAAGGCCGCGACCGACAGGGTCAGCCGGGAAAAGCTCCCCGGGTCGTCCATCATCTATATCCCCTCGGGAAAATTCCTGAAGTACGCGACGTTCGGCTACCGGGCCGTGGCCGCCGACGCGATTTACCTCTGGGCCATCCAGTACTACAGCACGCCGACGATCGACGACCGCTTCGACCACCTCGACCACATCTTCGCCATCATCAACGAGCTCGACCCGCGCTACCAGGACCCCTACGAGGTCGGCGCCCTGATCGCCGTCCAGGAGGCCCGAAACCCCGCAGCCGCGTTTTCCATCCTCGATAGGGGCGCCGCGAACAACCCGGACCAATGGGTCTACCCGTTCAACGCCGGCCACGTGGCCTTGATGACCCTCAAGGACTACCCCCTGGCCGAAAAGTATTTCGAACAGTGCATGAAGATCCCCGGCGCCCCGGAATTCGTCGAGCGGCTCCGGGCCAACGCCATCTTCAAGAAAGGCGACCTGCGGACGTCCTGGGAGACATGGCTCGAAATCTACAAGAAGGCCCCCGACGAACGGACGAAAAAGATCGCCTCGAACCACCTCTACAACGTCAAGGCGACGATCGACGCGGCCGCCGTCGATGACGCCGCGGCGAAGTACCGCGAGCGTTTCGGACGCCCCCCTTCAGACCTCGAAACGCTTTTCCGGACCGGATTCCTTCGGGAGGTGCCAAAGGACATGGACGGGCAGGATTACCTCTACGATCCGGCGACGGGAAAGGTTAAAACGGTGACCAGCCCATGGAGACGATGACGGTCATTTTTGTCGCGGTCGCCGGGCTCGTCCTCGGCAGTTTTTTCAACGTCGTCATCTACCGCCTGCCGCGCGGCTTGAGCCTGATGCGGCCGCCGTCGTCCTGCCCCGGGTGCGGCGCCCGGATCAAGCCCTACGACAACGTCCCGGTCCTATCCTATCTCGTCCTCGGCGGCAAATGCCGCAAGTGCGGCCGCAAGATCTCGGCCGTCTACCCGGCGGTCGAAGCCCTGACGGCGCTCGGGTTCGTGATCGTCTTTTTCAACACCGGCCGCGCCCTGGGGTTAGAATTCTTCGCCGGCTGTGTTTTCACGAGCGCCCTCATCGTCCTCGGGTTCATCGACTATTATCATCAGATCCTGCCCGACGCGGTCACCCTGCCCGGGCTCGCCCTCGCCCTGGCCTATTCGTTCTTCCGCGACGACCTGACCTTCCGCGGCGCGCTCATCGGGGCGGTCGTCGGGGCGGGATTCCTGCTCCTCGTCTACGGGGCGTACTACCTCATCCGTAAAAAAGAGGGGCTGGGCATGGGCGACGTGACCATGCTACTCATGGTCGGCGCCACCCTCGGCCTGGAGAGGACGCTCCTGACCCTCATCCTGGGCTCGTTCGTCGGAGCCCTGGTCGGCGTCTACGTCATCGTCCGCCGCGGCAAGGATTTCCAGTTCGCCCTGCCCTTCGGGACGTTCCTCGCTCCGGCGGCCTTCGTGTCCCTGCTTTGGGGCGAGAGGATCGTCCGGGCCTACTTGAGCCTCTATGGGCGCTAGGACGCGGAGGCCCGACTGCGGCGCGAACGGCTTTTTGTCAAGCGGATGGAAAAAACGGCTTTCGTCGTCCCGGTGACCTTGTATTTCTCGGCGACGGGAAGCCCCGGCGCCCAGACGATCTCGCCGCGGGAAAGGAACACGGGCAGTCGGTCGCGGCCCGCGACGGGCACGCCCTTGGCCCTGAGGATCTCCTTGAGCTTCTTCCGGCCCGGTGCGCCGAGGGGCCGGTAGAGGTCCCCGGGCCTCCGGTTCCGAATGACCAGGGGAAAATCGAGCTTGACCGGGTCGAGGTCGACGCCGGTCCGGTCGTCGTTCTTGAAAGACGAGCGTCCCGCGTCCGCTTTCCGGCGTGTTCCGCGGAAGGCCATTCCCGCCGCGGCGACGACAACCTCGCCCCGCCCGTCCCAGAGGATCTCGTAGGCCTTCGACGCCGGCCTGTCCTTTTTCCGCCCGACCGAGCCCCCCTCCCGGCGAAGGACGAGCCCTTTCCGGAGCGGCAGGTCCTTTCCCTCGCCGAGCGAGAGAAGCGATTCCACGTCTTCGAAGGAGATATCGCGCAGGTCGCCTTGGAGCTCACGGAGGTATTCCCGGGCGACCCGGCGGGCAAGGGCGGGCAGAAGGAGGGGCAGGGTCTTCAAGTCCAAAAAAGCGTCCCGGCCTTTCCGGACGATGAACTCGTCGGCGAGCTCGCGGACGAAGGCCCCGAGGAGCTCGTCTTCTTCCCCGGCGATCGCGGCCAGCCGGGCCAGGTG
>MEXZ01000013.1:10067-14472 GCA_001773855.1 Candidatus Aminicenantes bacterium RBG_13_64_14
TGTGACCCGTCGCGATCTTCGTCGCTCCGACCCGGGCCGCGGCCCGCCGCAGGAAATCGTAGCGGAGGTCGCGCCCGGCTTCTTCAAGGTTGAGCTTTTTCTTGGCCGCGTGGGACCTGACGTCCGCCGACTCCGCGACGAACGGAAGGACCCAGCGCCGGGCGAGGTCGCGGACGAAACGCTCGTCCTCGTCGGCCCCGTCCCTCAGCCGGTGGTTGAAATGGGCCAGATGGATTTCGAGGGGCATCTCCTCGCGGAGCTTCAGGAGGAGGGCGACAAGGGCGACCGAATCCGGCCCGCCGGAACAGGCGGCCAGCACCCGGTCGCCGGCGGCGATCGTCCCCTGTTTCCGGACGGACGCCAGGAGGGCCGGTAGGAGCCGCGCCGCGGGTCGTCGCTGAGCCATGGCCGTGCCTCGTTCACCAGGGCGATATCAAGGAGACATGGCGGCGGAGGGATTTGAACCCCCGACACTGCGGATATGAGCCGCATGCTCTAACCAACTGAGCTACGCCGCCAGGGTGCAAGAAATTCTAGCGGAATCCCCCCCTCAAGTCAACGAAAGGAGGACCGAGGATGCTCCGAAGCCGGCAACTCGCGGGTCGGCCTGGAAGCCAGCTCTCTCACCAAGTCCTCTGCAGATCGGCGGTCCTAAGGGAGCTCCATCAGACGGTGAACTGTCTCGGAAGCCAGGGAGCGCCGCCGTGCCTTTCTCCTGGCGCAGGCAGCAAGCTGAAGAGAGCTACGATAGCAGCGAAATTGCGAACAAATCTCGACACGACTCGCAATTACGCTTCCGAGAATTAGGAAGCCGCACTTGCTTCGCCTCAAGCTCTGGTCTGATGCGGATGGTTGATCCAGCTTATCTTACCTCGGTATCTACAGTGAAAAATTTGTAGTTTTGGTAAATAACTTTAAGTTCAGATTTTAATAGCTTATATCTCCCCACGAAAGTCGGCCGGACCTGCTCGTATTCTTCTCTGATGCCGAAGAAACTGGGGAATCGGATTCCATTTTTTTCGTATTCGTACTCGGCGAAATGCTTAAAGATAGGTTTCGCATTCAAATTTTTTGCAATTTCTCGAATCGTCCCGAAGTCGCTCATGGCTTCGCCTTCCCACTCCACCTTCAAAGTGCTTCCGTTATCCTTATCAAGCCATACCCGGCCATAAAGCCAGGCGGCTTTCACCTGATACTTGGGGGCGACTTTGATGATAATCGCAGGCCTGCCCCATAAGCTCACCTCTTTTTCAAAGGTGTAGGAATGAAGAGATTGTGAACCTCTTTCGAACATTCCGATTGGGCCAAAAACAATATACTTATACCAAAACCGTTTCGTTTCCAGATTCGCGTTTTCTTTCTTCACACGCTTATCATTCGCTCGCAGCAGCGTCCGGCTTTCCCTTATGCTGCCGTCCTTGCGTATCAGCTGATAGTCATATAGGTAGCGACTGACGATACTATTCCACCTTCTTCCCGATTCCTCAAGAATCCGATAAGGATCATAGATGATCTCCGTTATATCTTCGTCGCAGATGAAAAATAGGGCGATGTTTTTCAGTTTTTCACAATAATCAGCGGCTTTTGACAAAACGTCATGGCTTTCCTGTAAGTTAACATTGCTGGTCATATTTATCGGTAAAACGTCAGACAGGGCGCGACCATTAAAGAAGAGAAGAAAAAATATCGATAAAACAAGGACTAAAACCAGCAAAGAGCAAAGCCTGTTCATTAAAGACATCCTTCCCTCCTATAAATGAGGTGTATTCCTCGTGGGATATCGAAATATTTACCGATACCCAATAGCTTCTTCGGTAAGGATTCTTCCGGGTCCGGTTTTAGAGGCCGCGAAGGAAGGAAGGAAGGAAGGAAGGAAGGTTCGAGACTCGCCCATCAACCTACTCTTGCAACTTTAGAGTAAACCAGCGATTCAAGTAAGTCAAGATAAGGACAATTCAGCCATTCTATAAGCATGGAGCGACAGGGAGCGGGCTTTTGGGAACGATCAGCAGAATTGCGGCGGAGGGGATTTTATTGATAGACGGCGGTTTCCGCTTCTTTCTTGAAGGAGAAGCGGCCGTCGCGGAAGAGCTTGATGCAGGCGTCGACGACGCGGGTGTCGTAGCAGAGGCCCCGTCCCTTGCGAATCTCCTCCAGCCCCTTTTCGAGGCCGAGGGCCGGCCGGTAGGGCCGGAGGGAGCCGATGGCTTCGACGACGTCGGCCACGGCCAGGATCCGGGCCTCGGGCAGGATGGCGTCGCCGACGAGTCCTTCGGGATAGCCCGAGCCGTCCAGCCGCTCGTGGTGCTGGAGGATGATGTGGGCCACGGGCCAGGGAAAGGAGATGTCCTTGACGATCTCGTAGCCGACCCGGGGGTGGTCCTTGATGAGCTTGAATTCCGTATTTGTCAGACGGCCGTGCTTGGTCATGATCTCGGTCGGTACCGCGATCTTGCCGATGTCGTGGATGATCCCGGCGAGCCGGAGCCCCTCGATCTTTTCCCAGGGCAGGTTCATCTCCTGGGCAATGGCCACGGCCAGGCTGGAGACCCGGTGCTGGTGTCCGGCCATGTAGGGGTCGCGTATCTCGAGGGTCACGGACATGGCCTTGAACGCCCCCTCGAGGGCCCTTCCCTGCCGGTCGAGGTTGCTCTGGAGGTAATCCTCCGAGCGGCGGGTCTCCAGGACTTTTCCGTGAAGCTCGTCGTTCGCCCGGGAGAGCTCCTCGGTCCTCTTGTCGACCAGGCGGTCGAGCTCGATCCTGGCCAGCCGCAGCTCCTTCTCTATGCGGAGCCGCTCGGCGGCATTCTGGTCCATCTGGACGGCCCGTTTCGCCGCCTCGTCTTCGAGGAAGCGGTTGCGGAGTTCGAGCTCGCGGAAGGTTTTCTCCAGCCCATCGACCATGGCGTTGAAGGTCCTGGCCAAGAGGCCGGCCTCGTCACGGCCGTAGACCCGGGCCCTCTGCTTGAGGTCGCCGTTGGCCAGTCTCTCCGCGGTCCTCGTCATCTGGACGAGGGGCCGGGTGATCATGCCGCCGATGAGGAAGACGAAAAATCCGCCCAGGGCCAGCGCGGCGAGGCCTGCGACGAGCATGATGCCGCGTTCCTTGCTCAGGACCATGAACAGGGCCAGGTAGCCCGCCATCAGGAGACCGAAAAGAAGGAAGAATTTGGTCCGGATCCTGCGCGGCCCGAAGTTCGCCAGCGGGCTGGAGCCGCCGCCAGAGTTCGATGAAGGACCCGAGGGGCTGAAAAGTTCCTTGAGATTACGGCTCATCGATACGTCCACACCTGCTCGTTGTTTTCCCTCACAGGATAGCGGAAGCACGGAATCAGGCAATACTCTTTGGGGGTGATTTCGTGGGATGATACTTCACCCCAAAGGGGGGGGAGGGGTGAGAAGAGCAGGATCGACGGCCGCTACCAGCGCTTGGCTTTCTGGGGCTCCATGCGGCGGAGGTCGAGACCGCGTTCGACGGCGCCGATCCTGTAGAGACAGATCTCGCGCAGCGAAGAAGGATGGTGGAGGACCTCGGAGAGCGATTGGCTTCCAACGGCCCAGACGCCTCCTCCCCTGACGATCGCGACCTTGTAATCGTGGAGGAAGCGGACGAGCTCGTCCGTCCGGACGTTCGGCGGCAGCACGGGGATGACGAGATAGAGGAACGTCCCCTCGGCATCTACGGGGATGATGCGGTCGGCCGGCGCGGCTTCGCCGGGATAGACGAAGTGGGCCGAGGCCTCGGCTTCCGGGATGTGGCAATGCATGACCGTCTGGAAATCGCTCGTCGCGTAGATCGCCTTGTGGAGCGCCGTCTCGGAGTCGTCGGCCGGCCCGGCGGCGAGCGCGACCCTCAGCAGGGGCCCGCCGACGTCCCGCGGCATGGAGGCCTTGGGCGCGTAGAGCATGGAGTCCACGCCGCGGACCGACATCGAACCGGTGTGAAAAGGCGAGAGGCGGGACTCGAAGATCCTGTGGCCCGCTTTGACGAATTCCTTGAGGATCTCCTCCTCCTCCCGGAAATCCGAGCGGTCGTCGCTCTCGATTCCGTATGGGGGAGGCGCGCCGGCGAAAGAGCTCCCGGGGTCAGCCGTGACCGCGCGGCGCACGGCTCCGACATCGATGCGGAGCCTCTCCATCGCCCGGACGACCGTCCCGGCGTTGTTGCCGACGCAGAGCCGGAAGAAGGCCTCTCTCAGGCTCCTGCCCTTGGCCATGGCGCCGTGTCCGAAGATGATGGTCAGGGGGTGGCCGGCCAACCGTTCGGGGATAACCCGGGCCAACTCCGGCGAGCCGCTCGGCACGGCGAACCAATCGACCGGGATGGCGCTCCCGAGGTGGTGGAAGGCGAGCGGGTCGACGGGCACGAAATCGGGCGGACGGGCGGGCTTGGGTTCGTCGTCGA
>MEXZ01000013.1:14597-20788 GCA_001773855.1 Candidatus Aminicenantes bacterium RBG_13_64_14
GCCGAAAGGAAGCAGATCTGGCTCGGCTCGAGGTCGCCCTTCTGGGAACCGGTGGCCGTGATGACGATCTCGTCCTCCCCCCGCTCGTTCGTCCGGCGGACGGCCATGTTCCCGCTGTGACTGTCCTGGACGTCGTAAAGGAGGGAGGCCCGCCCCAGGGCTCGGAACTCGCCGAGGAGTTCACCGCTCGCTTGCCACTTTTGGGCGCTCATCTCTTGCTCTCCTCGACCCGGAGGGACCGGACGAGGCCGGGGGTCGGCCGGCCGGCCGCATCCCAACCCCGGACATGGTAGTAGTCCTGTTTCATCCTCTCCTGGTCTTCCCGCGAGACGCGCCGCTCCTTCCCCTCGACGACGATGGGAACGTCGGCGAACCGGGCGGGGAGTGCGTCGTCCTCCGCCGTCGCGCCGGCCTCGAAGTTGAATTGCCGCTCGAGAGTCGCCACGCGGTTCTCGATCTCCTCCAGTCTGGCGACCGAGAAGTCGCGGCCGGTGACGCCGCCGACCATCCGGGCCCAGGGGTCGGAGGAGAAGGCGTAACCCGTGAAGCGGCAGACGCCGAGGCTGTCCTGGAGAATGCCGACGTTCTGCATGTTCCGGATGGCGATCGGCGACTGGAGGAGGCTGAAGCGGGGGATCTCCCTGGCCCCGCCGAAGAAAGCCAGGGAGACGGCGTAGCCGCCGCGGAGATGGCAGGCCCCCGAAGGCGAGGTCATGTAGCCGAGGGCCTGGGTGTAGGAGGCCCGCGGGTCGTAGGCCGGGATCTCGAGTTGCTTGACGGTCATGGAGTACTCGGGGTGCCCGCGGCCAGCGGCCAACCGGTGAGAGCCCTCGGCCAGGACCGCGCCGAGGCCTTCGCGGCGGGCCGTCATCCCGGCCAGGGATTCGAGCGCCTCTCCGCTTCCGAAGGCGAGGCCGACCCCGCCCGTTTCGTCACGGCCGATGAGGCCGCGCTCGGCGAGCTCCATGGCGCAGGCGACCGTCCCGCCGAAGCTCATCGTGTCCAGGCCGAGCTCGTTGGCGCGGTAGTTGGCCCGGGTGATCGCCCCGATGTCGTAGATGCCGCAGAGGGGACCCATGAGGACCATCGTTTCGTATTCCGGACCCTCGCCGCGCTCCTCGCCCCCGTCCCGTCCGGCGACGCGAGTGTGCCGCTGACAGCCGATCGGGCAGAGATAACAGGAGCCCGCTTTTTCGAGCAGGGTTTTTGCCAGCGTCTCCCCGGAAATCCGCCCGACGTCCTCGTCGCGGTGGAGGCAATCTTGAAAGTTCTTGTGCGGGAGCATGGCGATGAGGTTGATCAGCTCGACGAGGCCCGCCGTGCCCAGGTCGCGGAGCAGGCGCTTCGTGACCGGCGCCTGTTTCATGAGATAGAGGGCCTGGTCGAGGCCGGACCGGTATTTTTCCTTGTCGGCGACGGCGATCTTTTCCTTGCCCCTGACGCGGACGGCCTTGAGTTTCTTGCTGCCCCAGACGGCGCCCGGGCCGCAGCGGCCGTAGACGCGGTTGCGGTCGTTGGCGACGGCGGCGAAGCGGACGAGGTTCTCCCCCGCCGGTCCGATGCACAGGACCCGGGCCGGGTTTCCCGGCTCGGAAACCGCGGCCAGGACGTCGTTGGTCTCGTGGGTCGTTTTGCCCCAGACGTGGTCCGCCGGCAGGATCTCGGCCTTGCCGGGGGAGATGTCGATCATCCGGCGTCGCGGCCGCTCCTTTGACGACGAGGACGTCGAAACCCGCGGCCTTGAAAGCGGCGCCCCAGGTCCCGCCGGAGTTCGAGGTCCCCAGAACGCCGGTGAGCGGGGACTTGAAGACCATGTGGCCGCGGCCAGCCGTCGGGGCGTTGGAACCGATGAGCGGCGAAGCGGCGATGACGAACGCGTTGTCGGGGCCGAGCGGGTCGCAGGCCGGGTCGATCGTATCATAGAGGACGCGGGTCGCCATGCCCCTGCCGCCCAGGTAATCGAGGGCCAGGCCGGGGTCGAGCGGCAGGGTCCTCACCTCTCCCCGGCTGAGGTCGGCGACGAGGACCCGGCCATGGTATCCGGAAATGGGGAATTCGGGCATGTTCAGCCATTAAGATACCAAAACTCCGCATCGCCCGCAATGAACAACCGCGAGGAGCGATGCCTTCCGGGTCCTCGGGGGTCGTCTCCGTCCGCTGCGGTGATTCTTAACGCCTTCCCGGTCCGGATCCGATGGGAGCGGCAGGGAGCGGACTCTTAGGAGCGACCGATAGAAGCGCGGCGGAGTGACTCGGAGCCGCGCTTCTAGGAAATATCTGAATCGAGTTTTGGGTTTTGCTTCGCCCTCTGACGACACCCCTCGGCCCCTCGTGGCATCGCGGACAAAAGGAATACCAAATGAGCGAATTAAGGACGATGGCGCAGGGGCGAGGCTCGGATTCGAGCGGGTTTTGCTCGCCGTGACAAACCCGCGACCCGACGGAGCGGCACGCCCCGAGCATCCGTTGATAACCAAGGCCGAGGGGATCATCTGAGCGAGCATAAGCGGTGATTGAAGCGGTCAGCGTGACGGAGCTGGCTCCATTCTCCCCTCCGCGGACGCTGCCCGGGCAGTGATGGGGGTCATGCCTAGCCCCCGTAGCGGAGGGGGTCCCATCAGCTTGCTGATGGGGGAACCGCCGGGACTGGTTCCCGGGGGGCCGGGGGATAGGCATGACCCCCATCTCTGCCAAAACGGGCGGCGGCCTGCGGCCCGGGAACGGCGTTAAGAATCACCGCAGCAAGCGAAGATGATCCTTGAGGCCGAACTAGCCGCCGCCGAGCATGGGGAAGACGGCGAGCGTGTCGCCCGGCGAGAGCACGGTGTCCAACCCGCGGAGGGATTCGACGTGGACGCCGTTGACCATAACGACGAGGTGTGGCTTGAGACTTTCGCCTTCGAAGACTTCGCGCCGGCGCTCATTCGTGTCGCAGAGGAGGGCCAGGGCGTCGCGGACGGTTGCGCCCTGGCCGACGACGACGTCGCGCTCGCGGCCCCCGAAGAGGTCCCGGAAGTAGGCGAAGAACTTAGCTTTGACCGTCATCGACCTTGACCGTTCCCAGCAGGCTTCCATCCATGAGCTTCTGGACATCGGGGTCCCGGATATCGAAAATGAGAGGCCCGTGCGGGCCCAGGGCGGCGACGACATCCTCGAGGATCTCCTCCCTGGCGACAAGGAGACATTTCATGCCTGGGCGCGACAGGGCCTCCCGGAGTACCGGCCAGAGCCCGCCGCCCAGGAGTTCGAGGGGTCCGACCTCGTCGACGATGAGGAGTTCGCGGGGGTCGGCCTCGCGGATGATCGATCGGGCTCGCTCGAGGGTCGACGGCACGAAAAAGAACGGACCGATCCGCTCCGCGTCGGGCTCCCCCTCCCGCCGGAGGTAGGGATGCCGGCGGCCGGTCTTGAGTTCGAGGAGATCATAGCCCGTCGCCCCGCTTCCGCCGTTCACGACGACGCTGAGGAAGCCGCCCGGGGCGAGCCCGCGGGACGCCCAGCGCGCGAGCGATCTTTCGAGGAAGGTCGTCTTGCCCCCGTGGACGGGTCCCGTTAGGACGAGGATCATGCGTTCCTATCGGATGCTGACGCTCGCTTCGCCCGTCTGCAGGACGATGGCCTGTCCCATCGGCGTCCCGGCCGTGGCGCTAGTGAAGCCCAGGGACGTTTGGCCCGGATTCACGGACGTGAAGACGAGGACAGCCAGGACCGCCCGGCCCTTGAAGCCGCGGCCGCCGGGCGGGCTGGAGAAGCCGATGGTGCACGTCCCGCCGCTGATGTTCTTGAGGAACGGCACCTTCTCGCCCATCTGCCGCAGGCCGCCGCCTTCGAGGACGTCTTTAAGCTTGAGGATCTGGGGATCGAAGGTCAGCACGAGCGACGCGTTCCCGATCTCCTTTTCGCTCGAGAGCTCGATGTTCATGCGGAACTCCCGGTCGCGGGGGGCTTCGAAGCTCGCCGGCGAAAGGTAGACGACACTTCCCTCGGCATCTTCCGGCTGGGCCGGGGGTTCTTCGGCGACGGCCGCTTCCTCGCGGCTGTCCCTCAGCGCGCCGCCCGCGCCCGTGACGCCGGACAGGTTGTCGGGGTCGACCCAGAGGGGCTTCGTGTCCTCGTCGGTTATTTGGATCGAGCGGATGATGTGGGGCGTGATGGTCATGATGACGTCGGTCTGCTCGATCGTCTTCTGGCTGGCCGAGAAAAGCCCCCCAATTAGGGGCAGATCCTTGAGGCCGACAATCCCCCCCTTGACCAAGCGCTCCTCGTCCCGGAGGAGGCCGGCCAGGAAGTTGGTCTCGCCGTCCTTGAGCCGGACGGTGTTCTTGATCTCGCGGTTGGCTATGATCGGGATGCCGGCGATCCCTTCTCCGGCGATCGAAGAGATTGTGAGCTCGATCTCCAAGGTCACGTCGCCCTCGAGATGGATCCGGGGCGTCATCTTGATTGTGATGCCGATATCGGTGAGGGTGTAGTTGACGATGGGTTGGGTCTGGAGGCCGCCCGCGGCGATGGCCGCGAACTGGGAATTGACGATGGGCACCTTCTGACCGACGACGTATTCCAGCTTCGCGCCGGCGAGGCCTCGGATCTTGGGTTGGGCGATGATCTTCGTGTCCGAATCGCTGCCGAGGAACTGGACGACGGCCGAGGGGACGGTGACCTGGTAGTTGGCGAGGTCCCCGAGGTCGAGCCCATTGATCGGGAAATAGCCGTCGTCGGTCAGGTTGGCCGGGTTGAACCGGATGCCCAGGATCCCCTGGCTGAGGTCGACGCCGAGCTTCTTGAGTCTCATTCGGTTGACTTCCATAATCTCGATGTCGATGACGACTTCGCCCACGGACTTGTCCCAGAGGCGGAGGAGCTTCTCGGCCAGGGCCACGGCCTGCGGCGTGTCGCGGATCGTGACCGAGTTGAGGTTCTTGTCGACCTGGATGGACGGGACCTTGTACATGGTCTTGACCATCTGCGTCAGCCGCATCTGGACGTCGCTCGCGTCGATGTTGGACAGGTAGAAGGTCTTGATGGCGTTGAGCTCGTATTGCATCCGCTTCTGGACGTTGTCGGGGACGACGATGACGGTCTTCTCGTCGATCGTCCGGGAGAAGTTCTTGCTGGCGACGCAGAGGAAATTGACGGCCTGCTGGAGGTCCTTGCCGGTCAGGTCGATGGCCAGGTTGGTGTCCCGGAAGGTGTCGTCGTAGAGGAAATTCACATTGGCCACCCGGCCCAGCGTCTGGAAGATCGAGCGCAGGGAAACCTCGGTCCGGAAGCTCAGGTTGAGCGCTTCGCCGGAACCCTTGAGCCTGACCGGGCCTTCGAGCTTCTCTGGACTGCTTTTCTCGGCTTTCGGCGGCGGGGCGATGAGGGCCCTGAGCTCGTCGGCGGCCGCGCGGTTGAAGGGGTCGAAGAAAAGCGCCTTCTTATAATCGACCTCGGCCTCCTTGCGCTTGTTCTGGGCGACCAGGCTCCTGGCCGTCTGGATATAAAACAGGCTGGCGGACGACCTGGCTCGGAAGAGGGCCAGACGGTAGACGGCGTCGTTGGGGTGGTCCAGGGCCGCTTTTTGGTAATAATTGACGGCCTGGTCGTACTTTTGGTTCATCTCGGCCTCGACGCCTTGCTTATAGTCATAGCTAAGCGTCGCGCACCCCCCGGCCGCCATGGCCAGGACCAGGATCAGGGCGTATTTTTTCATGGCCGATCTCCTTTTAATGGGAACGTCCTTCTTTCCGAATTCGGGCCCTGGACAACGATCGCTTCGGCTGTCACCCCGACGACTTTGTAGCCGGGCGCGATCTCGTCGCCCTCCCCCACGGACACGGTCTGGCCGTTGCGGAGGACGAGGGCGATGATCTGCCCGCCGGACTTGATGGACCCGATGTAGCTGAGGTTCAAAGTGAAGGAAGGCGGAGCGTCCGGTTGGGTGACGGCCGCCGACTTGACCGCGGGCCCGCCGGCCCGGCGGACGGCGGGAAGCGCGGTCGCCCTCGGTCGGAAGATGTCGCGGACCGGTGCCGCGATCTCGCCGCTGCCGAATACGAGGAGGTCCCTGCGGACGAGGGGTTTCCGGGCTTCCTGGGCCATGAATACGGACACGGCCCAGCCCAGGGCAAGGCCCGCGATCGCCGCTTTCTTAAATGCCATAATACCCCGCCACCGCCAGTTTCGCGCTGAGGCGCTCGCCTTCGGAC
>MEXZ01000013.1:20802-21062 GCA_001773855.1 Candidatus Aminicenantes bacterium RBG_13_64_14
ATCGATCTTCTCGATGACCAGGAACTTGGGGAACGCTTCGAGGACGGCCAGCAGCTTCTTGAAGCCGGCGTAAGAACCGGTGTAAGTGAACGTCACGACCGTTTTCCGGACCTGTTCCTTCTCCATGTCGGAATAGCCGTAGCCGAGGTCCGTGATGGTCGTCCCGGCCAGGGCGAATATCTGCTGAAGGTCCAGGCGAAGGGCCTGGACGCCTCCCTCGATATCGTAGAAAAAGCCCGTTCGAAGCTCCTCGAGGTCCA
>MEXZ01000013.1:21248-23789 GCA_001773855.1 Candidatus Aminicenantes bacterium RBG_13_64_14
TCCGCCGCTCCTTGTCGTTGAACAGGTCAAAGAGAACGTTCATAGGTCAGGGAAATCTCCGTGATGAGCCGGCCGTCTTCGTTCCTGAACTCGCCGCTGGGCTTGATATGCTTAAAACCCTGGGCGACGAGGTTGTCGATGAGCGCGAGAAGGTCGTCGAGACTGCGCGAGGTCACCCGCATCTGTATGGTGATTGCGCCGTCCGCCGTGAAGCCCGGACTGAGCGAGGTGATGTAGCTCGAGCCGGGGAGCGCCTTCTCGAGCTCCGAGAAGAGCGCGGTCCAAAGGAAAGTTTTCTTCATGATGATGCCGTTGACGAGGTCCACCCGGGTCCGACTGAGACGCTCTACCTTATCGATGTCGGCCATCAAACGCTTCTCCTCGCGCTGGACCTCTCCCTGGAGTCGTTGCTTTCCGGCGATCTCAGCCCTGAGCCTGGCCGATTCGCCGCCGTATTTCAGGACGACGAACACGCTCAGGGCGGCCAGGACGGCGAGGAGGACGCCCAGGGCGCGGGCCAGGGCGGCGTAGAGCCGCCGGTTCCGGCGCGGCTTCGTGGCCAGGTTCAGGTTGAGCGCAACACGTTCATTCATAGGATCTGTCCAACGAGAGGGGCGAGCAGGGCTTTTTGGGCCTCGTTCCACGCCGCGGGAGCCTCATAGATCACGGGTTCGAGCGGCAGGTCGATCCTGTCCTTCAGCCGGTCCATGAGCTGCGGCCTTTCCGCGGCCACGGCCGTGCGGACCCAGAGCCGCTCGATCCGCTTTCTTTCCTTGTCCTCGAGGAACCGGATGGTGTTTTCCGCTTCCCTGACGATATTATCGGCGCGCTCGTCCGCCTCCGCCCCGCCGGATCCGCCGACGCCCTTTTGACGGTAAAGCGCCCAGCCGGAATCCATGACCGCCAGGAGGGTCAGGGTTTCGTCCTCCAGGTTGAGGAGGATGCCGTTGGACGGCCCCGCCTGTCCGACCAGGTTGATCAGGGTCAGGGAAGGGACGGTCACCAGAACCGGTTTCAGCCCGGCCTTTTCGAAGATGGATTCGTACTCCCGGACGACCGTCTGCCGGGCCATGGCGACGATGATCTTCCGGGTGCCGCGGCCCGGGGTGACGGCGTAGTCGATGCGAGCGTCATCGGGGATGAGCGGCATCTGTTTGCCGATTCGCCAGCGGATGAAGGTGTCTCTCTCCTTCCCGGAGCGGGGGAAGGAGTCCACGGTCAGGACGAAGACGCGGACGGACGGCTCGGGGACGAGAAGGGCGGCCGATCCGGAGGAGAGGCGCAGGTTTTCCATTCCCTGGGCGACGGCCTCCTCGAGGACCGCGGGATCGGTCACGTTGGGACGGTCGAACGACGGACTGAGGGGGCGGGCCCGCAAGGGCAGGACGAACCCGCCCCTGATCGACCCGTCTTTTTTCGAAACGCGGATGCCGCTCAAGAAGGCCGGGGAGAGCTGAAAGACGGCGTCGGGCAGCAGGCGGTCCTGGAAATGAGATTTGAGCCTTTTCCCCAGTGTCACGCGGTCACTCCACGAAGGTCACTTTGTTCAGGTCCTTGAGGCTGGTTATCCCCGCCATGACCTTGTCCAAACCGACTTCTCTCAAAAACACCATGCCCTCCGCCTTGGCCCGTTTCTTGACCTCGGAGAGGGGCCTTTTTTCGAGGATGAGCTCCCTGATGGGATCCGAGAGCTCGAGGATCTCGGCGATGGCCGTCCGGCCCTGGTAGCCCGTGAAATTGCATTCGGAACAGCCCTTCGGCTCGAAGAAGACGGTCTCCGCGTGCCGGATCGGATCGAGGCCCGACTCCGCGAGCTGCGGGGCGCCGTAGCGGACGGGGACCTTGCAGCGCGGGCAGAGGACGCGGACCAGGCGCTGGGCCAGGATGCAGTTGAGGGCCGAGATGAAGCTGTAGGGGTCGACCTGCATGTGGAGGAAGCGCCCGATGACGTCGAAGACGTTGTTGGCGTGGACGGTCGTGAAGACGAGGTGGCCGGTCAGCGCGGACTGTATGGCGATCTGGGCCGTCTCGGGATCGCGGATCTCGCCGACCATGATCTTGTCCGGATCGTGGCGGAGGATGGAGCGCAGCCCGCGGGCGAAGGACAGGCCCTTCTTCTCGTTGACCGGGATCTGGGTGATTCCGTCGACCTGGTACTCGACGGGATCTTCGATGGTGACGATCTTGTCTTCCGGAGACTTGATCTCCGTCAGGGCCGCGTAGAGGGTCGTCGTCTTGCCGCTGCCCGTCGGCCCCGTGACCAGGACCATGCCGTAGGGCTGGGCGATGTACTTGCGGAATTTCTTCTGGATCTCGTCGGAGAAGCCGAGGAGGTCCACGCGCAGCTCGCGGATGGCCTGGGTGATCATCTCCTTGTCGAGGATGCGGATAACCGCGTCCTCGCCGTAGATGCAGGGCATGATGGAGACGCGGAAATCGATGGTCTTGTCCTTGATCTTGAGCCGGAAGCGGCCATCCTGGGGGACGCGGCGCTCGGCGATGTCCAGGTCGGACATGACCTTGATGCGGGAGATGATGGGC
>MEXZ01000014.1 GCA_001773855.1 Candidatus Aminicenantes bacterium RBG_13_64_14
CTCTCCGCGGAGATGATCGAAAGCTACCTCGACCAGGAAAGTTACTGCGATAAGGCCGGCGCCTACGCTGTCCAGGAGGTCGGCGACGCGTTCGTCGCCCGTCTTAAAGGGGATTACGATAACGTCGTCGGCTTTCCCGTGGAAAAGGTCCGGCGGCTCCTGGCTCTGTTCAAGGCCCCGCCGCTCACGGTCGAGGTCGAGGACATCGATTTCCCGGCAAGCTCCGGGAAGGCCGTAGCCGGCGGCCGCAAGCTGCTCATCCCGGGTGCCGTCACCGGCGAGACCGTCCGGGTCCAGGTCGTCGGTGAACGCGGCGCCGCCCGAGTCGCCGAGGTCATTCGGGTCGAGTCCCCTTCGAGCCGCCGCGCCGAGCCCCGGTGTCCTCATTTCGGGCCATGCGGCGGTTGCCTCTTCCAGAACATCGATTACGGGACCCAGCTCGAGCTCAAAGAACGGTATGTCAAACGGACGCTCGAGGAGGCCGGCATCACCGGGGCGACCGCGGCCGTCAAGGCCATCACGCCCTCGCCGGACCCCTACGGCTACCGGAACAAGATGGAGTTCGGCTTCGGGGAGAACTGGGGCCGGCTCGTGCTTGGGCTCAGGGAGAGAGTCTCGGCCACCCGGCAGACTCACCGCCGCACTCTGTCCATCGACACGTGCCCGATATTCAGTCCTGTCGTCGAGCGCGTCTTTCCGCCCGTAATCGATTTCGTCCGCGAAAAAGGCCTGGCCGTTTTCGACATCCTATCGGGCCACGGACACGTCCGCCACCTCGTCCTCCGGCAGGGGAAAAGGACTGGGGAGCTCATGGTCATCCTCGTGACGGCCGAACTTCCATGCACGGATATCGCCGTCCTGGCCGAGCGACTGATGGCCGCCGTTCCGGAGCTTAAGAGTTTCATTCACGTCACGAACAGCCGCCCCTCCGACCTCGTCGAGCACGAGAAGACCCGGCTCATCGCCGGGGCTCCGTTCATCGAGGAAACGCTGGTCGGCCTCACGTTCCGGGTCTACCCCCAAACGTTCTTCCAGACCAACACGGCCGGCGCCGAACTGCTCTACCAAAGGATCAGGGACGAAGCTCCGCTATCTCCGGAGAGCCGAGTCCTGGGGCTCTACTGCGGCAGCGGGTCGATCGAGCTCTCGCTCGCCGGGGCGGTCCGGAAAGTGACGGGCGTCGACTCCTCTCCCGCCAATATCGCCAACGCCGTGGAAAACGCCCTGGTCAACCGCGTCGAGAACGCCGCGTTCGTGCCGGGGACGGTCGAAGCCCTGCTGAGCGAACCGCTCCGCGAGCCGGCCGACGTCGTCGTCGTCGACCCGCCGCGCGTCGGGCTCACGGGCAAGGCGCTCCGCCGGGTCTTGAACCTCGGCGTTCCCGCGGTCGTCTATGTATCCTGCAACCCGGCTTCGCTCGCCCGGGACCTCCGCGGTTTCCTCGATGCGGGCTACAAGGTCAAATCCCTCTCGCCCTTCGACCTCTTCCCCCACACCCCGCACCTCGAAATCCTGACCGTCCTCGAGAAATAAGAGGGACTGTGCGGGTGGCGATGACATCGACGCCCGTGCCGAGGACGTCGCCGATGAGGACCTGGCCGCGGCTGACGGGAGCCTCAGGCCTGAGCCGGGCGATCTCGGCGAGGACGGGGAAGATCATCTCCCTCGGCACGGGGCCGCTCAGCCGGACCGAGACCATCGTCGCCGCCGTGCCCTGGACCGGAACCGACGTGGCCAGGTTCCTCTTCGGATGGAGGATTTCCTCGACGGCGAAGGGTACGCCCTTGTCGCACTGGTTCCCCCGGACGTCGAGCTCCCCGGCCTCGTCCTTGCGGACATCGAGCTCGCACCCGACCGGGCAGAGGACGCAGGTCAGGCGGTCGAGGACGGGACGGTCACTCATGACAGCTCACTTCGAGGTCCTCGGCGACGGCCGGACGCACTTTGATTTTCTGGAGCTCCGACGGCAGGAGGCGGCCGAACTTTTTCCTGGCGTAGACCTTATCCGTCGCTTTCCCCTTGACGACGACCTGGACGTTCCGGAGCGGACGCGCGACCCGGAAGCTCCACTCGGTGCCGGCTGTCCCTGCCGTCAGAAGCTGGGGCAGGGCGTACTTCACGTTCGGTCCGGCGAAGATACGGACCGTCCCGCCGGCCGGCCTCTCCCCCGCCGCGTAACGGGCGGCGGATTCGCCGGCCGCGAACCCTTCGAACGAGGCCCAATCGGCCACATCGTGGATATGGAGGACGTTGCCGCAGGAAAAGACCCCGGGGACCGAGGTCATGCAATTCTCGTCGACGACGGCTCCCCCGGTAAGCGACGATAGAGCGACACCGGCCCGCTTCGAGAGCTCGTTCTCAGGAATGAGCCCGACCGAAAGGAGAAGCGTATCGCAAGGGACGACACTCTCGGTCCCAGGAATGGGCATCAGCTTGCCGTCGACCTTGGCCACAACGACGCTTTCGACCCTGTCGCGGCCGCGGATCTCGACGACGGTCGACCGCAACTCGAGGGGGATGCCGAAATCGAGCAGGCACTGGCGGACGTTGCGCTCGAGGCCGCTCGCCCAGGGCATGATCTCGAAGACGCCTTTCACCGCAACGCCTTCGAAGGTCAGGCGGCGGGCCATGATCAGACCGATGTCGCCCGAGCCGAGGATGACGGCCGCGTTGCCGATGCGGATATTCTGGAGGTTGACCAGGTTCTGGGCCGACCCAGCCGTGAAAACGCCGGCCGGACGCGTCCCGGGGATCTCGATCATCTCCCGAGTCCGCTCCCGACAGCCCATGGCCAGCACCACGGCTCCGGCCCGAACGAGTCTGTATCCGGAACGGGAGTTGATCCGAAGGACACGGTCCGGCGTGAGGTCGAGGACCATGGCCCCGGTCTCGACCTTGATCGGCTCACGGACGACGTCCTCGACGAGCCGCTCGGAGTATTCGGGACCGCTGATCGTCTCTTTGTAAAGGAAAAGCCCGAAGCCGTCGTGGACGCACTGGTTGAGGATCCCGCCGAGCGTCCGATCGCGCTCGACGAGGAGGACTTTCCCCGCCCCCGCCCTCCGGGCGCCCAGGGCCGCTGCCAATCCGGCGGGACCGCCGCCGATGACGACGACATCGTGGGTTTCAAGGGTGTCGATCATCTCTCAGCCCTTCAGCCTTCCAAAAAAGAGGCGCGAGCCGCCGCCCCGCTTGGTGATCCGTTCGACCAGCACTCCCTCGTCCTGGAGGATCTTGACGATGCGCGGCGTGCAGAAGCCGCCCTGACAGCGGCCCATGCCGCAGCGGGTGCGGCGCTTGACGGCGTCCATCGTCCGGGCCCCGAAGGGGTTGCGCAGGGCGGCGACGACCTCGGCCCGGGTGACATGCTCGCAGCGGCAGATCATCTCGCCCCAATCGGCGTCGTTCGCGACCCGCTCGGCCCTTTCGTTATCGCCCAGGTTGGCGAAGCGGGTCCGGAGGGGCCGCGTCGGATTGAAGTCCGGCTTCGGCCGGAGGTCCGTTTTCGCGCCGATCATCCCGGCCACCATTCGGGCGATGGCCGGCGCCGAGGTCAAGCCGGGCGATTCGATCCCGAGCAGGCTTATCCAGCCGGGGCGGAGGCCGCTTTCTTCGACAACGAAATCGCCGAACCTATCCTTGCCGCTCGGATCGACGAGCTTGGGCCGGATGCCCGCGTAGCTGTGGATGAACGAAATCCGGGCCAGCTCCGGCATGAGCCGGCCGGACTCGGCCTTGATCCGGGCTATGACTTTCCGGGTCGAAGCGACGTCGCGCTTGTCGTCGACCGGCTCGGCGCTCGGGCCGAGGATGATGTTCCCCTCCAAGGTCGGCGTAATGTGGATGCCGAGGCCGGGGTCGTCCCTCGGCGGCACGGGATAGACGGGCATGCCCAGCCGGAGCCCACAGTCCTTGTCCGAAATGAGATACTCGCCCCGATACGGGAAGATCCGGTAATCGTCGATCCCGGCCAGGCGGGCCACGTCGTCAGCAAAAGGGCCGGCGCTATTGACGACGAAGCGGGCCGCGAACGTCCCCTTGGGCGTCGACAACCGGAACAGGCCTCCGTCGAAACCGACCGCTTCGACAGGCGCTTCGAGAAGGACGCGGGCGTCGTTCTGAGTAGCGCACTCGGCCAGGGCGATGGTGAATTCGTAGGGCGAGATGATGCCGGTATGGGGGGAGTAAAGGGCCCAGCGGCCGCGGGCCAGGGGCTCGAGACGCCTGATCGCGGCCTCGTCCACGAGCTCGAGGTCCGGGACACCGCTCTTGTCGCCCTCCGTCTTGAGCCCTTCGAGGCGGCCCCTGTCCTCCCCGGCCAGGGCGACGACGAGCTTGCCGGTTTTTCGATGGGGAACGCCGAGTTCCGCGGCCAGGCCGTAAATCATCCCCAGGCCGGCGACGTTTGTTTTCGCCTTGAGCGACCCGGCCGGGACGTTGAAGCCGGCGTGGATGACACCGCTGTTTCCCTTGCTGACGCCCTCGGCCAGGTCCGTTTCCCTCTCGAGGAGAAGGAGATTCAGGTCGTAGCGCGAGAGTTCCCGCAGGACGGCGCAGCCGACGACTCCGCCGCCGATGACGACGACGTCGTAAACCGCGCTTTTCTTTTCGACCATGGCCTGTCAGCCCGACATCATATCAAATCAGACCGCCGCCTCAAAGGCGCGCCGAGGCGGCCAGGGAGGCGAGGAGAGAGGGCAGGAGTCCGAAAAGGAGAAGGACGGCCGCCGAGAGGACCAGGACTACGGTCACCAGCCGGGAGACGCCGGCGGCGCGCTTAGCCGGCCGATCAGACGCCTGGGCCGCGGGAGAAGCATGGACCGCGCCCGGGGCGGGCCCATCGGCCTCTTCGAGGAACATGGCCTTGCCGATCCGGAAGTAGTAGAAGAGCGAGATGGCCGAATTCAGCGCCCCGGCGGCGGCCAGGAGGACCAGCCCTCTGTCCACGGCCGCGGCGAACAGAAAATACTTCCCCATGAAGCCGGCGGTCGGCGGGATGCCCACGAGCGACAGGAGGACGACCAGGATGCTCGCGGCCGCGACCGGCGCCCGCCGGACTAGGCCGCGCAGGCCGTCGACGCTCTCGTCGAACCGGCCTCCCCCGTCGACGAGGAGGATGAGGCCGAAGGCGGCGGCGTTCATGACCACGTAGACGGCGACGTAGAACGGGACGGCCATCCGCGCGGATTCGCCCCAAGCGGCGAGCCCGATGGCCAGATAGCCGGCCTGGGCGATCGACGAGTAGGCCAGCATGCGCTTGACGCTCTTCTGGGTCAAGGCGGCCAGGTTTCCCCAGAACATGGTCGCCAGGGCTACGGCCTGCAGGATGTAGCTTCCTTCCGCGGTGTACCCGCCGAAAAGGACCGTCATGGCCCTGACGAGGACGGCGATGACGGCGGCCTTGGGCGCAGTGGAGAGGAAGATGACGAGCGGCGTCGGGGCGCCTTCGTAGACGTCGGGGGCCCACATGTGGAAGGGCACGAAGGCGGCCTTGAAGAACAGCCCGACGAAGAAAAGGCTCATGGCCACGAGGGCGGCCAGGCCGTTAGCGCCCGCCAGGGCCGGCCCGGCCACGGCGTATGCCGTCGCGCCGGTCAGGCCGAAGACGAGGGCCATGCCCAGGAGCATGACCGCGGAGCTCAGCGTCCCGAGGAAGAAATACTTGATCCCTGCCTCGGAGGACCGCCGCTCCTTCTTGAAGATCCCGGCCAGCACATAGGAAGGGATGGCAAAAAGCTCGAAGCTCACGTAGGTCGTGACGATGTCCGTCGCCGAAACGGCGGCCATCATCCCGACCATCGAGAGGAGGGCCAGACAATAGACCTCTCCCGGCTCGCTTCTCTCGACGTCGAAGAACCGGAAGGCCAGGACGATGGCCAGCGCCCCCGCGGCGAGGACGGCCGCCTTGAAGAATAGGGCGAACGAGTCCGCCGTGAGATGGCCTCCAAAGAGGGCGTCCGCCGACGGCGGCGTCAGCCCGAGCGCCAGGCCCGCGGCCCCGATCCCGGCCAGGGCGACGTATCCCGCTCCCCGGCGGCCGCCTTTCTTGACGAACAGATGGACGAACATCGCCGCCACGGCCGCGGCCAGGAGGATGACCTCGGGGACGAAATGCCCTAGGTCGGAGCCGGAAATAGCGATCATCGCGGCGCCTCGAAATGAGCGGGGTTGACGATGCGGATGATCTTCTCCACGGGCTTGTCGATGACCGCCAGGAAGGGCTTCGGGAAAATGCCGATCCAGAAGGCCAGGACGACGAGCGGCAGGAAGGTCGCGAGTTCGCGGAAGGTCAGGTCCTTGAGCGATTCGTTGGCCGGGGTGGAGAGCTTCCCGAACATGACCCTCTGATAGAGCCAGAGCATGTAGCCGGCGCCCAGGACGATCCCGGTCGCGGCGACCGCCGTCCACAGCCAGCTTACGGGGAAGGTCCCCATGAGGATCATGAACTCGCCGATGAAGCCGTTGAGCCCCGGCAGGCCGATCGAAGACATGGTCATGACCAAAAATACGGCGGCGTAGACCGGCATCCGCGAGGACAACCCGCCGAACTCGGAGATGAGCCGGGTGTGGCGGCGCTCGTAGAGGACGCCGACGACGAGGAACAGGGCACCCGTGGAAATCCCGTGGTTGACCATCTGGAGAACCGCCCCCTTGGCCGCCATGGGGGTCAGGACGAACAGGCCCAGTATGACGAAGCCCATGTGGGAAACCGAGGAGTAGGCGATGAGCTTCTTCATGTCCTTCTGCATGAGCGAGACGAGCGCCCCGTAGACGATGGCCACCAGGGCCAGGACGACGAGGACCGGGGCGTAGCGGCGGGCGGCCTCGGGCAGGAGCGGCAGGGAGAAGCGGAGGAAACCGTAGGCGCCCATCTTCAGCAGGACGCCGGCCAGGAGGACCGATCCGGCCGTGGGCGCCTCGACGTGGGCGTCGGGAAGCCAGGTGTGGAACGGGACCATCGGCACCTTGATGGCGAATCCCAGGAAGAAGGCCAGGAAGACCCAGCCCTGTAGGGCCGCGGGAATGACGGAGCCGGCCGCGACCATGGCCGTCAAGTCGAAAGTCTGATGCTGGCTCCGGAGGACCAGGATGCCGACGAGCATGGCCACCGAGCCGAAAAGCGAGTACAGGAAGAACTTGATGGCCGCGTAGAGCCGCCGTTCCCCGCCCCAGATGCCGATCAGGAAATACATCGGGACGAGGACGACCTCCCAGAAGACATAGAAGAGGAGCATGTCGAGGGCCAGGAAGACGCCGATCATGCTCGTCTCGAGGAGGAGCATAAAGACGTAGTATTCCTTGAGGCGCTTCTGGACCGCCTGCCAGGAGGAAAGCGTGGCGATGAACGTCAGGAGCGAGGTCAGGAGGACGAGGAGGAGCGATATGCCATCGACGCCGAGGAGGTACTGGGCTCTAATGGCTTTGATCCAAGGCAGGCGCTCGACGAGCTGCATGTCGCCGGACGCAGCGTCGAACCGGGTGAGGAGGAGGAGCGTCGCGCCGAACTCGAGGCCGGTAAAGATATTGGCCGCGAGCTTGATCGCCTTGGTCCGCGAGCCGGGGAGGAAGAGGATGACGACCATCCCGGCCACCGGGAAGAAGACGAGGAATGTTAGGATCGGTACGCCGAGGATATTCATGACGGCAGCTCCTCCATGGTCTTAAAACACCGTGATGACGAGGGTGATGATAAGGGCGGCGCCCAGGACGACGGCCAAAGCATAGTTATAGACGTAGCCGGTCTGAAGCCGGCGCAGGAGAGACGAAGCGGCGAGGTGGATCCTGCCGACGCCGTTGACGGCCCCGTCGACGACGCCGTCATCGAAGAGGATGGTCAGGCGCGAAACACGCCGAGCCAGTCCGGCCGCGCCATCGACCAACCCGTCGATGACACGCCTGTCGAACCAATCGGCGGCCCGGCCTGCCGCGATGACCCCGCCGACGAAGATCCTGCTGTAGGCCTCGTCGACAAAGTATTTCCTAGAGACGACCCGGTAGACCGTTTTGAACTTCCCGGCCAGCCGGCGGGCGGGCTCCCCCCGCCGTTTCACGTAAATCGTCCAGGCGGCGTAAATCGCCGCAAGGGACGCCCCGACCGAAACGATCATGAGGAGGACTTCCGTCCCGGCGGCGAGGTGCGATTCATGAGCTCCGGTGCTCGTTTCGAGGAACCGGGCGAACCAGGCGCCGCCGCCTAGGACGCGGGGTAGGCCGACATAGCCGCCGACGACCGCCAGGCCGGCCAGGACCTGGAGCGGAACGAGCATCACCGGCGGAGATTCGTGGAGGTGACGCCCGGCGTCCGGGGCGAGCCGCTCCTCGCCGTGGAACGTCAGGAAGATCAGCCGGAACATGTAGAAGGCGGTCATGGCCGCCCCGGCCAGCCCGAGGCCCCAGACGAGGTAATGCCCGGAGGCGTAGGCCGAGGCCAGGATCTCGTCCTTGGAGAAGAACCCGGAGAGCCCCGGGATCCCCGAGATGGCCAGCGCCCCGACAAGGAAGACGAGGTACGTGCGCGGGACGCGCTTGCGCAAACCGCCCATGTTCCTCATGTCCTGCTCGCCGGACAGGGCATGGATGACGCTCCCGGCGGCGAGGAAGAGGAGGCTCTTGAAGAAGGCGTGGGTCATCAGGTGGAAGATCCCGGCGGCGTAGGCCCCCACACCGAGGCCCATGAACATGTAGCCGATCTGGGAGATTGTCGAATAAGCCAGGACACGCTTGATATCGGTCTGGACGAAAGCCATGGTCGCGGCGTAGACGGCCGTGATGGCGCCGGTCAGGGCAACTACGGTCAGGGCCGTCCCCGAGAAGGAGAACAGGGCGTGGAGGCGGGCGACCATGTAGACGCCGGCCGTGACCATGGTCGCGGCGTGGATGAGGGCCGAGACGGGCGTCGGGCCTTCCATGGCATCCGGAAGCCAGGTGTAGAGCGGGATCTGGGCCGACTTTCCCGTGGCCCCCAGGAAGAGGAGCAGGGCCGCCGCCGTGGCCGTCCCCGTGGCCAGCCCCCCGCCCTCGACGGCCGCGGTGATCCCGGCGATATCGATCGTTCCCAGGGCGAAGAGGAGGAGGCCGGTGCCGAGGAGGAAGCCGAAGTCGCCGACCCGGTTGGTGATGAAGGCCTTTTTCCCGGCGTCGGCGGCGGCATCCTTGGTGAACCAGAAGCCGATGAGCAGGTAGGAGCACAGCCCCACGCCCTCCCAGCCGATGAACATGACGGCCAGGTTGGCGCCCAGCACCAGGATGAGCATGGCGAAGGTAAAGAGGTTCATGTAGGCGAAGAACCGGGCGTAACTCCGGTCGTGGGCCATGTAGCCGACGGAATAGACGTGGATGAGCAGGCCCACTCCGGTCACGACCAGGGTCATTACGGCGGCCAGGGAGTCGTAACGGAAGGCGAAATCGAGGGCGAAGGGCACGGCCTTCCCCCCGGCCGTGCGGACGACGCTCGCCGGGATCCAGGTGAAGAACGTCTTGACGAGGACGGGCTCGGCCGAGCGGAGAAGCCCGGCTAAGGCCGCCACGGCAGCGGCGAAGCTCAGCCCGACCGCCCCGACCGCCGTCGCCCCGACCGCTCGCCTGGAGAAAAAGCGGATGCCGAGGAGCCCGTTGACGGCCGCGCCGAGGAGGGGGAAGAGCGGGATGAGGACGAACATCGGCTATCCTTTGAGGTCGCTAAGCACGTCGGTGTCGTAGCTTTTTTTGTGCCGGAAATAGGCGAGGACCAGGGCGAAGCCCACCGCCGCTTCCGACACGGCAATGATGATGACGAAGAGCGCGAAGATCGAGCCCCGCGGCGACTTCAAGTGCCGGCCCAGCCCGGCCAGGATGATGTTCACCCCGTTGAGGAGGAGTTCGAGGGACATGAGCATGACGACCAGGTTCTTGCGGACGAGGACGCCGGCGAGGCCGACCGTGAAGATGAGCAGGCCCAGTCCGACGACGGCTTCAATCGGGATCATCGATGTGTTTCCTTCGGGCGACGATGATGGCCCCGATGAGGACCGCCAGCAGGAGGACCGATGCGAGCTCGAAGGGGGCCATGTACGAAGCCAGGAGCATCTCGGCCATCTCCTTGAATCTCGTCCCCTCGTCGCACGCTGCGGCAACGGGGAACCCGGTCCGCAGGACGAGCGTGACGACCTCTGCGCCCAAGAGAACGGGGACGGCGACGAGGAAGAGCTTCGGGATGAGCTTCCGCCGCTCGGGGACGATCTCCTTGAGGTTGACGATGATGATGACGAAGATGTAGAGGACGACGATGCCGCCCCCGTAGACGAGGATCTGGATCGCGCCCAGGTACTCGGCCTGCAGCGTGAAGAACACGCCCGCGGTCGCGAGGACGGTGAAGGCCAGGTAGAGGACGCTGTGCATGACGTTTCTCTGGACGATGACGAGGACGGCCGCAGCCAGGGCCAGGACGCCGAACAGGGCGAAGACGGCCAGCGTGATCATCCGTCCCTCCGGCAGCCGGCGCAGAGGTGTTTCTGGAGGTCGTCGCCGGCGAGGTACATGTCGGGCAGATGGAAGAGGAGTCCGGACCTGTCCAGGCCCGTCAGGCGGAACTCCCGCGAGAAGCGGATGGCGCTCGTCGGGCAAACTTCGGCGCAGAAGCCGCAGAAGCTGCAACGTTCGAGCTTCCAGTCGAACTTGACCGGCCGCATGACCTTGGCCCCCTCCTCTCTCATGCCTTCGATGTCGAAACAGTTCGTCCCGCAAGCCCGCTGGCAGGCCTTGCAGGCGATGCAGAGGGGCTCCCCCTGGTCGTCCCGGTGGAGCCTGAGGATCCCCCGGAAGCGCGGCGCCGGCTCCTTGACTTGCTCGGGGTACTGGATGGTCACCTTCCGGCTGAAGTAGCGCCGGAGGGTCACCATGAGACCCTGCAGGATGTCCAGGAGGAAGGCCATCCTGAGGAAGCGCATGAGCCGGCTCACAGGAGGTACCTCACTAAGGCGACGACCAGGAAATTGACGAGCGAGAGCGGGATGAGCCACTTCCAGACGAGCCGGATGAGCGAGTCGAAACGGTAGCGCGGGAAGGTGGCTCGGATCCAGACGTAGAGATAAAGGAAGAACATGATCTTGACCAGGTACCAGATGAACCCGGGCACGACATGGAGGAACGAGAGGGCCTTGACGCTGGGGAACGGCGGGAGCCAGCCGCCGAAAAAGAGGATGACGACGAGCGACGACACCAGGACCATGTGGGCGTACTCGGCCATGTAGAAATAGGCGAATTTCATGCCCGAATACTCCGTGTGGTATCCGGCGACGAGTTCCGACTCGGCCTCGGGCAGGTCGAACGGGGCACGGTTGGTCTCAGCCACGGCCGAGATCCAGAAGACGACGAACGACACGGGCATCAAGAATCCATACCAGACCCCTGAGGACTCCTGGCGGCGTACGATCTCGACGAGGTCCATGGACCGGGCGATAAAAGCGACCGTGAGGACGGTCAGGCCGATCGGGATCTCGTAGCTCAGGACCTGGACAACCGAGCGGAGGGCCCCCATGAGGGGGTATTTGGAGTTCGAGGCCCAGCCGCCAAAGATGACTCCGAACACCGAGATGGACGACAGGCCCAGGATGATGAGGAGCCCGACCGGGCTTTCGGCGATCCACAGCGTCAACGTGTAGCTACCGATCCGGATCGGTTCGCCGAGCGGGATAAAGCAAAAAGCGAGCAGGGAGGAGAACATGACCAGGACGGGCGAGATGTTGAAGAGGAATTTATCCGCCTGCCGCTGCATGATGTTTTCCTTGAAGAAGAGCTTGACGGCATCGGCGACGGGCTGAAGGACGCCCTGGAAGCCGACCCGATTCGGTCCCAGCCGGCCTTGCATCAGAGCGACGACGCGCCGCTCGAGCCAGATCATGACGACGACCATGACCATGGGGTAGAGGATGACGGCGGCGATCTTGCCCACGGGGATGAGAAAATCGGCGACGACCGGCGTCATTTGTCGATTTCTCCGAGGACAATGTCGAGCGACCCGAGGATGCCGACGACGTCGGAAAAAAGGTTGCCCTTGCACATGTGCTCGAGCGACTGGAGGTTGATGAAAGACGGCGATTTCATCTTGACCCGCTCGGGCTTGTCCGTGCCGTTGGACTTGACAAAAAAACCCAGGACCCCCTTGGGGGTCTCGATCGTGTGGAATACCTCGCCCGGCGGAACCTTGAGAACCCGCGGCACCTTGGCCGAAATCTCGCCGGCGGGGAGACCGTCGAGCGCCTGGCGAACGATCCGGATGCTCTGGTAGATCTCCTCCAGCCGGACGAAATAGCGGTCGTAGACGTCGCCGTTCCGCCCGAGGGGGACTTCGAAGTCGAACTCGTCATAGGACGAATAAGGGATGTCCTTACGGATGTCCCAGGGGACGCCCGAGGCCCGGAGTGACGGCCCGGTCAGCCCATAGTCGACGGCGTCGCCGGCCTCGATGACTCCGACGCCTACGGTTCTTCCCTTCCAGATCCGGTTCTCGTCGAGCAGGGTCCGGATTTCCGCGAGACGCTTGGGAATCCCGTCGATGACCGTGCGGATGCGGGCGACGAGGGCCCCGTCCAGGTCATGGGGCACCCCGCCGATGCGGATGCCGTGGACGGTCAGGCGGGCCCCGCAGTATTCCTCGAAGATATCGAGAACGTCCTCCCGGGCCTCGAAGCCATAGAGCAGGACGGACATGGCCCCGATGTCGTTGGCCATGAATCCCAGCCAGGCCAGGTGGGAGGCCAAACGTTGGAGCTCGGCCAGGACGACGCGGATGTGCCGGGCGCGCCGGGGAACCTCGATCCCGGCCAGCTTCTCCACGGCCAGGACGTAGCCGAGGTTGTTCGACAGGGCCGCGATGTAGTCCAGGCGGTCGGTCAGCGGGACGACCTGGGTATAAGTCAGGTTTTCCCAGAGCTTTTCCATCCCCCGATGGAGGTAGCCGATGACGGGCACGACGCGGAGAACGACCTCGTTGTCCACGGCCAGCTTCAGCCGGAGGACGCCGTGGGTGCTGGGGTGCTGGGGCCCCATGTTGAGGTCGATCTCTCTAAATGCCACCGTCCCTCCCTCCAAGGGGGAAGTCCTTGCGAAGCGGATGACCTTCGAACTCGTCCGGCATGTAGATGCGGCGCAGGCCGGGGTGGCCTTCGAAACGGACACCGAACATGTCGAAAGCTTCGCGCTCGGCCCAATCGACGGAGCGGTAGACGGGGACGGCCGAATCCAGAGCCTCGTTTTCACCGACGTCAACGGCTAGCCGGAGCCGGACGAAGCCGGGGAACCGGTAAAGCTGGTAGAGGACGGTGAAGCGTTTGCCCCCATCGCCGGAGGAACGGATGTTGTCGAGGACGATGATGTCGTCAAGGGCGTTGAAGCCCATCTCGTCCTTGAGAAAAAAGAGGACGGCCGCGAGATCCTCCTTCCTGAGACGAACGGCAAGCTCTCCTTTCTCGACGGCGCTCGACAGGACGGCTCCAGGAAATCGTCCGGCCAGAGAATCGGCGGCCTGCCGGAGCTCGGGGCTGTCAGCGGTTGTGTCGGGCATCGGGGTCGAGGATCTCCTTGGTCGGGTGGCTGCGGGCGATTTTTTCCTGGAGCGTCATCAGCCCATGGATGAGTCCCTGAGGGGTCGGCGGACAGCCGGCGACGTAGACGTCGACGGGGATGATCTTGTCCACTCCCTGGAGGACCGAATACGTCGGGAACGGGCCGCCGCCGATGGCGCAGTTGCCCATGGCCAGGCTCCATTTGGGGTCGGGCATCTGCTCCCAGAGCCGGAGGATGACGGGGGCCATTTTGTTCGTCACCGTGCCGGCGACGATGAATAGGTCGGCCTGGCGCGGCGAAGCCCGGAAGAGCTCCATGCCGAAGCGGGCGATGTCGAAGCGGGCGGCGGCCGTGGCGATCATCTCGATGGCACAGCAGGCCAGCCCGGAGCCGAATGGCCAGAGCGAGTTTTTCTGGGCCCAGGTGATGAACGTGTCCGCCCGGGCGAGAAGGAAGGGGACCTTTTCGAGGGACTCAGTCATCGATCCTCCGGAACTCCAGGGCGCCGGCCCGCCAAGCGTAGACATAGCCGAAGAGAAGGATAACCAGGAAAATGACGACTTCGACGAACCCGAAGAGCCCGAGCTTGTCGTGGACGACGGCCCAGGGGAAGAGGAAGAAGGTCTCGACCTCGAACACGATGAACACAAGGGTCAGGAGATAGAAGCGGATGGAGGTGGATTCGCGGGCCGTGGGGGTGGCCGGCTCCACGCCGCATTCGTAGGGCTCGCACTTGTCGCCGACGGGGCGGCGGCGGTAGCGGATGAGGGCGATGAAGCCGAGGAGCCCGACCGAGAAGACGATCGAAATGAGGAAAAACAGAAAGAAATACCAGTAATTTTTCATCGTTGACGGCCGCGGGGCGCTCCTAAATATGCCATATCTCGACGGAAGGAAATAATATTCTAGCCGAGGCGCCAGTTCTTTTCAATAGAATTCCTATCTTTTATATAGGATTTCCGGGCGCCTCCCGGCGATGCGGCCGGCCGAAGGATTGACAGGACGCTACCAACCCGGATATAAAAAAGGCTCCCGGTCGGCCGGGGGGAAGGGCAGATCTGATGCTCGTCAAAATCATCGTCATCGGCGTTTATGGTGACGAAATTCGGGGCCGTGGCTTCGGCTCTTCTGGGTTTCGGAACTTGTCTCGGCCTTTCGATCGCTGGCAGGGCGCCGGCCGAATCGGGGACGATCGGTATGATGGTCTCTTTCTTGCTGAACCCGCTGGCGAGCCGGCTCGGATAGCCGCCGTCAGTAGCGGAAGATCATCTCGAACTGCAGCCAGTTATAGCTCGAGGCCCCCGGAAAGTAGAAACTCCCCGGGATGAAGCGCTCCCAGATCAGGCGGCCGGTGAAGAACTTGCTGATCTTATAGTTCAAGCGGCCCTTGAGGAGCATGCCGCGCGCGTGGCCGGAACCGCCGGGAAACACTCCCGGCTGCGGTTCGATGGCGCCGATACGCTGGCACATCAGAAAACCGTCGGATCGCCGGCCGAAGCCCAGGGAGATGGACCCGTAAAGGGACGTCAGGTTGCTCCAATAAGATGGGCGGCTCTCGCGGCTGAGCGTGTAGATGTAGCTTTCGCTCCATTTCGGCCAGCGGCTGAAGATAGGGTCCCAGCCTTCGATCTTCTCCGTCCCGGGGCGGTCGCCGCTCAGGTAAATGCCGCCGAGGACGACCGTCTTGAGGAGAGGCAGTGCGCCTTCGATATCGTAGTCGAGATGGACGATCCCGCCGAAGGCCGAGCGGCCGGCGTCGCCGGAGGTGCCTGTCTGGACGGCTCCCTCCGCCGTTAGCATGAGAGGACGGAGGAGCGGCACCTGTGCCCGGGCCCCGAAGGTGTCGATTCTCCCCGCGACGGGCCAGAGCTCCGTTTCGTCGGTCAGTTTGCGGACGGCATAGGCATCGATCTTTGTTTTTCCAAAAGCCCCAGAATAGTAGAAGGCCAGGGCCTTCTCGGGCTGTTCGGCCAGGGCCTGGGACCGCCCGTTGATGAGGGGAAGATACCGGTCGGCCGTTTCCTGGGCGTGGAGAAAAAAAATCAGCTTGTGGTTCTCGTGGAAGTCGGCATCGACACGGAGGGCGTTGAAGTAGTAGGAGCGGGATCCGTCAAGGGGCGTGCCGTCGGCGATGACGAAGCCCTCTCCCAGGTTGATGTCCTGGCGGCCGGCCGTGATCGTGAACGGCAGGCGGCCGGGGATCGTCCACCGGACATATAGGTTGTCGAAGAAGAGCTCATGTCCGTTGAAGGCCCGGTCCTTGGGGGCCAGGTAGACGCGGAACTCGTTCGTGATCTTGCCCAGGATCTCGAGGTTCTTCGCCGCCTGCCAGCGTAGGCCGAGGGTCGTCCGGTTCCGGGTGTAGGCGAAGTTATCGTTGGCCGCGTCGTCGAGGTTGACGGCGTTGTCCCAGGCCTCGAAACGGAACCGTTCGACGAAGATGAGCTTCAGGCGCGGCGCCGGCTTCTCCTCCCCCAGGACGAAGGGCGAGAGGACGGCCGCCGCGATGAAACACCAGACAACCATTTTTCTCAACATGAATCCAATCCTATCCAAATAATGGAAGTCATTTTACCACAAGCCGGAGGACAGAGAGAAGGAGGACGGTCAGAAGAGCCCGGTCGAACCGAAGCCGTCTTCGCCACGCAAGGTGCCATCGAGTGCTTCGCACTCGATGACCGATACGGCCGCCACGGGCTGGACGAGCATCTGGGCGACCTTCATGCCCTTCCTGACCGCGAACGGAGCGGCGCCGAGGTTGATCATGACGACTTGGACCTCGCCCCGGTAGCCGGAGTCGACGACGCCGGCCAGACGGTGGACTCTCTGGAGGGAAATGCCGCTCTTGTCCCAAACGAGCCCGACGTATCCGGCCGGGACGGCCACTTGGATCCCGGTCGGGACGGCGAAGACCTCACCCGGCGCGAGCTCGCGGTCGACGACGGAGAAGAGGTCCAGGCCGGCGTCGCCGGAATGGCCGTAGACGGGGAGCTTGGCCTCGGGGTGAATGCGCTTGACTCGGAGTTCCATGGCGTCCCCTTTCATTCCGGTCCTTCGATCCGGACATCCCGGAAGTACGGCTGGGCCGCCGCGACGATGTCCTCGAGCTCGGCCCGGCTGAACGGCTTGACCTCGAGGAAAGCGGGGTCGATCGTCGTCTGGGGCACGAATTGCTGGATGAGGTAGCTCTTAGCCCCGTCGAGCCACTCGCCGATCTTGACCACGTCCTCTTTCCCCACAAGGCCCGGGACGACCGTCGTCCGGAAGGTGTGCCGCACGCCCGAGTTCCGCAGGATGTCGGTGCTCCTGACGACGCTCTCGACGTCGACGTTCGAGCGGGTCACCTCGCGATAGCGCTCGAGGGGGGCCTTGACGTCCATGGCCACCCAGTCAAGGAGCCCGTCGGCGAGAAGCCCCTCCAGGCGCTCCGGGAACGCGCCGTTCGTGTCCAGCTTGATGAGAAGGCCGCGCTCCCGGACGACGCGGATGAGGTCCTCGACGTCCTCGTGGAGGAGGGGCTCCCCGCCCGTGAGGCAGACCGCATCGAGCCAGCCTTTGCGGCCGTCGAGATAGGAAAGGAAGAAGTCGATGGGCATCGTCTGGATCGTCTCCGGCCTCAGGACGAGCTCGGAGTTGTGGCAGTAGGGACAGCGGAAGGTGCAGCCGCCGAGGAAGACCGTCGAGGAAATATGGCCGGGGAAGTCCCGGCTGGAGAACTTCTCTATCCCCTTGATTTCGACCACCCGTCGAACTCCTCCGCCGAGTTGATCACGGCCCGGACGATGCCCTGGGTGTGGGCGACGAGGGTCGGCAGGATGATCGCGCCCTTGTCGTCTCTCTTGATGACGTTGATGAACTCGCGGATCTTGGCCTTGCCCTGGGTTTGGGTCAGGTTGTACTCGGCATACGCGGTCTCCGTTTCGGCCAGCCGCTTCTTCAGCGTTTCACACTTGTTGCAGTTAGGATAGGCAAAGAGCAAGTAATCCATTTCGACACCGCCTCATCGGAAATATGCCGGGACTCAGGCGATCTTGTTGTAGGGGGTCCGGTCTTTGAACTCCTGCTGCTTTCCGTCGTTCCAGGTCCGGACCGGCCGCATGTAGCCGACGATGCGGCTGTAGACCTCGGTCTCATCGCCGCAGTCCGGGCACTGGAAGTG
>MEXZ01000015.1:0-1459 GCA_001773855.1 Candidatus Aminicenantes bacterium RBG_13_64_14
GTGGACCGCGCTCAAGCGCCGGGCCGCCGAGTTGGGCGTCCGGGTGATGGGCGACATGCCGATCTACGTCAACCATGCCTCGGCCGACGTCTGGGCGAATCCCGTGCTGTTTAAGCTCGACGGGAGGATGAGGCCGGCGGCTGTGGCAGGGGGGCCGCCGGATTATTTCAGCAGCACCGGGCAGCTGTGGGGAAACCCCGTTTACGACTGGGAGCGGGCGAGGGAGACGGGCTACGAATGGTGGCTGCGAAGGGTCGAGCACAACCTGGCGCTTTTCGACGCCGTGCGCATAGACCACTTCCGTGGGCTGGTGGCCTACTGGGAGGTGCCGGCCGGCGAGAAGACCGCGCTTAACGGGCGGTGGGTTGAGGCGCCGGCCGGGGACTTTTTCGGGCGGCTGCGGGAGCGGCTCGGCGCGCCGGCGCTCGTCGCCGAGGACCTGGGGATCATCACCGACGACGTCCGCGAGATCATGGAGCGGTTCGGTTTCCCGGGGATGAAAGTGCTCCTGTTCGCCTTCGGCCCGGACTTCGCCGCGCATCCTTACAACCCGGCGAACTACACCCGGAACTGTGTGGCCTACACGGGAACACACGACAACAACACGGCGAGGGGATGGTTTGAGGGCGAGGCGACCGCGGAGGAGAAGCAGAGTCTCTTTCAGTTTTTGGGCCGTGAAGTCGGCGCGGAGGAAGTCCCTTGTGAGCTCATCCGGAAGCTGATGATGTCCACGGCCGACACTGTGATCTTCCCCATGCAAGACGTGCTTGCCTTGGGCGCCGAGGCGCGCATGAACACTCCCTCCACGGTTGAGGGCAATTGGCGCTGGCGCCTCCCGCCCGGCCTGCCCGCGGCCGAGATGATCTCCCGCATCAGGGAGATGACCACAGTTTGGGGTCGGGCATAAGATCTATTCATAAAAATGCCTATGTGTTGCCTAACTCAAGCGATATTTGTAAGATCTCAAACTTGCCGATTTTTTAAAAGATTTCCGAGAGTTTCTCGCAAAAAGACCGGCATTTTTTCCCTTCGGGCGAGCCGATCCGGCCGCATCTGTTGCGTTGCGAAGGATTCGCTGTACCGGGAGTACAGCTTCACCCTCCGTGCCTTGCATCTGCAGCCGCCTCGACTCGTGAATAGATCAGGCTAAGTAGCTCAATATAAATAAATAAATCCGTAAATGGGCTCTCCTATCAGCCTTACAAGCATTTTTCAGGGGCAACAAAAAGAGATGATGAAGAGGCCTATTGGCCCGAGGCCTCTTGGGGTTTTCTTTATTTTTTAATATAATCAGGCTTGCTCATGCCGAAGCGCAATGATTCCCGCCTCCACGACAGGAACGAAGTCCGTGTCATCATCGCCTCGGACTGGGCGCCGATCCGCGCCTTCGAGCCCGTCATGCGGCGCGACCCGCTCGCCGTTTACGGCGACCTGCTCCCGCTTCTCCGCGGCGCCGACC
>MEXZ01000015.1:1557-1661 GCA_001773855.1 Candidatus Aminicenantes bacterium RBG_13_64_14
TCTGCGGATGGGAGGTCGAGCGTCACGCCTCGACAATCGCCGCGCTCAAGAGGCGCGGGGACTGCGTCATTGCCGTGGCGCACAGCGGCCTGGAATACATCCCT
>MEXZ01000015.1:1675-1784 GCA_001773855.1 Candidatus Aminicenantes bacterium RBG_13_64_14
CGTCCAGCGCGCCTTCCGCGCCCTGGTCGACGCCGGCGCGGACTGCGTCGTCGGCCACCACCCCCATGTGCCCCAGGGGATCGAAGTCTACAAGGGCCGGCCCATCGCC
>MEXZ01000015.1:1817-3921 GCA_001773855.1 Candidatus Aminicenantes bacterium RBG_13_64_14
ACGGATCTTTACTTTCGGAAGGCCGGCTTCTGCCTCGACCTGACGGTCGAGGGCGACAGGGTCGCGGGCTGGGACGTCCATCCCTATCGGATTACGGACGCCGGGCTGCTGCGCCTGCGGGGTCCCGGGGAGCGCCGCTTCATGGACAAGCTGCACCGCGTCTCCGGGCCCCTGCGGACCACGGCCGGAGTCCGGCACGCCTGGCGGGCTTATCTGGATTTTTACGGAATGAAGGGTTTCCGGGAAGAGGTCCTCCGCATCCTCGAAACCATGAAATCCGAACCCCGCAAGGGCGCGGCCATGTTCCGCAACCGGCTGACGACGCTCCAGCACGCGGAGCTCTGGCGCGACACGCTGACCCGCGCCGTCTCAGGCGATAAAAGCCCCGCGCCGGCCGAGCTGAAGCGGATCGTCACGGAGTGGTTCAGCCGAAAGCTTGACCCCGTCTGTCTTTGACAGGTCTTAAGCCCTCATTTATACTTTCTCACGATCGTGAAAGGGAAGTGTCGAGGCGACGGCGCGGCCGCGACCAGGCGCGGGGCGCGGCGAAAAAGAAAATTCCCAGAAAGGATCGAGGAAGTGAGAGCCGGCCTTTATGCGACGCCCGTCCTCGCTGCCGTCGCCATGGCCGTTCTCTTTCTCCATCTCCAGGGAGGGACCGTGGGCAAACTCGGCGAGATCATCCCCAGGGCCGTCGGCGATTGGCATGCCGCCGGCGACGATGCCGTCTACGACCGCCAAACGCTCTATGACTACATGGACGGGGGAGCCGAAGTCTACCTGGCCTTCGATTTCCGCGAGGTCTTCTCCCGGAAGTACGCCGGCCCGGCCGGCGCCGAGCTGAGCCTGGACGTTTTCGACATGGGCTCGCCCGCGGAAGCCTTCGGGATTTTCTCCTGCGACCGGGCCGACCCGCCCGCCGGGATCGGGCAGGATTCCGAGTACGGCTTCGGGCTGCTCCGCTTCCGGCAGGGCCGCTATTTCGTGACCGTCGGCGTCTCGAACGAGGACGAGGCCGCCGCGGACGCGGTCCTGGGGCTGGGACGGACCGTGGCCGGACTCCTCGGCCCGCCCGGGCCGGGGCCGGACCTTCTCGAGCTCCTCCCGGCCGCGGACCTCCGCCCGGACCGGACGAGCTTCTTCCACTCCGCCGTCAACCTCAACAACCGCTACTTCATCGCCGCCGAGAACATCCTCGGCCTCGACCGCTCCGCGGACTGCGTTTTCGCCGAGTACGGCCCGGCCCCGGCCGAGCCCGTCCGCCTTCTTCTCGTCCGCTATCCCGACGGTGCGCGGGCCGGGGCGGCCCTGCGTTCTTTCCTGGCCTCCTACCTTCCCGAGGCCGGCCCGGACGGTCTGACCCGAACAGAGAATGGAACCTGGGTTTCCGCGCTCCTGCGCGGCAACGTGCTCTCGATCGTTTTCGAAGCCCCGTCCCCCGACCTGGCTCGCGATCTTCAAGCCTCGGTCAAAACTCCCTCGAAGTGAGGTTCCCATGAAACACGGCGTCACGCGTCGCGATTTTCTCAAGAGCTCGACACTGGCCGTCATCGGCTCGTCCCTGGCTTTCGGTCTGGAGGCGGAAGCGGCGCCGGTCAAGAAGGCCCGGGTCGTCCTCATTCGGCGCCGAGACGTCCTGGACGAAAACTCAAAGATCGACCCTGGAATCCTCCAGGAGATGCTGGACGAGGCCGTCACAAGGCTCCTCGACGCGCCGGACGCGGTCCGGGCCTTCGGAATGCTCGTCAAGCCCGGGGAAACCGTGGGCATCAAGACCAACGTCTGGTCCTACCTGCCCACTCCCCCCGAGCTCGAGGCGGCTATCAAGAAACGGCTGACCGACGCCGGGGTGGCTGCCGACAAGATCGGACTCGACGACCACACGGTCCGGACGAATCTCCTGTTCGTCAACGCGACGTCGCTCATCAACGTCCGCCCCCTCCGGACCCACTACCTGTCCGGGATATCGGGCGTCATCAAGAATTACATCATGTTCGCCGAGTCCCAGCCCGCTTACCACCCCGACTCGTGCGCCGACCTGGGCGCGCTGTTCAATCTTCCCAACGTCCGGGGCCGAACCCGGCTCAACATCCTCTGCGCCCTG
>MEXZ01000015.1:3927-5607 GCA_001773855.1 Candidatus Aminicenantes bacterium RBG_13_64_14
CAGTTCCACGGCCGGGGCCCGCACCACTTCAGCCGCCGCTATGTCTGGGCCTACAAGGGCCTGTTGGTCGGCCGAGATCCGGTCGCCGTCGATACGGTCGGCCTCCGGCTCCTGATGGCCAAGCGGAGGGAGGTCCTGGGTCCCGGACAGGAGCTTCCCCCGGTGCCCAAGCACATCGAGCTCGCCGACACCCGCCACGGCATCGGGACGAGCGACCTCAACGCCATCGAGCTCATCAAGCTCGGCTGGGACGAGGACATTCTTGTTTAGGGAACCGCGACGGCCCTGAGGGGAAGACGATGAAAAACGCCGACAAGATCATCCTTCTCGCGCTCCTCGCCGCCGGGCAGGCGGCGTTTCCCGCGGCGCTCGCGCAGGAAGGCCGCCTGGAGTACGTCGGGTCCATCCTGTGGTCGAAGGCCTACGACGTCGCCGTCGAGGGCGACACCGCCTACTGCGCCTTCCTCAACGGGCTCGCCGTCCTGGACTTTTCCGATCGGCGCTCCCCGGCCCTCGTCTCTCATCTCTACCTCGGGGGAGGATTCGGAATCGCCAAGCGGGGAGGGCTGGCCTATGTCGCGGCCGGGAAACAGGGGCTCAAGATCGTCGAAGTCTCGAACCCGGCCGCGCCGGTCCTCAAAGGCGAAGCCGCGACGGGCGGTCCGGCCATGGCCGTGTCGGTCGCCGGTGAGCTGGCCTACGTAGCCGCCGGGTCCGCAGGACTTCTCATCTTCGACGTCGGCGACCCGGACTCTCCGCGCCTCGCCGGCTCTTTTGACACGCCAGGGGAGGCCGGCGGGGTGACGATCGCCGGGACGACGGCTTACGTTTCGGACGGGGACGCCGGAATCCAGATCGTCGACGTCTCGAATCCGGGCGCGCCGCGGAGCATCGGCGCCTTCGACACGCCCGGCCGGGCGCGGGAGGCGGACCTGTCCGGCAGTCATCTCCTGGTCGCCGACGGAGCTTCCGGCCTTGCCGTCCTCGACGTCGGCGACCCCGCTTCGCCGAAGCAGGCCGCCGCGGTCCCCACATCGAGCTTCGCCAACAGCATCGCCGTCTCGGGAAGCCTGGCCCTCGTCGGCACGCTATACGACGGGGGGTTTCAGATCTTCGACATCCGGAATCCTACCGCCCCGGTCTCGTTATCGATCGTGAAATACACGATGTACAACGAGGCATGGGAGGTCGCGGCCGCGGGGAACGCGGCTTTCATCGTGGATTATTTCGCCGGAATCCATCTGGTCGATATTTCCGACCCGGCCAAGCCGGCTGTGGCCGGCAGGTTCACGACCCCCAGCTCGATCACCGCGGCCGCCTGCCGGGGCAAATACCTCTTCGCCATCGGCGAGTTGTCCGGGCTCCAGGTCTACGACCTCTCCGACCCCGCCCGGCCCGCGCCGGCCGGCACTTCGTCGATCTCGCGGGGAATCCAGCGGCTCGACGTCCAGGGAGGATACGCCTACGTCACCGAGCGGCGCGTCCTCAACGTCTGGGACGTCTCCAAACTCCCGACGGTCAGGCTCGTTCGCTCCTTCCCGATGCCGGGCGTCCCCCGGGCCGTCGTCGTCAGGGACCGCTGGGCCTACCTGACGTGTGATCATTCCGGGTTCCACGTTGTCGACGTTGCCGACCCCAAGGCCCCCAGGCTCGCCGGGTCGCTCAAGATGCCGGGGTTCG
>MEXZ01000015.1:5638-7199 GCA_001773855.1 Candidatus Aminicenantes bacterium RBG_13_64_14
CTTCCTCTGCAGCAGCGACACGGGATTTCACGTCCTGGACGTCGCCGACCCGGCGGCGCCGAAGTTCCTGGGCGCGTTCCGGACCGGGGGCGAACCCTACGCGGTCGCCGTCAGGGACGGCCTCGCCTACGTCGCGGACGGCCCGGAAGGGCTCCTCGTCCTGGACGTCGCGGACCCGGCCGCGATCAAACCGCTCGGCCGGGCGCCCTTCGACGGCTTCGCCAACGGCATCGCCCTGCGCGGAACGTACGCCTATGTTTCCGACGAGAGCCATGGGGTCAGGATGGTCGACATCGGCGACCCGGCCTCGCCCAGGCTCGTCGCTAGCTATAAAACCACGGGCGAGCCGTACGGGATCCGGGTCAGCGACGACGGGTTGATCATCGTCCCCGATTCGTTCTCCCTGTTCATCCTGAAATAGGAGCCGCAACCTTGGAAGCTCTTTGGCATTCCAGGGCCTATCTCTATCATTTTGAAGGACTTTCTGAGGCCCGACCCCAGGCGGAATTAATAATATCTCTTATCAGATTGCGGTAGTCTTCCATCTCGCCGAGCGGAGAGGCGTAAAAGAGGGTATAGAGCTGGGGGGCCCAGCTCTTGCGCGGCTTCAAGCCCGGAATGCCGTTGACCTCCATGATGCGCAGCTCGCCGGCCGCGTCGGCCTTGAGGTCGATGCGCACGTGGTCGAGGCAGCCCATGGCCTCGGCCGCCCGCCCCGCCAGCGCCGCGGCCTCCTCCCCGCGCTCTCCCGCGTCGTAGATGCGAGTCAGGCCCACTCCGCGCAGGTCGCTGCGCAGGATGTTGTATTTGCCGAAGTGCTTGTCCTCGACCTTGACCCGCCCCGGAAGGCATTGCCGGTCCGTCCCGTTCCCCAGGAGAAGAACTGTGTATTCGTCTCCCGGCAGGAAGTCCTCGACGAGCGCCGCCTCGTCGAACTCTCGGGCGATGTAATCCATGCGCCGCCGCAGCTCCCCCTCGTCGGCCACGACACTCTCGTCCGAGATGCCCACCGAGCGCGACTCGCACATGGGCTTGACAAAGGCCGGGTAGGAGACGCCCCCCAGGTTGTCTCCCGGCCGCGCCAACCGGTGGCCGGGCACGGGCACGCCGCTCCGGGCGAGGATGGTGTGCGTGGCGAACTTGTCGATCATGTTCTTCATCGTCCGGCTGTCGGAGCCGACGTAGGGGATGCCCCGCTCGTCGAGCGCGTCAGCCACCCACAAGCCCACCTCGTTGCGGCCGATGAATTTCTCGTTGGGCGAGATGTGGTACAAGGAGCTCCACACCAGGTCGAATCCGCCGGTTTCGAGCGCCTGCCGGAAGGCGTCCTCAGTCTCGACAAAGGCCGTGCGCGCATCATGCCCCGCGGACTCCACCGCCGCGGCTACGGACTCGGTGACGGACATGTCGCCCCACCCCTGGGCGTCGCCGCCCGGCCCGGTGAGGAGCAGGATTTTCATGGAGTCTCTCCGCTGCGGTTCAAAATAAATCCGGTTGGTGCTTATAATTCAAGAGCGCCCCGGCGGTCAACCCGGAGACGGGCTCGAGGCGCGCGGTCACG
>MEXZ01000015.1:7215-8193 GCA_001773855.1 Candidatus Aminicenantes bacterium RBG_13_64_14
CGTCGAGCGCGACCTTGGAGACGACTTCGACCGCAATGTCCGCGCGCGTGGCGCCGGCCAGCTCTTCAGCCACCGTTCTCACCAGCCGCTCGTTCGGGTCGAGCACGACGACGCGCCGGCCGGAGCACTTTTCGAGCTCCGCCCGGAACGCATTTTTTACGTAGCCGTAGTGCGTGCAGGCCAGCCCGGCATACCACGTTCCGCCGCCGCCCGCGCCCGTCAGAGGCGCGACCGCCTGCCCCGCATCACCTCGCGCCTCGCTCCGGCAGGCTTCGGCGGCGCAGACGGCGAGCAACCGGCGGGCCTCCGCCCCGCCGGGGTCGGCGTCGATGGCCGCGGCCAGGCCATGACAGGCGACGGCCGAGACGCGCCCCGCGGCAATGTCCTTCTCGGCGAGCCGTTCGATGTGCGCTCCGGACTCGATCGTCGTCCGCGTCCCGAATAGGACGAGCGAGGCATCCGGGTCGGCGGCCAGGGCCTCGGCGAAGAGGTCCGTCCCCGCATCGATGATGCCGCGCACGGGAATATCCGTCCGGCGGCTGAAGGCCGTCAGCCCATAGAGGACGGACAGGGTGTTGCAGGCGATAAGGATCAGGTCGGGCCGCAAGCGCTCCATGGCCTCGAGCGCCCGGTCGAACGCGCGGGCGCGCTCTCCCGCGTCCGGCAAATCGTTGTAGCCGAAGCGCTCGTCCGGCCAGGCGTTGATGTAGATCATGCGGACGGTCGGACCCTGCCGAACGTCCGGCCTTTCAGGCGGGACGACGGCGATTTCCGGAGAGAGGGGAGAGCCGTGAGGCGACGCCGACGAAGCCGGGGGGATAGATGAGGCCGAGGCGGGCGGGACACCGGGAATTCGAGGCGTTAGGAACGTCCGCTCCAGGCCGGCGCAGACGGCGAGCCCTCCGAGCCCCGAGTCCGTGATGACCAGGCGGAATTCCCCTCCGGCTCCTTCCGCGGACCGGCGGGCGGCGCTCCGCG
>MEXZ01000015.1:8266-14138 GCA_001773855.1 Candidatus Aminicenantes bacterium RBG_13_64_14
ATGGGGTTTGTCCCGGCCTTGACCATGATTTCGATCGTCGGGCAAACATGGGAGACGTTGGCCAGGTCGGTCGAGCCGTAAGCCGTGCGGAGCTTCACGGGATCCTTTCGGCCCCGGCGCTCGAGCAGCGCCGCGAACAGGTTCTCGAGCTCCGCATTCCTTTTAGAGGTCGTTGCCGCCGACCCCGTTTCCGTGACGGCCTGCGTGCAGCCCGTCGTCGCGGCCGCGGCGCGGGCGGCTTCGCGAATCATGTTCAGCCCAGGCTCGACCTTGGACATGGCGTCCGTCCGGAAGGAAAACCGGCCGCGAGCAAGGCCGGGGATGATATTCGGCGCCTCGCCGCCTTCCTCGATGACCCCGTGGAGCAGGCATCCCGCGGGAAGCTTGCCCGGCTGCAGGATCAGCGAGTGGTAAAAAAGCACCAGGGCGTCGAGGGCGTTGCGGCCCTCGCCGGGCGCGGCGGCGGCATGGGCTTTCCTTCCGAAAAACTCGACGCTCAGGCTACGGCGGGCCATGGCCTGGCCGACGACGGTGTCGAGCGCGTGGGGATGCATCTGCAGGACGGCGTCCGCGCCGTCGAACACGCCGGCCTCGATGAGAGCGACCTTGCCGCTGCCCCGCTCCTCGGCCGGCGTGCCGACGACCTCGACCGAGCCCTCGAGCGTCCCGCCCATGACCGTCTTGAGAACGGCGGCCGACCAGACGGCCGCGGCGGCGATGATGTTATGGCCGCAGCCGTGGCCCAGGCCCGGCAGGGCGTCCATCTCGGCCGTGTATATCAGGCGCGGCCTCCCGCCCACACAGCCGCCGCCGGCGCCCTCCGCAACCGCTCGGAACGCGGTCTCGAGCCCGCCTGTCCCGGCCGACACGGCGAAGCCCTCGCGCTCGAGCGTCGCCTGGAGCAGGAGGGATGTCTCCTTCTCCTCGAAGGAAAGCTCGGGACGGGCATGGATCTCATGGCTGAGGGCGAGAATCTCGCCGCGGCGCCTTTCGATTTCCGCTTCAACGGCGGCGTAGATATCCATGGCTTCAAGATAGCCGAAAAAAGGCGTCGCGTCCATATGCGGCGCGGAAAGCTTGGGGTTCAATCACATAGAATTGTCACACATTTGCACAGCCGTCTAAAAAAGTGGAAAGTGTAGACGCGACCCCGTCTTTTATTTACCGAGAAGAGGCCCGGATCCATGACCCGTTGAACATCACCAAATCTTTTTCAAAGTCTTCGAAACCGGAATGGACGAAGAGCCCGGCCGAGGCGTCGTTCGGGTCATAGGTCCAGGTCTCCGAGGCTCCGCCCTTGCCCAGCGAGACGACCAGGAAGTCATCGGCTTGGCAGTCGCGGAGGCCGTACCACCCGTTGCAGGCCTCTCCGCAGAAGAGGAGAAACTCGTTTCCCCAGGCGTCCCGGCTCGGCAGGGCTTTCACGTAAAAGGGAGTCAGCGCCGACCGGATTTCTTCTATACCGGCGGCGCCTCCCGGCTGGGCAGGAGCATATCCATTGTCAGTGACATAGCCGGCGAGGGCCGTGGAAATGGTGGCGATATCTTGCTTGGTGGTCTTCAACCTGGCCGTTTCCTTGGCTTTCAGGAGGTTGGGAACGGCGATGGCGGCAATGACACCCAGGAACATCAAAGCGCCTATGACGATCAGGGCGACAAGGAGGGCCGTGTTGGAGCTTTTTTTGACGTTCGCCGGCGGGGCTGTCGGATGCGGCGCGGAATACGCCGGCAGGGCGGGCCGCGGGGCGCCGCACTGGGTGCAGAAAGAAACGTTTTTATCGAGCTTGGCGCCGCAGTTCGCGCAGAACATGAATCCACCTCCTGGTTATAATGCCGGGATGATCATATAGGCGAGGCTAAGATGATGTCAATCTCGGCGCGCGGCCAGGTCCGCCGCCTGATTTGCGGGCGGGCTCGAGGGACGGAGCGGCGGGCATGGGCCGCGGCTGCGGCGGGCTTGTGAATGGACCCCGCTCCGCTTACAATCATCTCGAAGCGAAGATATGGAGACCAAAGAAATGCCCGATAAAGCCAAGCACAAGCCCTTCCTCCTCTACATCCTGCTCGCCTGCCTAACATTGCTGGGCCTCGGCGCCATGGGCGGCGGCGGGGCGCTGGTCATCCGCCCCGACGGCGGCCTCCTCGGCATGCCCCTGAGCATGCTCGAGAAATCGCCCTTTAAAAGCTTCCTTCTCCCCGGCGCGGTTCTTTTTCTTTTCCTCGGAGTCTATCCCTTGCTCATCGCCTACGCCTTGCTCGCCCGCCCGAAGTGGAAGTGGGCGGCCGCCCTGAGCCTGGACCGCGAACGGCATTGGTCCCTTGCGCATGCCCTTTATGTCGGGCTGATCCTCATCCTGTGGATGGACTTCCAGGTGATGTTCGTCGGCTACGGGAGCCTTATCCAAGGGGCCTACGCCCTGTTCGGCGTGCTGATCGCCGTCCTGGCGCTTCTGCCGCCGCTGAAATCCTATTATAAGCGGCCGTGCCGGGCCAGATAATCCCAAATCACGGAGGACATAACCTTGACGCCCAGGGGGATGGCTGCCTCGTCGGCGACGAAGGCGGGCGAATGGAGGGCGACGCTCCCAGAGCCCTCGGGCACGACCCCCAGGTAAATCATGACCGCCGGCACCTCACGGGCGAAATAGCTGAAGTCCTCGCCGCCCATGTCCGGGGGATACTCGACCAGAAACTCCCTCCCGCCCAGGGCATCGGCCGCGGCGGGCAGGATCTCCTCAAGGAGCGCCGGGTCGTTATAGAGGGCGATCGTCCCGAAAAAGTAGTCCAGCTCGTAGTCCGCCCCCCAGGCGCCGCACAATCCGCCGACCAGCCGCTCCACCTTTTGCTTCAGGAGCCGCCGCTGGTCGTCGCCGTAGCTGCGGACCGTGGCGTGCAGCACGGCTTCCCGGGGGACGACGTTGCTGGCTGTGCCGGCGTGGAAAGAGCCTACGGTGATGACCGCGTTCCGGTTGACCTCGACCTCCCTGGCGATCATGGCCTGCAGGGCGACGACGACCTGGGCGGCGACGACGATGGGGTCCGCGCACAGGTGGGGGTTGGCGCCATGACAGCCCTGGGATCGGACGGCGAGCTCGAACCCGTCGCAATTCGCGCCGGCATAACCCGGGATGTAAGAAATGCGCCCCGCGGGCAGGGTATCGTCCACGTGGTAGGCGAACAGGGCCTGCGGCTTGGCGTCGCGGAAGACGCCGTTCTTGATCATCGCCAGGGCGCCGTCGCCCGCCTCCTCGGCTGGCTGGGCGATGAACAGGACCGTGCCGGGGAGTTTGTTGCGGAGCCGGGCCAGCACCGCGGCCGCGCCCAGAAGCATCGTGGTGTGGATGTCGTGGCCGCAGGCGTGCATGACGCCCGTCTCGCGGCCGTCGAGCTCGGCCGTGACCTTGGAGGCGAAGGGCAGGCCCGTCTCCTCGGTGATGGGCAGGGCGTCCATGTCGCCCCGGAAGCCGACCACCGGGCCCGGCTTGCCGCCCCGCAGGATGCCAAGCACGCCGGTGCCGCCGATGCCCGTCCTGACCTCGAGGCCGAGGCTTGTCAGATAGTCCGCCACGAGCGCCGCGGTCCGGAATTCGCGGGTGGAAAGCTCCGGGTGGGCGTGGAGGTCACGCCGCATCTCAATCAGCCGGGGCGTGATTTCCTTGACGATTCCGGCGATGTCTTCGGCGCGGGCGCGCGGCCTCTCCCGCTCGACGACGGTCTGCGCGAAGAGCAGGTCGGTTGAAACCGCCAACGCGATCAGGGGGAATAATGCGTTGCGTTTGCTTCTTCTCATGGGTGTCATTTCCTGAAAAAAATCATACCGGTTCGGGTTCGAGGCATCAATTCCTTTGAAGGGTCACAGGACCCAGTGATCATATTATGTCAGAAAGGCAAATAACGATAAATGGCCGGAAACGGGTCGGAAAATGATGAAGGGCGCTGGCCGGGAATGCCCGAAGCGAACAAGCGAAGATAGATCAGAAAAACAACTGAACAGGGGGGAGGCGGATGAGCCTCTCATAAGGCAATTAGGCATCGTGTCCCCCTATTCACTATAATATGCCGAGGAGGAAAAAATGCATAAGCGACGCCCGGCCGCCTCGGCGCTTGCGGTTGCCTGGCTGCTTCTTAACATCGGCCTGATCGCATCCGCCGCACAACCGGAGGATGAATGGTATGTCGTCCGCATCGCCGGCCAGAGGGCGGGCACCATGCATCAGCGCACGGAGCGCGTCGTGCGCGAGGGCGTCCCGCTTTTCCGGACAAAGGCCGAGTCCCTGTTGACGATCAGCCGCCTGGGGGCGGGCATGGAGCTCAGGACGAGTTCGACTTGCCTTGAGACCGAGGCGGGAGACTTGCTCGAGGTTGTCTCGGAGCTTCAATTTTCCACCGTGCCGATGAAATCGGAAGCGCGCGTCGAGGACGGGCACGTCGTTCTCAAGTCCTATCTGGGCGACAACTTGTCATCTGTCGCCGAACGTACGATTCCCTTCTCCGGCCGCCTCCTGGGACCCGAGGGCATCCGCCGCGCCTCGGAGGCGGGCCTGAAAAACCCCGGCGATACGGTCATCGTCCAGTCGTTCCTGCCCGAGCTTTCGAAACCGGTGACGGTCACCCAGGTTCTGGAAGGCGTCGAGCTCCTCCCCGAAAGCGTTCCCCCGCGCGAAGCCCTGCGCGTCACGGAGACGAATTCGGCCTATCCCCGGAAGCGCACGGCCTGGCTCGACCGCTCCGGCCGGACGCTCTTTTCCTCCGACGCGTCTCCCTTCGGCGAGATGACCACACGCCTTACGACCCGGGAGGATGCCCTGTCCCTCTCCGCTCCGGTGGACGCCGCCGTGCTGCCCTTCGAGCAGGCTCTGGCGAGGTCGAACATCCGCCTGCCCCAGGCCCGCTCAATCGACGCCGTGACGCTTCGTCTGGAGCGGAGGAATCCGGCCCTGGGGAGCGATTGGACCGATCTCAGCGGTCCGGGCCAGACCGTTTTGGAAAAGACGGCGGATCATCTTATCCTCAAAGTCGAGCGTTCCTCGCCCGCACCGCAAGCTTCCGTCGAGGAGCCGCCGGCGGGCCAAGACCCCGCGGACCTTGACGAGTTTCTCCGGTCGAACCAGTACCTCGATACGCAGGATGAAGTCTTGCTTAAGGCCGTCCAGGAAGCCTTGGGAAGGCCGGGGCCGGAGGAGCTCGGAGACGCTCTCGGCAAAGCCCTGCGCCTTGAGAATTGGGTCACCGGCCGGATGAAATTCGACGCGGGCATCGCCTTCGCCCCTTCGCGGGAGGTCATTCGGAACGCCAGGGGGACATGCGCGGAGCATGCCGTCCTGCTGGCGGCCATGCTCCGGGCGACAGGGATCCCCTCGCGGATCCTGACGGGATACGTCTATCTCAACGGCGTCTGGGGCGGGCACGCCTGGGTCGAGGCGCGCCTCGGCGGCGCCTGGGTCGGCCTCGACGCCGCGGTCAACGGCCCGGGCCCGGCCGATGCCGCCCGCTTCGCCCTGGTCCGCTCTTCGCTCAACGACGGGTTGGGGGAGCTTCTCTCGGGCGGACAAGGGCTTCTGGGCAATCTCCAGGTAACCGTCCTGAGCTACGCGCTCGATGGCCGGACGGCCGTCGTCGACCCGGCCGCGCCGTTGTATGCGGTCGAGGAGAACCTCTACATCAATCCCGGATTGGGGCTCCGAGTCCTCAAGCCGTCCGGATTTGTGTTCGAAAACATGGACGGCATCTGGCCCGACAACACGCTGCTCGTTATGGAAGGGCCGAACGGCGAGACCATCCGCATTCTTCAGGACGCGTGGCGTCCGGGCCGCGACCCGGAGGAATCGGCTTACCTGCGCTTAGGGGATCTTGTTCCCGGCGGCCGGCGGTCG
>MEXZ01000016.1:0-10692 GCA_001773855.1 Candidatus Aminicenantes bacterium RBG_13_64_14
GAAAAAGCAAATTCTTATCCTTCCAAGACGGCTTCGGTCGAGCGCATCGGTGAGAACGTATTCCGTGCTCCCGGGGCCGGCCAGCTGTCCCGATTCGTTCTAATCGGGGGGAAAAACGGCCGGGTCAATTACCTGGCAGCCGAATATTGGGCTTTGAAGAAGCGCTAGACGAACCCGGACCGGTACGAGCGCCGCGACAGCTCGACGAACGAAGTTCCTTCTTTTCTTTTCCGGCCGTCAACCTTTTTCGCCATTTCCGAGTCATAACTAATAGTGGGGGCGGATCCGTGCGCCCGCTCGGGTCTCGCCACGGATGATCCCCGCGAAGGGAGGCTTGATATGTTCCGAAGCTACCTCAAGACCGCCTGGCGCAGCCTTTGGAGGCACAAGGGCCATTCGGCCATCAACCTGGCCGGCTTCGCCCTGGGCATGGCCTGTTGTGTCGTCATCCTCGTCTATGTCCGCCATGAGCGAAGCTTCGACAATTACCACAAAGACGGCGACCGCGTTTTCCGGATCAGCATGGACATCCGGACGAAGACGGCCAACCGCATCTTCGCCCCGATCTCCGACACGGCCGGCCCGGCCCTGAAAGCCGATTATCCCCAGGTCCAAGCCACGGCCCGCGTCTGGCCTTGGAAGGGCCGCCTGATCAAGCGGGACGCTTTTGTGAGCTATGAAGACCTGTTCATGTTCGCGGACAGCGCCCTGTTCGACGTCCTGACCATCCCCTTCGTCCAGGGTGACCCCGCGACGGCGCTCGTCCGGCCCGCGACCTTGGTCGTTTCCGAGGGCATGGCCCGGAAATACTTCGGCCAGACCGATCCGGTGGGCCGGGCCCTGAACATCGACGGCCGGGACTACGAGGTGACCGCCGTGGCCGCCGACGCACCGGAGAATACGCATCTCCGCTACGGGCTTATCGCCTCGATGGCGACGGTTTCGGTCGGTTACATGAACAACTGGCATTCGACGATGTTCTACACCTACCTCAAGCTCAAGCCGGACGTCGACCCCGCCGAGTTCGGGAAGCTCATCGGCTCCCTGGCCGATCGATATGTCAAGACCCAGCTCGTCAGCTGGGGAACGACCTATAATTACTTCCTCCAGCCGGTCCGGGGCCTCCACCTGGCCTCGCCCCTTCGCGGAGAGATCGAGCCGCCGGCCAACCCCGTTTCGCTGACCATCCTGTCCATCGTCGGCCTGTTCACTCTGCTCATCGCCTGCCTGAACTTCATGAACCTGGCCACCGCCCGCTCGGCCAACCGCGCCCGCGAGGTCGGGCTGCGCAAGGTCGTCGGCGCCGGGAAGGGCCAGCTCGTCGGCCAGTTCCTCGGCGAGGCGCTTCTCGTCGCCTTCTTCGCGATGGCCCTGTCGGTCCTGATCGTCAGGCTTTCGATGCCGCTCTTGAACCGGTTTACAGGGGCCGGACTCCATTGGACTTGGCTTCTCTCCCCGGCGGTGCTCGGCCTTCTCGCCGGAGGAGCCATCCTGGTCGGCCTCGCCGCCGGGATCTATCCGGCGCTCGTCCTGTCGTCGTTCCGGCCGGTCGCGGCCCTGCAGGGCGCGCTGGGCCGTGGCCGGGCCGGGCTCGTCCTTCGAACGGTCCTCGTCGTCGTCCAGTTCTCGGTCTCCTCGGCCCTCATCCTCGGGGCTCTCTTCATGAACGATCAGGTCCGTTTCATGAAGCGCCAGAGCCTCGGCTTCGATAAGGCCCAAAAGCTCGTCATCCCCCTGCGCGGCGCGATCTCGGCCAGGGACACTTACGCCTCGGTGAGGAACGCGTTCCTCGGCGGCGAGGCTGCCATCCATGGGGCCTCGCTGTCCTCGACGATCCCCGGCCGGGGGGTCTCCAATTATGCCATCGAGCTCGTGGGTGAGGCGGACAACAAGAACCAGTCCATGTTCCACCTGTACTTCGACGAGAACTTCATCCCCCTCTACGGGATTTCCATGGTCGCCGGCCGGGCCTTCCAAAAGGAGATGGGCACGGACATCGCCGGCGCCTTCCTGATCAACGAGGCGGCCGTCAAGGCGTTCGGCTGGAGCCGGCCCGAGGAGGCCCTCGGCAAACGCCTGCGCACGGGCAACGGCGGCCGCGTCCTGACCATCATCGGCGTGACCAAGGACTTCCATTACCGCGGCCTCCAGGCGCCCGTCGAGCCTCTGGCCATGGAGTTCAATCCCGGCATGCTGGCCTATCTGACCTTAAAGGTCGAGGCCGCCGACGCCCGGTCCACGCTCGCTTTTGTCGAAAGGACCTGGAAAGAGACATTCCCCGAAAGGCCGTTCGAGAGCTTTTTCCTGGACGACGATTTCGACCGTCAGTACCGGGCCGACGAGCGCGTCGGCCGCATCTTCGGGATCTTCATGCTCCTGGGTCTCTTCATCGCGTGTCTCGGCCTGTCCGGGCTGGCTTCGTTCACGGCCGCGAGCCGGACCCGCGAGATCGGCATCCGCAAGATCCTCGGGGCCTCGTCCCCGCGGATCGTCGGCCTCCTGTCGAGACAGTTCGCGATCTGGGTCCTCGTGGCCAGCCTCATCTCCTGGCCGGCCGCCTATCTCTTCATCCAACGCTGGCTGAAGGGCTTCGCCAGCCGGACGACGCTCGGCGCCGGAACGTTCGTGCTGAGCACGGTCGCGCTTCTGGGCCTGGCTTTGCTGACGACGAGCGTCCAGACGGTCCGGGCCGCCCTGGCCAACCCGGCCGACAGCTTGCGGCACGAATAAGGGGGATCTCGGGTCCTTCCGGTGTCCGGAAAGGGGAAGAAGCCCGTCCAATAACGGACAGTGCGCGCCGGCCTTCGGGTTGGAGAGCTGGCATGGTTTTTGCTTGATGGGGCCGAGGAGTCCCATCATGTTCCGAAGCTATCTCAAGGCGGCCCTGCGCGGCCTTAGGCGTCAGAAGACCTACGCCGTCATCAACATCCTCGGCCTGGCCGTCGGCCTGGCGGGCTGCCTGCTGATCTTCCTCTACGTCGCCGACGAGCTCTCCTATGACAGCTTCCATGTCCGTGAGGCCTCCATCCGGCGGGTCCTGGCCTGTTTCCGGAAAGAGGACGGGAGCGTCGAATTCCGGACCTCGTCGATGCCCGCGGCCGCCGCTCCGCTCTTCCCGAGGGAGTTCCCGGAGATCGAGTACGCCATCCGGTTCGGAGCCGCGCGGGGTTCGATCCGGGCCGGTGAGGCCCTCTTCGCCGAGGAGATCACTTTCACCGACCCCGGCGTCTTCGCTCTCTTCTCCTTCCCCCTGATCTCCGGCGAGCCGGCCTCGGTCCTCGCCGGCGAGAATTCGCTCGTCCTGACGCGGAGCGCCGCGGCCAAGCTATTCGGCGACCGGGATCCCGTCGGACAGACCGCCACCCTGGCCTTCGGCACGTCCCAACGGGACTTCCGGATCACCGGCGTCGCCGAAGACCCGCCCCGGAACTCGACGATCCAGTTCCGGGTCCTCGTCCGGGCCGAGAACCTGGCCTGGGCCAGCTACCAAGAAGCCCTGACCAACCTCGGCGATTTTTCGTATCCCTTGTTCATCGGGTTTAAAGAGGGAGCCTCGCCCCAAGCCGCGGCCGCCCGCCTGGACGCGTTCACGGCCCGGGCCTTCGCGGCGGAGTTCGGCCGTTGGGGATATGAGCCGGCCAAGCGGAAATCCCTGCCTGTGACCCTGGAGCTCCAAGAACTGGGGCATATGCACTATGACTTCTACGGCCCGGCCGGCTCGCGCAAGACGTCCGAGGGAGGGGGCGATCCGGCCGCCCTGCTCATCCTCGGCGGCATCGGCCTCGCCGTCCTCCTCATCGCCGGCATCAACTTCGTGAACCTGTCGTTCGGCCGGTCGACGGTTCGAGGGCCCGAGATCGGGCTGCGCAAGGTCGTCGGCGCCGGCCGCCGGCATCTGATCCAGCAGTTCTGGGCCGAGGCGCTGGTCTTGGCCGCAGCCGCCCTCGCCGCCGCCGTCCTGGTCGCGGCGCTCGTCCTGCCGGCGTTCAACCGGCTCGCCGGCAAAACGTTCGTTCCGTCCGACTTCATCCGGCCCGGCAGCCTGGCGGCGATGGCCGCGATGCTCCTCGCCGTGACCGTCGTCTCCGGCCTGTATCCGGCCCTCGCCATGTCGGCCGTCCCCCCGGTCGAGGCCTTCCGGGGCCGGACGACGATCGGCGGCCGGCGCCCGGTGACGCGGGCGCTCGTCGCGGTCCAGTTCGCCTTGTCCGTTTTCCTGATCGTCACGACGTTCGTCCTCGGCGGGCAGATCCGGCATCTGATCTCCCGGGACCCCGGGTACGATCGGCAGGGACTCATCCACGTCCGGCTCCCTTCCACCGTGGCCGAGGCGAACCAGCCCCTCGTCGACCTTTTCCGGAATCGCGTCCGATCGTTCCCCGGCGTCGTCGGCGTCAGCGCCGCCAACTCGGCTCTCGGCCGGAACACCGCAGCGGCCCCGGTCGTGATGGGCGATCGGCGTTTTATCGCCTACCAATTCCGCGTCGACCCCGCCTACCTGGAGACGATGGGCCTGAAGCTCATCGACGGCCGCGATTTCGAGCCGGCCGAGACGGGTGTGACGATCATCAACAGGGAGTTCGCGCGGGTCCTCGGCGCGAACGCCCCGGTCGGCCGGCGCATCGGCGATTTCGCCGACGGACCCGACGACGCCTATCCGAACAACCTCCGGATCATCGGCGTGGTCGAAGACTACAACGTCATTTCGCTCAAATACGGCCTCTCGCCCCTGTTCATCCAGCGAGAGCCCAAATGGGGCATGTGGAACCTCATCGTCCGCGTCCGCCGGGAGGGTGTTGCGGCGACTATCCGTGAACTCGAAACCGTCTGGACCGAGCTCGTTCCCAACCATCCCTTCGCCTTCACCTTCCTCGAGGACGACCTGAGGTCCCAGTACGCTTCGGAGATCCGCTGGGGCGGGATCGTCCGCCTCTCCTCCCTGTTCGCGGTCGTCATCGCCGGGATGGGCATCTTCGGCCTGACGCTCCTCTCCGTCCGCCGCCGGTTCAAGGAGATCGGCATCCGCAAGGTGCTGGGGGCCCGGGTCGGCCAGATCGTCGCCCTCGTCGGCCGGGAGCTCGTTCTTCTCGTCGCGGCGTCAAATCTCGTCGCCTGGCCGGCTGCCTACCTCGTCATGAGGCGGTTCCTCGACGGCTATTATTACCGGATCACTCTTGGCCCCGGCTTCTTCCTGGCGGCGGGGGCCTTATCCCTGGCCGTCGCCCTGCTCACGGCCGGGGGGCTGGGGGTGAAAGCCGCCCTGTCCGACCCGGTCAAGGCCATTCATTACGAGTAGAGGGAGAACCATGTTCGGGAATTTCTTCAAGATCGCGCTCCGGACGGTCTGGAAGCACAAGGGCTATTCTCTCATCAACATCGGCGGCCTGGCGGCCGGCCTGGCCTGCGCCCTTTTCATCCTGCTCTGGGTGCAGGACGAGCTGAGCTACGACCGGTTCCACGCCGGCGCCGAGAACCTCTACCGGGTTGAGCATGATTATCAAAGCCCCCAGGGAACATTCCATCTCACCGTCACGTCCCTCCCTCTGGGCCCCGCGCTGAAGGCCGAGATCCCGGAGGTCCAGGATGCGGTCCGAACTACCAGCCCCGGCACTCTTCTCATCCGTTACGGCGAGAAGGCGTTCTTCGAGAGCGGTGTCAGGGCGGCGGATCCGTCCTTCCTGACGATGTTCACCTTCCCCCTCCTCGCCGGCGAGCCCAAGGAGACCGCTCTCGCCAGGCCCCACACCCTGGTCATGACGGATGAAATGGCCGGGAAATACTTCGGATCGGGCGATCCCGTCGGCAAGGTCGTGACGGTCAACAATAAATACGCGTTCACGGTGACCGCCGTCATGAAGGCGGCCCCGCCGAATTCCACCCTGAGGCCCGACATGCTGGTCCCTCTCGAGTTCCTGAGAGAACTCGGCGGATGGAGCGACAGCTGGCAAGTCAACGGCCGCCAGACCTGGGTCCGGCTCCATGCTAAGGCCTCGGTCCCCGCCGTGAACGGGAAGATCACGCGGCTCGTTTGGGACAAGACCCGCCAGCAGACCATGGCCGGCCCGGACTGGGAGGCGATCGAAAGGGATCCGGAGGCCCTGAGGAGGTTCAACGACGAGAAAAACACCCAGCATTTTGTGCTGACGCCGCTCGTCGACCTCAAGCTCAGGAGCTATTATGGCTTCAACCGCAGCAACCAGGGCATCCAGAATGTCCGCCTCTTCTCCGCCGTCGCGCTCTTCGTCCTTTTCATCGCCTGCATCAACTTCATGAACCTGGCCACGGCGCGCTCGGCGAACCGGGCCCGGGAGGTCGGGCTGCGGAAGGTCGTCGGCGCTACCCGAAGGACGATCGCCGCCCAGTTCTACGGCGAATCGATCCTGACCACGGTCCTGGCCGTCCTCCTCGCGGCCGGACTCGTTTTGGCCCTGCTGCCGGCCTTCAATGCGGTCGCGGCGAAGCGGATCGAGCCGGGGACGCTCCTCGGCTGGAAGTTCCTGGCCGGGATCCTGGCCGTCACCGGGATCACGAGCCTCGTCTCCGGGAGCTACCCGGCTATGCTCCTGTCATCCTTCCAGCCGGTCAAGGTCTTGAAAGGACGAATGGCCGCGGGAGGGGGCGGGGCGCTGTTCCGAAAGGCGCTCGTCGTCGTCCAGTTCAGCCTGTCCATCATCCTGCTGATCGGCATGGGCACGGTCCGCCAGCAGATCGATTTCCTGAGGAGCAAGACTCTCGGCTACGACAAGGAGAATCTCCTCTACCTTCCGCTGCGGGGTGACGCCGCCAAGTCTTATGAATCGCTCAAGGCAGAGCTCATTCGCAGCCCCAGGGTCGCCGCGGTGACGGGGACGGGAGAGCCGCCTGCGTTTGTCTTCGACAACTCGTCGGGCGCGGAGTGGGACGGCAAGGATCCCGAGCTCGAGGTCCTCCTCAGCAACGGCGTCTCGGACTTCGACTTCGTGGAGACCATGAAGATCGACATGGTCGCGGGCCGGCCGTTCTCCAAGGCCTATCCCGGGGATATGGGCCGGGCCTTCCTGGTCAACGAGGAGGTCCCGAAGCTCATGGGGCTCGGGCCGGCGGAGGCGGTCGGCCGGAGATTCAGCTTCATGGGCGTCGACGGGACGATCGTCGGGGTGATGAAAAACTATCATTTCCAGTCGCTGAGGAACGCGATCGAGCCGCTGGCCGTGGTGTTGGATCCGAAGGCCGTCAGGTTCGCGGTCGTCAGGCTCCGGGCGGGAGAGATCCCCGCCGGCCTGGACGCCGTAAGATCGGCGTGGCAGGCGGTCAACCCGCTCTATCCGTTCGAATACAAGTTCATCGACGAGGACTTCGAGCAGCTCTACCGCGCGGACGAGCGGCTGGGCGTCGTCCTGAATCTGTTCGCGGCGATCGCCGTCCTGATCGCGTGCTTGGGGCTCTTCGGATTGGCTTCGTTCACCGCGGAGCAAAGGACCAGGGAGATCGGCGTGCGCAAGGTCCTCGGCGCGTCCGTGGGCGGGGTCGTCGTCCTGTTCTCGAAGGAATTCGCGAAATGGGTGGCGATCGCCAACCTGATCGCGTGGCCCGTCGGCTATCTGGTCATGAGGTCCTGGCTCCAGGGATTCGCTTTCCGGGTCCCGCAGCCATGGTGGGTGTTCGCAAGGGCCGGCGCGGGCGCGCTGGCGATCGCGATGGCGACGATCAGCTTCCAGGCGGTACGGTCGGCCGTGGCCGACCCGATCAAGGCCATCCGGTACGAATAGGAAGCGGCCGTCCCGCCGCTAGAATCCGAGGGTGAACACGGTCTGAACGCCCGGCTCGGAGTGGACGTGGAGCTTCCCCCCGTGGAGCCGCATGATCTGGCGAGAGAGGCTCAATCCGATGCCGGAACCGCCGGCTTTGGTCGAGAAGAAGGGGACAAAGACCTTTTCCAGGTTCTCGGGCGGGATGCCGGGTCCGTTGTCGGCGACCTGGACGAGGATCCGCCCGCGCTCGTCGAGAAAGGCCCGGAGCGAGACGGCGGCCGTGGGACGCCCTTCGACGGCCTGAAGGGCGTTGAGCAGGAGGTTGATGAGGACCTGCTCGACGAGCTCCGGATCGGCCTGCAGGACGAGATGGACCGGATCGATCGTCGATGAAAAAGCGACGGCCTTGCCGGAGATATGCGCGGTCATCAGCCGGCCGACCCGGGCGAAGAGATCCTCGAGGGGAACGGGCCGGATCTCGGGCTTGGGGAGCAGGGTCAGCGAACGAAAGGCCTCGACGAAGTGGAGCAGGCCCAGGCTGCGCTTTTCGATCGTCCGGGCGCCCTCGAGGATGTCCTTCCGGGCTTCTTCGCCGCGGGGACCGGCGAGCGGCCCGCCCGGCTCCGTCCCAGCCGCCAATCCTCCGATCGTCGAGGCCAGCGTCGAGATGGGTGTGACCGAGTTCATGATCTCATGGGTGATGACGCGGATGAGCTTCTGCCAGGCTTCCATCTCCTTTTCCTCGAGCTCGCGCTGGATGTTCTGGAGGGAGACGAGCCTGTAATCCCGGCCCCGGAGCCGGAACTCGGTGGCCGAGAGGGCGAGGGTCAGGGTCTCCTTTTCGCCGGCGATGCGGACGAATCCCTTTTCCTGCGCGGGCAGGCGAAGCAGGGTCTCGACGAGCTCCGGGCTGAAGGCCCGCAGGGCCTCGACGTTCTTGAGCCAGGGGACGCGGAGGAGCCGCTTGGCGGCATTGTTGATGAGCTCGACCCGGCCGTCCGGCTGGAAGACGAGGAGGCCGATCCCGACGTGCTGAACGAGGGTCATGAGATATTGGGCTTGCTCCTCGCGCTCGCTCCGGACTTGGCGCAGAGTATCCATGACCCCGGCCATGGCGCCCCTCACGTCGCGGAACGACCGGCCAAGCCCCTCGTCCTTGAAGCTCTGCCCGGAATCGGCGTAATGGACCGAGAGGAAGAAGCGGGCCAGGTCGCGGTTGATCCGCTCGACATAGCGGAAGAGCGCGTAGGCCTGGTAGACCGCCGCCGCTCCGAGGGCGGCCGCCCCGCCCGGACGTCCCGGAGCGAGCAGCACGGCCCCCAGGATCGTCAGGGCCAGCAGGAGGACGCGGACGGCGCAGGCGATACGAAAACGCTTAAAGACCATGCTTCTCCAGCCGGCGGTAAAGGGCGCTGCGGGACAGGCCCAGCTCCTTGGCCGCCCGGCTGATATTGCCGCCGACACGGCTGAGCGTCCGGCGAATGAGGATCTTCTCGGCCTCCTCGAGGTTGACGCCGTCGAGCGTCTGATCCGCCTCGCAGGTTCCGGGCTCGGCGAGAAGGAAATCCACCGGCCGGAGGAAAGGCTCATCGCTGAGGATGACCGCGCGTTCGATAGCGTGCTGGAGCTCCCGGACGTTGCCCGGCCAGCGATAGCCCTCGAGCTTGCGGAGGGTGTCCTCGCCCAGCCGCTTGGCCGGCTTCTGGTATTTTCGGCGATATAGGCCCAGGAAATGCTCCGCGAGGATGGGAATATCGCCAGCCCTTTCCCGGAGCGGCGGCAGGCGGATCTCGACGGTGTTGATCCGGTAGAGGAGGTCCTGACGGAACGTCTTTTCCGCGACCATCTCGTAGATCGGCTGATTGGTCGCGCAGACGAGACGGACGTCGACCGCCTGGGGCGTATTGGAGCCGAGCCGGGTCACCGTGCGGGACTCGATGACCCGGAGGAGCTTCGACTGCAGGGCCAGGGGAAGGTTGGCGATCTCGTCGAGGAAGAGCGTCCCGCCGGAGGCGACTTCGAAACGGCCGGGCCGGGCCTCCCGGGCGTCCGTGAAGGCGCCCTTGACGTGCCCGAAGAGCTCGCTTTCGAAGAGAGTCTCGCTCAGGGCGGCGACATCCACGGACAGGAAGACCTCGCGGGCGCGGGGAGAGCGGCGGTGGAGCTCGCGCGCGACGAGTTCCTTGCCTGTTCCGTTCTCGCCCAGGACGAGGACGTTGGCGTCGGTCGAGGCCAGCTTCTCGATCGTGCCGAAGACCGCCCGCATGGCCGGGCTGCGGCCGATGAAATCGTGGAAGGGCCGGTCCAGGTCAGCGCTCAGGCTTTCCTGCCGCGAGCGGAGACAGTCGGCCTCGCGGCGGGTATCGCGGAGGCGCAGGGCCGCGGCGAGCGTGGCCAGGAGCTTTTCGTTCCGCCACGGCTTGAGGATGAAGTCGGTGGCGCCTTCCTTGATGCCGCGCACGGCCAGCTCGATGTCGCCGTAAGCCGTGATCAGGATGACGATCGCCGCGGGCTCGAGGCCGAGGATCTTCTCCAGCCAGCGGAATCCCTCCCGGCCGTCCGTCGCGCCGGGGGTGAAGTTCATGTCCAGGAAGATGACATCGAAGGATTCGGCCTCGAGGATCCCGGGCAGGGTCTCGGGATCGCGGACGGTCCCGATAAGGGAAACATGCTGCTTCAGGAACAGGCGGCCCGCCTGGAGGACGTCGTCGTCATCGTCGACCAGCAAGACCTTGGCGTCATTCATGTCCATGATCCGTCCCGCGAAACGGACGATCTGTCGGGAGCATTATATCAGAATCCTCTCTTCCCCAGCCGTGCAAGTTCCGTGCCGCGGCTGCGGCGCTCAGGGCAGCCCGGCTCGTGGCCGCGACGGAGGCCGGCAGTGTCCGATTCCGGACAGTTTCTGTCTGGGGACGGACACAGGGGACGGGGGGTTGCACCCGTCTCCCCTCCTTCATCC
>MEXZ01000016.1:10758-13776 GCA_001773855.1 Candidatus Aminicenantes bacterium RBG_13_64_14
GCGGTCATGGGGAACGTCATTCCCCGCCAAATCCACTTCCTGAGCGCCGAGGAGGGCGGCCGGGTCGAGGAGATCTACCTTCGGGCGGGAACGATGGTCAAGAAGGGCGACCCGCTCCTCAAGCTGAACAACGCCACCCTGGCCCTCGACATCATGTGGCGCGAATCAGACTTCTTCACGGCCACCAACAACCTGAGGGCCACGCGCCTGTCCATGGAGCAGTTCCAGCTGCAGCTCCGCAACGAGATCAACGATGTCGAGAACGAGCTCCAGCAGGAGAAGCGGAAGCACGACCGGACGATCGAGCTCTACAAAGGCCTTCTCATCTCGCAACACGAATACGAGCTGGCCATGGACCAGTACGACTATCTGGTCAAGAAGAAGGAGATCACCCTGGAGAGCCAGAGGAACGACACGGCCTTCCGGAAGGCCCAGCTCGACGGCATCGAGGATTCCGTCCGGCGGCTGGACGCCAGCCTGTCGGCGGCCAGGAAGCGGCTCGAGAACCTCGTCGTCCGGGCCCCGGTCTCGGGGTTCGTCACCGCCCTCAACGCCGAGATCGGGGAGTCCAAGACGATGGGACAGAGCCTGGGCCAGATCGACATCCTGGAGGGCTTCAAGGTCCGGGCCCAGATCGACGAGCATTACCTGCCGCGGACGGCCGTCGACCGGACCGGCTCGTTCACCCTGGCCGGCCGGGCGTTCGGCCTCGTCGTCAAGAAGATCTATCCAGAGGTCCTGGAAGGGCGCTTCGAGGTCGATCTCGAGTTCGCCGGGGACGAGCCGCCCGGCATCACCCGAGGCCAGACGCTCCACATCGATCTCAACCTGAGCGAAGTGTCCGAAGCCGTCCTGCTGCCGCGCGGCGGTTTCTATACGTCGACCGGCGGCAACTGGGTCTTTCTCGTCGAAGCCGGGGGCAAGGCCGCCGTCAAGCGGCCGGTCAAGCTCGGCCGCTACAACACTGACGCCTTCGAGGTCCTCGAAGGCCTCGAGCCGGGCGACGAGGTCGTGACCTCGTCCTACGAGAGTTTCGGGGATATCGGCCGCCTGGTCTTCAAGTGACCGGGACGGCGACCGTTCAAAGGAGCTGGCCATGATCAAGACCGTGAACCTGAAGAAGGTCTACACGACCGAGGAAGTCGAGACGACCGCCCTTAACGACGTCAGCCTCGAGATCCGGGAGGGCGAATACGTCGCCGTCATGGGGCCGTCGGGCTGCGGCAAGTCGACCCTCCTCAACGTCCTGGGGATGATCGACGAGCCCTCGGGCGGGGAGTATCACTTCCTCGGCCAGGAGATCTCGAAATACTCGGAGAGGAAGCGAGCCGGGCTGCGCAAGCGCAACATCGGCTTCGTCTTCCAGAGTTTCAACCTCATCGATGAGCTGACCGTTTACGAGAACGTCGAGCTGCCCCTCCTCTATCTCGGGTTCTCGCCGGCCGAGCGCCGGAAGCGGGTCACCGAGGTCCTCGAGAACATGGCCTTGATGCCCCGGAAGGGCCATTTCCCCCAGCAGCTCTCCGGCGGCCAGCAGCAGCGCGTGGCCGTGGCCCGGGCTGTCGTCGCCCGGCCCAAGCTCATCCTGGCCGACGAGCCGACGGGGAACCTGGATTCCGTGCACGGCGAGGAGGTCATGAAGCTCCTCGGGGAGCTCCATGAGAGCGGCACGGCCATCATCATGGTCACCCACGCTCCCGCCTACGCCGATTACGCGCAGCGGGTCATCCACCTCTTCGACGGGCAGGTCGTCTCCGAGAACTTCCAGAAAGGCTGCAAACCCTGACCGGCGGCGCGGGGGCCCGGCGCGGGGAGCTTCCCATGCGGCTCATCGAGATGCGCGGCGTGACGAAATGGTACTCGTCCGGGGCGGTCCGGGCGTTCGTCCTCCGCGATATCGACCTCGACGTCGAGGAGGGCGAATTCCTGACGGTTATGGGGCCTTCGGGGGCCGGCAAATCGACCCTCCTCCACATCCTCGGCATGCTCGATCCGCCATCGGAAGGCCGATACCGGTTCGGCGGCCGGGACGTCCACGGGCTGACCGAGAGGGAGCTCACCGAGATCCACAAGAACGACATCGGCTTCGTCTTCCAGAGCTATCACCTCATCGACGAGCTCACGGTCTTCGAGAACCTCGAGACGCCCCTGCTCTACAAGAAGGTCAAGGCCTCCGAGAGGAAGGCCCGCGTCTGCGATATGCTCGACCGCTTCCGCATCGTCGGCAAGAAGGGCCTCTTCCCGAACCAGCTCTCCGGCGGGCAGCAGCAGCGCGTGGCCGTGGCCCGGGCTGTCATCGCCGAGCCGCGGCTCATCCTGGCCGACGAGCCGACGGGAAACCTCAGCTCCAAGGAGGGCGCCGAGATCATGGAGACATTCAAGGAGCTCAACGCGGCCGGGACGACCATCGTTCAGGTCACCCACTCCGAGAAGAACGCCGCGTGCGGCAAGCGGACGATCCACCTCCTCGACGGCTGGCTGGAGAAATAGCCATGTCACGGTGGACCCGCATGCCGTCCCTGGCCGGCAATTACGTCAAGACGGCCTGGCGGAAGGCCAAGCGGGAAAAAGCCTACGCCGCGATCAACCTCGCCGGCCTCGCAGTCGGGCTGGCCTGCGCGATCCTGACGGCGCTCTACGTCCGCCACTAGCTCAGTTTCGACCGCTATCACGTCCACAACGACCAGATCTACCGGCTCGCGACCGGCGTCAAGGGCGGCGCATACGAAGCCATCGCCAAGGTCCCCGGCCCATGGGGCCTCGCGGCGCTCAAAGAGATCCCGGAGATCGAGCAGGCGGCCCGCTTCGTCCTGATGAACGAGATCCTCGTCGGCCGCGGCGAGGTCCGATCGTACGAAGCCGGCGGCATGTATGCCGACGCGTCCGTCTTCGATGTGTTCAGCTTCCCTCTGCTCCGGGGCGATCCGGCGACGGCGCTCGCCCGGCCGGGCACGGTGGTCCTCACAGAAAGCTTCGCCCGCAAGTTCTTCGGCGCCGCGGACCCGGTGGGCGGGACGC
>MEXZ01000017.1:0-152 GCA_001773855.1 Candidatus Aminicenantes bacterium RBG_13_64_14
CGGGTCGTCGTCCAGGACGGCCGCAGGGTCGCCGCCCGCGAACGTATCAACCCACGCTAGTACGTCCTTCGCCGCCCTTATTCAGCTTGCCCCGCCAGTAGAGGTAGGCGGGAATGCCCAGGCAGATGATGCCCAACCCGAACATGGCGTTC
>MEXZ01000017.1:248-5966 GCA_001773855.1 Candidatus Aminicenantes bacterium RBG_13_64_14
TCGAGATCCGGTCGTTTCTTGCGCAGGACCATGACTGCGGCGACGGTCAGTCCGAAGAAGATCCACTCGCCGAAGATAACATAGGTGAAGAGCTGCTCGAACGTCCCCGTCAGCGTGAGCAGGATGCTCCAGACGCTGATGGCGACGATCGAGACGTGCGGCGTCAGGAACCGGGGATGGCACTCGGCGACCCTCTTGAAGAACAGGCCGTCCCTGGCCATGGCGAAATAGACGCGGGGCGAGCAGAGAATGGTCTGGTTGGCCGCGCCCAGGATCGAAAAGAGGATGAGGAAGGCGATGAGCGAGGCCCCGAACGGCCCAGTGACGAGTTCCATGGCTTCGAGGGCAACCCGGCCTTCGGACGAGGCGATCTTGCCGACCGGCAGGACGTAGAGGTAAGCCAGGTTGGCCACGATGTAGAGGACGATGACGACGACCGTGCCGATGAGGATGCCGAGCGGGAGGTTCCGCCGGGGGTTCTTGATTTCGCCTGCACTGTAGGTCGCTGACTCCCAGCCCTTATAGGCCCAGAGGGAAGCGACCAGGCCGACGCCGAAGGCCCCCAGCAGCCCGAAGTTGAGTGGGCCGGGGGCCGGTTCGACGAAGTTCGCGGCATGGCCGTGGCCCTTGGTGAAAAAGAAAACGGCGACGACGACAATGCCGATGGCGGCCGTCTTGATGTATGTCAGGAGGTTCTGGAGCCGGGAGCCCCAGCGCACGCCGACATAGTTGACGGCGCCCAGGAAGGCGACGAAGCCGGCGGCGATGAGCTTCTTCGTGAGCGGCGTCATGTCGACGAACCGGGGCAGCATGTTGTGGGAGAAGGCGACGGCCAGGGTGGCAATTGAGCCCGAGTCGATGACCAGAAAGAGGGTCCAGCCGAAGAGGAAGGACAAGAGCGGGCCGTAGGCTTCCCGCAGGTAGACGTAGATGCCGCCGGCCTCGGGCAGGGCCGCGCCGAGCTCGGCGAAGGCGACGGCGCCGAAGAAGCTGAACATGCCGCCGACGACCCAGACGGCCAGCATGAGAAGCGGCGCGGGGACCGCGGTGGCGATCACGGAGGGCGAGAGGAATATCCCCGAGCCGATGACGCCGCCGACGACGATCATGACGACGTCCCAGAGACTGAGGACCCGGGGCAGGGCGATTTTCGTTTTATCGACGACCGGGCAGGTTTTCACATCTTGTTCCATGTCCATTTTCTCCTTCCTCGGATCGGGCTCGCCCCGGGCGGACGTTCTGCCCCGACCGGGATGAGGCGGATTCTATCAAGCTCCGCCGAAAACGGCAATGAGGATTCTCCAGGAGCAGGAGGCACAATCCGAAGGGACGCTGACCTGGCTGTCTTTTCCTGTTATAATATTTACGGTGATTGGAGGCCCGGAGATGGGGCGGGCGCCTGACGACCTCTTCGATTTCATGAAGAGAACTTCGTCTACAAAAGTGGCCCTTGACCGGCTTCTTATCTGGATTCGACGGAAAAAAGAGCGATTCCCATCGTTCGTCGTCCTTTCGTTCGTCCTGCACGTCACGATCTTCGGCTTCTTGGCCGTCTCCTGGGCTGTCTCGGAGAAGCCTCGAGGGGCCACAGCGGGGCTCGACAACGCCGCAGCGGCCAGACAGGCTCTCGGAACTCTTCGGCTAGACGCTAAGGAAAGCGCGCTTCTGAGCGGTGCCCTCGCCTGTCTCACGGAGGATCAACTCGAAGAAGTCCTGGAAAGGGCCCCGGAACTCGACCCGCGGCCTGGAGGAACTCGACTCGGTCCTTGGAGAATACCGGGAGGAGCAGGAAAAGATCTACCGGGTTTCCCGGATCAACGCCCTCTTTCAAGAAGGGTCAAGGAAGAGCTCTACCGACGATCTCGCCCGCCTCAGGAAATTCCATATTTGGGAAAAACGCTCGGCCAAGCTCCGGGCCGACGGCGTTAATGAACGATAACGAAAACAGCTAATGACCTGCTCTAATTGCACGCCCCGTTCGTTTCGAACAGATCCGGGAGGATAATAATGAATATTAAGTCCGTTGCCGCCGTCATATTCTGTATATCGCATATATTCCTGATAAGTTGCCGGCAACAAACCCCTCATTGGGGAGGCCGGATTGAAGAACAAGACGGGATTACGATCGTCAAGAATCCCGCGAGTCCGATGTATAGCGGCGAAATCTTTGCCCTTCAAGAGGAACTTTCCATCGGTGACGATAATGAAAAAACTGAATACTTATTCTCAAGAATCAATGATATCGAGGTCGATGAGGAAGGCCTAATCTACGTCATTGATGATGCCGATTCGAACATCCGGGTGTTCGATAAGGACGGCGGCTTCTTGAGAACGATAGGAAGAAAGGGCCAAGGGCCCGGAGAGTTCCAGAAACCGATTGGCCTTCAGGTTACGGCAGACGATAAACTGTACGTCGTGGACTATTCGGGCCGCGCGGTTTATTTCTCTCTAGAGGGGGATTTTCTCCATCAAGAGCTCCTGCCTCGGCCCATCCTTCCCATCAAGCGGGATTCTCAAGGAAATCTGGTTGGGATTGAAATAGCAGCGCCACCTCCATTAGGCGGAAAAGTTATTAAAAAGTATGACTCTCATCTCAAGCCCCTCATGGTCATCGCGACAGAAGAAATGGGAACTCGTGGGATTTTCGATATAGGCAAGCCTTCCTGTTACTGTGCCGTGACAGAAAGTGATCAGGTTATCTGGGGGGATTCAAAAGAATACGTCCTCTATGTCCTGGACCCGCAAGGCCAACTGATAAAAATAATCACGAAGGAGCACAAACCCCAAAAAATATCGGCCGCGGATAGGGAAGGATATGAAAAACGATACGCCGAACCTCTCAAGGCCGGCATGAAAATCAATTTCCGCAGTCATTACCCGGCCTTCAGCGACATCTATGCGGATGACACGGGGCGGATTTTGGTCAAAACCTATGAGCGTGTCGACCACGACGAAAGATTTTTCTATTTCGATGTTTTCAACCCGGATGGGATTTATATCGCCAAGGCGCCGCTGAAAGCCAGCCTCGATAGGACTTCCGTGTGGAAGCACAACAAGCTTTATGCCCTTATGGATAGTCCTGAAGGATATCCCATGGTGAAAAGATACAGAGTAACGTGGAAGGACTAGAGCGGTATCGAAAACATACGGTTTACCGGAACCTGTCCATCATACGGTACTGGATCGCTTCGGAGACGTGCGGCGTTTCGATCCCGTCCTTGCCGTCGAGGTCGGCGATCGTCCGGGCGACCTTGAGGACGCGGTCGAAGGCCCGGGCGCTGAAGCCGAGCTTGGTCACGGCCATCTCCAGGAGCTTTTCGGCCTCGGCCGGGATGGGGCAGAAGAGCTTGACGTCCCGGGGACCCATCTGGGCGTTGGCGAAGACGCGACGCCCGGCGAACCGGGCGACCTGCCGGTCCCTCGCCCGGGTCACCCGGACCCGAATGGCCGCCGAGCTCTCGGCCGGCGTCCGGGAGACAATGTCCCGGAACTTGACCTCGGGCACCTCGAGCTGGATGTCGATCCTGTCGAGGAGCGGCCCGGAGATCTTGGAATAGTACCTGGCCTTTTCGCTGTCCGTGCAGTCGGCCCCCTTCGAGACGACGCCCCGGAAGACGTCGGCGCAGGGGTTCATGGCCGCGACCAGCATGAAAGACGCGGGGAAAGTGACGGAGTAACCCGAGCGCGCCACCGTGACCCGGCCGTCCTCGACGGGCTGACGCAAGTCCTCGAGGACGCGGCGGCGGAATTCGGGGAGCTCGTCGAGGAAGAGGAGGCCGTGATGGGCCAGGCTCACTTCGCCCGGCTTGGGGACACTGCCCCCGCCGACGAGCCCGGCGTCGGTCACCGTGTGATGGGGGGAGCGGAACGGCCGAGCGCTGATCGGGCCCGAACCCGCGAGCAGCCCGGCCGCGCTGTAGACGCGGGTGACCTCGATCATCTCGTCGTAGGTCATCTCGGGCAGAATGGTCGGCAGTCTCCGGGCCAGCATCGTCTTTCCTGCGCCCGGCGGCCCGATGAGGAGGACGTTGTGGGAGCCGGCCGCGGCCACTTCGAGCGCCCGCTTGACGTGTTGCTGCCCCTTGACATCCTCGAAATCCACCGTGTAGCTGGCCGCGGAGACAAGCTCTCGCGGCTCGAAGCGGCAGGGCGGGACTTCGCCGGGGTCGCGGAGAAGCCGGACGACCCGGACGAGGTCCTCGAGGCCGTATACATCGAGGTCGCGGACGAGCGCCGCCTCCCGGGCGTTCGCGCCCGGAACGACGATCCCCGGAAACCCGGCTTTCTTGGCCAGCAGGGCGACGGGCAGGGCGCCGCGCACGGGTTTGAGCCGCCCGTCGAGGGCCAACTCACCGGCGAAGAGATAGTCGCGCAGGCGGGCCGCCGGGATGACCTCCAGGTAGGCCAGAAAGCCGAGGGCGATGGGCAGGTCGAAGGCCGAGCCCTCCTTCCGTCTGTCGGCGGGGGCGAGGTTGATGGTGATCCTTTTCGACTCCATGTCGTAGCCGCAGTTCTTGAGGGCGGCCCGAACGCGTTCCTTGCTCTCCCGGACGGCGGCGTCGGGCAGGCCGACCGTGACGAACGTCGGGAAGCCGGGGCAGATGTCGACCTCGACCTCGACGGGAAAAGCCTCGATCCCGTGGAGAGCGGCGCTCGCGATCTTGAACAGCATGGGGCCCGATAGTAAGGACGAACGGGCCCCATGTTTGTGTCACCGGAGGAGAAAGAAAGCCGCTCGCCGGCCGGGAGACCGGCCTTTACTTTCTGAAGTAGTCTTTGGACAGCTTGTCGAGCTCGTCTTCGACGTCCCGCCTGGACTTGACCTTGACATTTGTCAACTGTCCGGCCCCCGCCTCGCCCTCCTCCGGCCCCCTTCCCTGGAGGTCTTCGAGGTCCCGGACGGAGAACTGGCTCGCATCGGACTCCTCGCGGGGTTTCTCCCCGAAGAGCCGTTCCCGGACGACGGGCACGGTCAGCTTGGAGATCTCGCGAAGGGATTCGAAGACGCCGACGCCGTTGACGGCCGCGGCCTCGACCCAGGGCGAACGGCGGGGGTTGAGGAGGTTGTTGAAGGTCTCGACCGGGATGAGGTAGTTGAGGTCCCGCTTGTTGTATTGGAAGACGAGAGGGATCTTCATCAGGTCGATATCGTGCTGCAGGCAGTTACGCCGGAGGCCGTCGAAGCTCTCCAAATTGGCGTCGAGGAGCGGGATCTGGGAGTCGGCGACGAAGATGATGCCGTCGGAACCGCGGAGGACGCTCTTGCGGGAGGCCTCATAGAACACCTGGCCCGGGACCGTCATGAGCTGGAAGTGGACTTTGTATTCACCGATCATCCCGGCCCGGATGGGCAGGAGGTCGAAGAAATAGGTCCTGTCGGTGTCTGTCTCGAGGCAGACGAGGTCCCCCCGGTAGGCGCTGTCGAGTTTCAAGTAGATGTAGCGGAGATTGGTCGTCTTCCCGCTCAGCCCGGGGCCGTAGTAGACGATCTTGATGGCGATCGTTTTCGTGGCATAGTTGATGAAGGACATACCGGTTATGCTCTGATGTTATTCTCATTCCTTAGCACACTCACCGCATGAAGTCAATAAAGGGCGGAGGCCCCGAAAAGGTTGCGGCTGTGATAGAATGAGGCCGGAAACGGCTGGAAAGGACGTCCCATGAAAGACTTCCGCAAGAGGATCCGCATCGCCGTCATCGGCGGCAGCCGGCCCGGCC
>MEXZ01000017.1:6055-9459 GCA_001773855.1 Candidatus Aminicenantes bacterium RBG_13_64_14
CGGAGATCGCCTACGGCCTGATCCACGGGAAGAGGGTCGTCGGGCTCCGGACCTGGGACATCCGGGGCGTCACCGTCGCGGAAACCGCGGAAGAAGCGGTCCGGCTGGCCCTCGAAGGCCTCTTTTCCTGAGATGAAGAACTACAGGATCGTCCTCGCCTACGACGGCACGGATTTCCGCGGCTGGCAGCGCCAGCCGGACGGCCGCACGGTCCAGGGCGTCATCGAGGAAGCGGTCCGCAAGATCACCCAGAAAAAGATCGTCGTCCACGGCGCGGGCCGGACCGACGCGGGCGTCCACGCCCTGGGCCAGGTGGCCAGCTTCCGCGGCGCCTTCAAGCTTGCCGACGCCGACCTCTTCCGGGCGCTCAACGCCGTCCTGCCGGCTGACGTCCGCGTTTTCTCCCTCGGCGAGGTCCCGGCCGGTTTCCACGCCCGGAAATCGGCCCGCTCCAAGGTCTACCGCTACCGCATCGTCCACGCGCCCCAGCAGAGCCCTCTCGACCGGCGCTACGTCCTCCATTGGCCCTATCCCCTCGACATGAGGGCCATGCGGCAGGCGGCCCGCATGTTCGTCCGAACCGACGATTTCACGGCATTCTCCTCCAACCGCGACCGCGCGCCGGTGAGGACCGTGGCCCGGTCGGAGATCCGGAAGACCGGACCCGAGATCGTCTACACCATCGAAGCGGGGGGCTTCCTCCGCTACATGGTCCGGACGATCGTCGGGACGCTCATCGAGGTCGGCCGGGGCAGGATCCCGCCCGGCCAGGTGGAGGAGATCTTCCGCCGTAAGGACAGAACGCTCGCCGGACCGACAGCCGCCGCCAAAGGCCTGACGCTCGTCCGCGTCGACTACTGATCCAGAACGAGACCCAGGACGAAGGCGTCCTCCTCAGGCTTCGTGTAATAGTTTTTCCGCGTGCCTAGGACCTCGAATCCGAGCTTCTTGTAGAGGACCAAGGCCGCGGTGTTCGACTGCCGGACCTCGAGGGTCATAAAGGCCGCGCCCTCTCCACGGACCTTAGCGACGGCGAATCGCATCAGGGCTTCGCCGATGCCCAGGCCGCGGCAGTCGGGGTGGACGGCGATGTTGTTGACCTGGACGTCGTCCCGGATCTGCCAGAAGACGATGTAGGCGACGACCTCGTCCCCCGGCCGCCGGACGACGACGAAGGGGAAGGATATGGATGTGTTCTGGATCTCGCCGCGGAAGGTGTTGTCGCTCCAGGGGTTGGAAAAGGACAGGGCTTCGATGGTTCGGACCGCGGGGAGGTCGCCCTCCTGCATCCGCCGGATGAAATAGCGGCAATCGCCCTCGATCAGAGTCGACATTTTTCCTCGGCCTGCGACCTCCGGAAATAGAAGGGCTCGAGCGACGCGGCGTCGACCCCCTTCCCTTCGCGGATCATGCCGCAGCCGATACGGCCGACTTCGGCCGCGAGGAACGAGGACCGGCGCGGGAAGCGGGCCTTGTCCCGGACGTAGGGCAGGAGTTTCGCGCGGTAAGCGGCCAGGCCGCTCCCGGCGAAGGCAATGACCCGCCGGGCGGGAAGCCGGGCGAAAAAGGCGTCCGGGATGTAGGCGCCCTGGGGGATGAGCTCGGTCAGGCCGGCCTTATGGACTTCGAACAGGCCGGCGTAGATCTCCTCTTTCTTCGCGTCGAGAAGAGGGCAGACGAGGCGGGGGCCGTCGGCGGCGAGCTTCGAAGCAAGGGCCAGGAGCGTCGACACGGGCGCGACGGGTTTTCCAGAGGCGTAGGCCAGCGACTTGACGGCGCCGACGCCGATGCGGATACCGGTGAAAGAGCCCGGGCCCGCCGCCACGGCGAACGCGCCGATATCCTTGACGTCCCGTCCATGGGCGGCGAGAAGGAAATCGACGGAGCGGAGGAGGCGGGCCGAATGGGTCGCCGCCGATTCAATGTTGGCCTCGCCGAGGAGCGCGTCGTCCTCGAGGAGGGCCACGGAGCCGGTGGGCGTCGTCGTGTCGACCGCGAGGATGAGCATGTGTCCGCCCGCCGGCCCGGCGCCTAGAGCTTGACGGCGACGGCCCGGCCGATGTCGAGGCTCGTCGACTGCCCGCCCATGTCGTAGGTCCGGACCATCCCTTCCTTGATGACTTCGGCGACCGCGTCTTCGATCGCCCGGCCCTTGTCGGTCTCGCCGATCCAGTCAAGCATCATCTTGGCCGCGAGGATGGTGGCGATGGGATTGACCTTGTACAAGCCCGAGTACTTGGGCGCCGAGCCGTGGGTCGGCTCGAAGACCCCGTACGTGTCGCCGATGTTGCCGCTGCCGGCGAAACCCAGCCCGCCGACGAGCTGGGCGGCCAGGTCGGAGACGATGTCGCCGAAGAGGTTCTCGGCGACGAGGACGTCGTAGTCGTGGGGGTTCTTGAGGAGCCACATGCAGATGGCGTCGATGTTGGCGTTCCAGAACTTGATGTCGGGATAATCTTTGGCGACGGCCCGGGCCGTGTCGAGCATCAGGCCGCCTGTCTCACGCAGCACGTTCGGCTTCTCGATGAGGGTGACCGATTTCCGGCCGCCCTTCCGGGCGAATTCGAAGGCGGCCCGGACGATCCGGGCGCAGGCGGACTTGGTCATGATGCGGGTCGACACGGCGATCTCGTTGGCCGGGACGTCCTTGAAGCGCTTCATCTTGGGGTGCGTCAGGAGCGCGTCCCGAACGACCTGCGGCAGGGGCAGGAACTCGACGCCCGCGTACATCCCTTCGGTGTTCTCCCGGAAGATGACCAGGTCGATCCCCTCCTTATAATTTAAAGGATTGCCGGGGTAGGCTTTGCAGGGCCGGAGGTTCTGGTAGAGGTCGAACTCCTGGCGCAAGCGGACGATCGGGCTGAAGTAGGACAGGCCCTTTCCCTTCAGGGCGGGCGAGAGCTCGAGGCCGGCGTCCTCCTTGGGCTTGGAGGTGATGGCCCCGAAGAGGCAGGCGTCGGTTTCGCGGAGGAGTTTGAGCGTCCGGTCGGGCAGGGGGTTCCCCTCGGACGACCAGAATTCCCAACCGATGTCCCCGTAGATGTATTCCGCGTCGAGCCCGACCCTGTCAAGGACGATCATCGTCGCTTCGACGACATCCTTCCCGACCCCGTCCCCGGGGAGAATGGCGATCTTGTACTTGGCCATGATCACTCCTTTATGAGTTTCTTCCTGGTGTATTCGAGCAGGCCGCCGGCCTCGAGGATGCCGAGGACGGAATCCGGGAGAGGCAGGAAGCGGAAGGTGCCCTTGGCAGAGCGGATCTCGCCCCGGGCGAAATCGAGGTCGACGGCGTCGCCCTTCTCCAGGGCGTCGACGGCTTCATCGCACTGGAGGACAGCCAGGCCGAGGTTGATGGCGTTTCGGAAATAGATGCGGGCGAAGGACCGGGCCACGACGGCCTG
>MEXZ01000018.1:0-2398 GCA_001773855.1 Candidatus Aminicenantes bacterium RBG_13_64_14
CGTCGACGTAGTTCACGCGCTTGACCTGGACGTCCTTGAGCTCGACGCCGAACTCTTGGGTGATCTTGGACGTGTTCTCGAGGATGATCTTGGACAGTTTTTCGCGGCCCGTACCGATCTTGCCGACGACCTCGGAGAAATCGAGGAGCGCGGCGTCCTCGGTCAGCTCGAAGTCGCGGTTCGAGCTCCGGATGATCTCGATGAGGTCGAAGTTGGCGATGGTGTTGCGGGTCTCGCCGTCGACGATGTCGTCGAGGCGGCTGTGGGCGCCCCGCTCATCCCGGACGCGCTGGAAGAAAACCAGCGGGTCACTGATCCTCCAGCGGCAATAGGTGTCGATCCAGATGTACTTCTTGTCCTTGGTCGGGATCTGGTTGGGGTCGCCGTCCCACTGGAGCCAGCGCTTGTCGAAGAAGTGGGTCTTCTGAATGAACGGTGTTTTGAAATGCAGGCCGGCGGTCGTGACCGCCCCGCCCATCGGCTCGCCGAACTGGGTGATGATGACCTGGTCCGTTTCGGAAACGACATAGACGGAGTCCAGGAGGACGAGGAGCCCGAGGAGAAGCGCCCCGACGATGATGATGAGGAGGGTCGTGTTCTTGGTGTTCACTTCTTCACCTCCTCGCCCAGGTTCAGAAGGGGCAAGACATTTTTCTGGTCCTGGTCGACGACGATCTTCTTGGTGATCTTGGGCAGGATATCGTTGAGGGCCTCGAGGTAGAGCCGCTTGCGGGTGACCGCGGGGGCCTTGGCGTATTCCCGGTAGACAGCGGAAAAGCGGCTGGCGTCGCCGGCGGCGTTGTTGACCCTTTCCGTGGCGTATCCCTCGGCGCCGCGAATCACCTGCTCGGCCTCGCCTGACGCCCTGGGGATCACCTGGTTGTACTCGGCCCAGGATTCGTTGATCTTCTTCTCTTTTTCCTGGAGGGCCTCGTTGACGTCGTTGAATGAGGGCTTGACGCTTTCTGGCGGATTGACGTCCTGGAAGATGAGCTGGTTGACTTCGATGCCGTTCTCGTAGGAATCACAGAGCTGCTGGAGGAGGGACTTGGCTTCATCGGCGATGCGGGTCCTGCCGACGGTAATGACCTCGTCGACGGCGCTGTCGCCGACGACGCGCCGGACGACGGCCTCGGTCATGTCGCGGAAGGTCGCCTCCGCTTCCCGCATCTTGAACAGGAAGAGATACGGGTCCTTGATCTTGTACTGGACGATCCATTCGGCGTCGACGACGTTGAGGTCGCCGGTGAGCATCACCGATTCACCCTTGGTTTCTGCGGTGGTAGCGTACTCGGTATTGATCCCGGCACGCACGGTCCGGAAGCCGAACTCCTGCTTGAGCTGCCGCTGGACCGGGACACGGGTCAGCCGCTCGATCCCCAGGGGGATTTTCATGTGAAGGCCCGGCTCGGAAGACCGGACGAACTTGCCGAAACGGAGGATGACCCCCATCTCCTCGGGGCTGACCTGGTAGAAGGATCCCCAGAGGAGAGCGATTGCGGCGAGTCCCAGGAGGACCCCCTTCACGACCTTGGGCGGGATTTTCGGCCATTCCCCCCGCGAGATGGATTGAAAGTCATAAGGCATGTCGACCTCGCTTAAAAAGATTTAATTCCCGGTGCGATTCCGGGTTGGTTAGGCTTATGATAGCACAGAACCGGCTAAAACAATACGTTACCGGCTAAATCAACCTATTCGCCAGCGAACGTATCAGGCGCGAGAGGCACGACTCGAGCCCGGACAGGGGAATCTTGTGGACTTCCACGGGGACGGATTCGAGAAGGTGGGGCGTCTTGAGGCCGCTCCCGGTGAGGACGAGCACGGCGTCTCCGCTCTTTTCCGCGATCCGTCCGTCTGCGGCGAGCTTCTTCAGGGCGGCGAGGCTCGTTGCGGATTCGGGCTGGCAGAAGAGGCCCTCGGCGGCGGCCAGCTCCCGTTGGGCCTCGAGCATTTCCTCGTCCGTCACGGCGCAAAGAATGCCTTTACGGTCACGGATCATGCGCAGAACGGCGTTCCCGGCCGGAGGGGTGGGGTTGGAGATGGCGTGGGCGATCGTGCGGACTTCGGCGGGTCTTTCATATCTATCGAGCCCTGCGGCAAAGGCGGCGGCGAGAGGGGCGCAGCCCTGGGCCTGGACTCCGACGAAGGTGGGATAAGCCGTGATCAGCTTTTCCCGTTCAAGGTCGTCGAAGGCCCGTATGAGGCCGAGAAGGTGGCCGCCCGAGCTCAAGGGCACGAAAAGGAACCGGGGAGAGCGCCGTCCCATCTGGAGGTAGATCTCGAACGCGGTGAGCTTGTAGCCTTCCATGCGGTAGGGGTCGATGGAGTTCATGAACGAAATGCCGAGTCTCTTGCCGACATCGAGGCTGGCCCGGAAGAGGCTCCCGTAGTCCCCTTC
>MEXZ01000018.1:2404-2889 GCA_001773855.1 Candidatus Aminicenantes bacterium RBG_13_64_14
GATGAGCCGGGGACCGTAAATGCCGGCGGCCTTGAGGCTGGTTACGGCGGTCCCTTCCTTGAGGAGGACGAACGTTTCCAGTCCGGCCCGGGCGCCATAGGCGGCCGTCGAAGCGGCCATGTTTCCCGTCGAAACCGTCCCGATGCGCTTGAAGCCCAGGGAAACCGCTTTCTGGACGGCCACGGCTGTGCCGCGGTCCTTGAAGCTCCCCGTTGGGTTTTGGGCCTCGTTTTTCGCGTAGACGGCCGGAAGCCCCATGGCCGCCCCGGCACGCTCGAGGCGGATAAGCGGCGTCATGCCTTCACCCAGGCTTAGGCCGGGGTCGATGCCATCGAGCGGCAGGAAATCGGCGAACCTCTCGAGCGCAAGCGGACGGTCCTCATGGATGATCTTCCCGCCGGAGCGGGTGGCAGGGACAAGGAACAAGGGTTCGGCGCAACCGGGGCAAAAAGGGGAGTAGGGATCGCGCGAGGCGACCGGGCCGC
>MEXZ01000018.1:2900-14063 GCA_001773855.1 Candidatus Aminicenantes bacterium RBG_13_64_14
CTATTGGCGCCGTTGTCGTCCGGTACGGCCGTATCGTTTCCCGCGGCTCGAACAAGCCCGTCGATTGCTCCGACCCCACGGCCCACGCCGAGATCGTCGCCCTTCGCAAGGCGGCCAGGAAGGCCGGGAACTACCGCCTGCCGGACTGCGACATCTACGTGACCGTCGAACCCTGCGCGATGTGCCTTGGCGCCATCGTCCAGGCCCGCATCCGCCGTCTGGTCTTCGGCGCGCTCGATCCCAAGGCCGGCGCCGTTTCCTCGATCATGAAGTTCCCCTTCGAGCGGACTAATCACCGGCCCGAGGTCCTCAGCGGCGTCCTTGCCGACGAGTGCGCTAAGCTCCTCCGCGACTTCTTCCGCGCCCGTAGAAAGAAATAGGGAATTCGGCTATAATCTTGGCTCTTCTCGTGTCCCGTTATTGCGGAGAGGTGGCCGAGTGGTTGAAGGCGACGGTCTCGAAAACCGTTATCTCGAGCGATTGGGATCGCGGGTTCGAATCCCGCCCTCTCCGCCATGGAAATCCCGGCCTTGAGGGGCCGTCCTCATGGAAAATAAAAGCGCGCCCGTGAAAACCGTCCCTCTGGTCGTCACGGGTTTCGGCAACGTCGGCCGGGCCTTCTTTTCTCTATTGCGGGAAAAAAGGGAGGACCTCAAATGCCGTTACGGGCTTGCGCTCGACGTCCTGGCCGTGGCCCAGGCGGAGGGCTGCTTCTATTACGGCGGGCCTCTCGAAGTCCGGCATATTTCCCGGGGCGGGGAGCCTTGGACCTCCGGCAATCCGTCCTGGCGCGCCGGAATGAAGGCCGCAGACATCATCAAGGAAACCAGGCCGGGCGGATGCCTCGTCGAATGCACGCTCTCCAACCTGGAGACGGGAGAGCCCGGCCTGTCCTATATCACCGGCGCCTTTCAGGGCGGCTGGCATGCCGTCGCCGCCAGCAAGGGGGCCTTGGTCGTCGGCTTACCGGATCTCAAGGCCAGGGCCGCGGAGAACGGCGTGTTTCTCAAGTTCAGCGGAGCCACCGCGGCCGCCCTGCCGACCCTCGACGTCGGCCTTTTCTCTCTCGCCGGTGCCCGGATCGAGGGCATCCAGGGCATCCTCAACGGAACGACCAACTACATCCTGACCCGCATGGGGGAGGGGCTGGACTACGCAGAAGCGCTGCAGGAGGCCCAGACCAAGGGGATCGCCGAACCCGACCCGGCCCAGGACATCGGCGGCTGGGACACGGCCGGCAAGATCTTGCTCATCACCAACGCTTGTCTGGACGCGGCCTATGCCTTGAAGGACGTCCAGGTCTGCGGTATCGCCGGGGTGTCGGCCGATTTCGTCCGGTCCGCCCGGAAGGAAGGGCGGTCCGTCAAGCTTTTGGCCACGTCCGCTCCCGGCAGAAAGGGCGGGCGATGGAGCCTGGATGTCCGGCCGTCCCTCATCGACGCCACCCATCCGCTCGTCCACGTCAATGGGACGGAAAAGGGCATCTCCTTCCTCACCGACTCCATGGGCACGGTGACGGTGACGGGCGGGAGGTCCAGCCCGCGCGGCGCGGCTGCGGCCCTTCTTAAGGACATCATCAACATCTACCGTCCGCCGTTCTGAGCGAAGGAGGGACTGTCCCTCCTTCGCTGGTGCCCGCGTTGACCAATCCCTGTTTTTTTGATAACGTTGTCGATATCGTGGCCCGTTGGCTTTTGGACCGGAGGAACGGAGAGGTGTCCGAGTGGTTTAAGGAGCACGCTTGGAAAGCGTGTGTGCGCCGAAAGGTGTACCGCGGGTTCGAATCCCGCCCTCTCCGCCATTCACGCAGCGAAAGAACAAAGGGCAGAAATAACCTTAAGGAGATATGACATGGACAGCAAAGATATCATCGTGGTGGAAGACCTCTACGGGGCTCACAATTATCATCCCCTCGACGTTGTTATCACCAAGGCCCAGGGAATTTGGATGCATGACATCGAAGGCCGCAAGTACCTCGATTGCCTGAGCGCTTACTCCGCCGTCAACCAGGGCCACCGGCATCCCCGGATCGTCCGGGCTCTCGTCGAACAGACCCGCAAGCTGACCCTGACCTCCCGGGCCTTCCGCAACGACCAGTGGCCGATGCTGGCCAAGGAACTTTGCGAAATGACGGGCTACTCCATGGTCATGCCCATGAATTCGGGGGCCGAAGCCGTCGAGACCGCCGTCAAGACGGCACGCAAGTGGGCTTATATGAACAAGGACGTTCCCCAGGACAGGGCCGAGATCATCGCCTGCGCTAACAACTTCCATGGCCGTACCGTCACGGTCATCAGTTTCTCGACCGAGCCGCTTTACCGCAAGGATTTTGGCCCCTTCACGCCGGGTTTCACCATCGTCCCCTTCGGCGACGCGGATGCTTTGGAGAAGGCCATCACCCCTAGCACGGCCGCGTTCATCGTCGAACCCATCCAGGCCGAAGCGGGGATCCTCATCCCCCCCGCCGGGTTCCTCAAGAGAGCCGCCGAGATCTGCAAGAGAAACAACGTCCTCTTCATCGCCGACGAGATCCAGACCGGCCTCGGCCGGGTGGGCAAGTTCTTCGCTTGTGAATTCGAGGACGTAAGGCCCGATATAGTCGTCATCGGCAAGTCCTTGGGCGGAGGCTGCTACCCCATCTCCGCGGTCCTGGCCGACCGGGAGATCCTCGGCGTCTTCAAGCCCGGCGAGCACGGCTCGACCTTCGGCGGCAATCCCCTCGGCTGCGCCGTGGCCCGGGAAAGCCTGCGCGTCATCCGGGAGGAGAAGCTTGTCGAGAACGCCGCCGAACGGGGCCAGTCGTTCATGGAAAAGCTGCGCAAGGTCCGCAGCCGGCACATCAAGGAGGTCCGCGGCCGCGGGCTTCTCATCGGCATCGAGCTTCATCCGGGGGCCGGGGGCGCCCGGCGTTTCTGCGAGGAGCTGATGAAGGAAGGCCTCCTCTGCAAGGAAACCCACGACAACGTCATCCGCTTGGCTCCTCCGCTCATCATCAGGGAGAAGGACCTCAATTGGGCCCTCAAGCGCATTAAAACCGTCTTCAAAAGGCTGGCCTGAACCGGGCAGCCGGATAACAGTTGTCCGTTTTTTAGGACAAACCGCCCCGCGGCGGCCTTTTGAACTGCCTGGGATAGGCTTGGCATATTCCTTGCAAAATAACGGTTTAGGAGGACAGAGATGAAAAAGATCCTGGGATTCCTGGTCTTGGTAATGCTCTTCGGTGCGGGCTGTTTATTGTACGTCCCCTACGACGAATCCAACAGGCCCCCTCAAGAGAACTCGTATGAGGGAGACAGGGGTGCCTACGGCGGCTTGGATACCGCCTATTTTTATGAACAGATGCAGCCCTACGGCAGGTGGGTTTCCTACTCTGCCTACGGCTACGTTTGGATCCCTCGGGACGTAGGCTACAAGTGGCGCCCCTATTCCCGGGGGAATTGGGCCTGGACCGACTACGGGTGGACGTGGGTTTCCCTCGAGCGCTGGGGCTGGATCGCCTATCATTACGGCCGTTGGGGCTGGGACCGGCGGTTGGGCTGGTTCTGGGTTCCCGACGTCGTTTGGGGCCCGGCCTGGGTGGCCTGGAGATGGGGCGATGCGCACATCGGCTGGGCGCCCCTTCCTCCCGGCGTCGACTTCATTCCCGGACGCGGTTTCGGGCGTCACCAATGGGATATCCCCGGACATTACTGGAATTTCGTCCGCGGCCGCGATTTTATGGACAGGTCGCTCGACCGCTGGATCCTGCCGGCCGAGCGAAACGTCACCATCGTCAACCTGACCGTCCTCAACGTCAACGTCAACGTCAGGGATAACCGGGTGTTCAATGACGGGGTGGACGTCGAATATGTCCGCAGGCTGACCAACAAGGTTGTCGACAAGTACACGCTGAAGGCGGCGCCGCGCGCGGGCGAGGCACGCCTCGAAGGCCGCGACGTCGTCCTCTACAAGCCCGATATCGTCCGGAACGATGCGGCCAAGCCGAAGCAGTTCGTCGAGCAGGACAAAGCCGCGGACGAGCTCGACAACGAGCGCGCCGGCCGCATTTACCGCCAGGTTCCCCGCGATGGGAGCGCCGCCCTTCGCCAGGCCCACGAGCAGGAAGTGAAGCTCATGCAGGATAGTCAGGAATCCGAGGTCAACGAGATTCGGCGCAAGGCCGATGACGAGAAAGCGAAGATCCAAAACCCGGCCGAGAAACAGAAGGTGGACGGCCAGGTCAAGTCTAAGATCGCCGAGCTGAAGAAAAAGCACCAGGAAGAGAAGGCCGAGATGACGGAGCGGCAGAAGGCGGAGGAAGCGAAGACGAAGAAAGCGCCGGTCAAGAAGAAGATCGACAAGAACTAGGACGTCCGCCGCGCCCGGACCGTGGCGACGAGCGCGGCAGCCAGAACGACCGCCCCTCCCGAGACCGTTCTCAGGGAGGGGCTTTCTTTAAGAAAGAGCAGGGCGAGGAGGATACCGTAAACCGGCTCGAGCGAGCTCAGGATGCTCGCCGTCCTGGCCCGGACCTCCCTCATTCCGTCGATGAACAGGGTATGGGCCCCCGCCGTGAAGATAACACCGAGTACGGCGATGAGCCCCAAGTCCCGCATAGATAGTGCGAAGTCGGCCCGGACGACGGCCGGGACCAGGAAGATGGCGGCGAAGAGGTCTTGGTAGAAGGCCACGGCCAGGCTCGACTGCCGCGAGGCCAGGACCCGGTTGAGGACCGACAGGATGGAAAAGGTCAGGCCCGCCCCAAGCCCCCAAAGGACACCGCGGACGACGGCGTCGGAAGGGTCGAAGCCCGGGATGATCAGGTACAGGCCCAGGACGCAGAGGAAGGCGTAGCCGAGGCTGGCCGGGTCCCAGCGTTCCCTCATCAGGAGCGGTTCCAGAAAGACCGTGAAGACCGGGAAGCTGGCATAGGCGAGGAGGCCGACGGCCACCGAGGAGACCTGGATGGCCTTGAAGAACATCGTCTAGTGGGCGGCCAGGGTAAGCCCGCAGACGGCTAGGAGGACCAGATCCCGCCGCGGGACGATCCGGAACGAACGCCGCCCGAAACCAAGGACCGCGAAAAGCGCCAGGGATGCAAAAAGGACCCTACCGAAAACGATGACGGGAGGGGAGAGGGCGAGCCACTTCCCGAACAGCCCCGGGAAGCCGAACAGGAAGACGGCCAGGTGGATCTCGAGAAGGCTGCGGGAGCTCGCTCGCACGGGCTCATTATATTCCTTTTCCTTGAATTTTAGCCGGTTTGTGCTAAGATAAACTTTACTTTTTAAGGGAAACGACCGGCTTCCCCTACCGTCTTCGGACGGTCGAAACCCATGTCCTACAAGATATTCGCCCGGAAATACAGGCCGCAGGCCTTCGAAGAGGTCATCGGTCAGAAATCCGTCGTCCGGACGATCCAGAACGCCATCCAGATGGGCCGGATCTCCCAGGCCTACCTCTTCTCGGGGATGAGGGGGACGGGTAAGACTTCGGTCGCCCGTATCCTGGCCAGGGCCCTGAACTGCGCCAGCGGCCCGACAGCGAGCCCCTGCAAGATCGAGGACAAGGAACTCGCGGACGACAAGAACAAGCCCTGCGACTATTGCGCGGCCATCAGCGAGGACAGGGCGATCGACGTCCTGGAGATCGACGGCGCCTCCAACCGGGGCATCGACGAGATCCGGGCCCTTCGCGAGTCGCTGAAGTACAAAGCGATCTACACCCGCTACAAGGTCGTCATCATTGACGAGGTCCACCAGATCACCAAGGAAGGCTTCAACGCCCTTCTCAAGACCCTCGAAGAGCCGCCGCCGAACACGGTTTTCATCTTCGCGACGACGGAGTTCAACAAGGTCCCGGCGACGATCGTTTCGCGATGCCAGCACTTCGAATTCCGTAAGATCTCCCACAAGGACATCATCAACCACCTCGTGGAGATCGCCAGGAGGGAGGCGATCACCATCACCCCCGTCGGCCTGGCCATGATCGCCGAGGCCGCCGACGGCAGCATGCGGGACGCCCAGAGCCTGCTCGACCAGGCCGTGGCCTTCAGCGGCGAGAACATCGGCGACGAGGACCTCAAGACGATCCTCGGGACGGTCGGTCCGGAGGTCGTCTTCCGGTGCTCAACGGCCGTCCTCGAGGAAAAGCCCGAGGACATTTTCCCCCTTGTCGAAAGCGTTGCCGCCGCCGGATACGACCTCCGTTTTGTCTTCGGCAAGTTCATCGAGCATTTCCGGGCCCTCCTCCTCGTCCGTTCCGTCGAAAAGCCGGAGGACCTGCTTCTCGCCAGTGCGGAGGAACTCCAGGCCCTGCGCGTCCAGGCCTCGAAAGCCACGGCCGAGGACCTTCTCCGCTACCTTCTCGCCCTCCAGCAGGCCGAGGCCGGCTTGAAGTACTCGGCCATGCCCCGGATCTACCTCGAAGCCTTCCTCATTAAACTCTGCCACTTTCGCAAGATCGTGCCTCTCCAGGAGCTCATTCGCGACGTGGATTCGCTCAGGAAGGAGTCCCCGCGGACTCTGCCCAGGCCCCCGTTGGCTTCGGGACGTCCTATCCCGGCCGGAGACCCGCCGCCCGGCGCCTTTTCGGCAGCTAAAACCGCCCCTCCCGCCCAGAAAGACGTCTTCAAGCGTGTCCTCGAAAAACTGGCGACGGACAGGGCCCCGCTGGCCGCCCTCCTGGCCCAGTACTCGTCGATAATGGTCAAGGACAACGTCCTCGAAGTCTTTTTCGCAAGCGGCCGGGGCTTTTTCGTCACGAGCATCCAGGAGAAGGACATCCGGGCGGTCGAGCGGGCGGCCTCGGAAGTGCTGGGCCGTGAAACGAAGGTCCGATTCGCCGAAGAGAACGCCACCGACGGCGGCCCCATCCGTCCGGGCCGGGAGCTCGAGACGGCCCTCAAGGACCCGGCCGTGCAGTTCTTCATGAACACGTTCAAGGCTTCGGTCCTCTCGGCGGACCCCATCCAGTCCACGCGCGACGTCCCGCCCAAGGGACCCGGTCCAACGGAGAACGGAACATGAAAAACGTCATGGACCTTCAGAAAATGATGAAAGCGGCCAAGGAGATGCAGGACCGGCTCCAGCAGGAGCTCGCGGCCCTGCGCGTCGAGGGGTCGAGCGGCGGCGGCATGGTCAGTCTCGTCCTCGACGGCCACAAGGCCCTGCAGTCCATACGCATCGAGCCGGAGGTCGCCGACAAGAACGAGGTCGAGATGCTCCAGGATCTGATCGTGGCCGCCTTCAACGACGCGGCGGCCAAGGTTGACGAGGCGTTGGCCCAGAAGCTGGGCGGCCTCGGCGGCGGGCTCAAGATCCCGGGATTGTTCTGATGTTCGAATACGCCCAGCCCCTGCACGAGCTCATCGAGGAGCTGCGGCGGATCCCCGGCATCGGGGCCAAGACCGCCCAGCGTATCGCCTTTTATTTCCTCGGGCTCCCAACCGAGGACGCCGACCGGCTGGCCGAGGCCATCCGGGAGGCCAAGAGGAAGATCTTTTACTGCGGGCGCTGCAACAACATCACCCACGTCGACCCGTGCCTGATCTGTACCGACCCCCAACGGTCCGACGAGTCATTGTGCATAGTCGAGGAACCGTTCAACATCTCCTCGATCGAGAAGACGGGCGCCTACAGCGGGCGTTACCACGTCCTCCTGGGCGCCCTCTCTCCGCTCAAGGGCCGCGGGCCCGACGAGCTCCGGCTGGGGAAACTCGTCAAGAGGATCGAAGGGGGGGCCTTCAAGGAGATCATCGTCGCCACCAACCCGACGGTGGAAGGGGAGGCCACGGCCCTCTACCTTCACCGGGTGCTCAAGGAGTTCGGCATCCGGATCACCCGGCTGGCCATGGGGCTTCCGGTTGGATCGGACCTCGATTTCGCCGATCAGGTGACCATCAAGAAAGCCCTGGAGGGCAGGACAGAGCTCAAGGATTGACACGACACGCCGCGAACGGCGTTCGAACATAATGAAGGAGTCCGACTTGAAAAAGAATATGCAGACGATCGACGGGAACACGGCGGCGACGCACGTCGCCTACGCGTATTCCGAGGTGGCCGCCATCTACCCGATCACCCCGTCCTCGACGATGGGGGAACTGGCCGACGAGTGGTCCACCGAAGGCCGGAAGAACATTTTCGGCCAGCAGGTGGACGTCATCGAGATGCAGTCCGAAGGCGGCGCCTCCGGCGCGGTCCACGGCGCTCTTTCGGCCGGCGCCTTGACCACGACCTTCACGGCGTCCCAGGGCCTGATGCTCATGCTCCCCAACATGTACAAGATCGCCGGCGAAATGCTGCCGACGCTCTTCCTGGTCTCGGCCCGGTCGCTGGCCTGCCAGTCGCTGTCGATCTTCGGTGACCACAGCGACGTCATGGCCGCGCGCAACACGGGCTTCGCCCTGACCTGCGCCGGCTCGGTCCAGGAGGCCCAGGACCTGGCCATCGTCTCCTATTTGACGACCCTGCGGAGCACGATCCCTTTCCTCCACTTCTTCGACGGCTTCCGGACCTCGAACGTCGTCGAGAAGGTCGACCTCGTCTCCTACGAGACGCTGGCCGGTCTCTTCGAGCCGGAGCACCTCGAGGCATTCCGGAAACGCTCCCTCAACCCCGAGCGCCCCATGCTCAAGGTCGGCCAGCAGAACCCGGACGTGTACTTCCAGGGGCGGGAGACCGTCAACAAGTACTACGCCGAGTGCCCGGGCCTCGTCCAGCATTACATGGACAAGGTGGCCAAGGTCATCGGCCGTCAATACCACCTCTTCGACTATTTCGGGGCGCCCGACGCCGACAAGGTCATCGTCATTATGGGCTCGGGCGCTGAAACGGCCGAGGAAACGATCAATTACCTCAACGGGCACGGGGCCAAGCTGGGGCTGGTCAAGGTCCGGCTCTACCGCCCCTTCGATACGGCCGCCCTCCTCGCGGCCATCCCGGCCTCGGTGAAAAAGATCGCCGTCCTCGACAGGACCAAGGAGCCCGGCTCGATCGGCGAGCCGCTCTACCTCGACGTCGCCCTGGCCCTCTCCGGCCGGCCTGTCAAGACGATCGGCGGCCGCTACGGCCTCTCCTCGAAGGAGTTCACCCCCAGCATGGTCAAGGCCGTCTACGACCATCTCGACGGGAAGGCGACGCACGGCTTTACCGTGGGCATCACGGACGACGTCGCCCACACTTCGATCCCCGTCGGCCCGGCCATCGACGCCGAGCTCCCCGGCACGGTCCGCTGCAAGTTCTACGGCTACGGCTCGGACGGGACGGTCGGCGCCAACAAGAACTCGATCAAGATCATCGCCGATAGCACGGACATGTACGGCCAGGGCTACTTCCAGTATGACTCGAAAAAATCGGGTGGCGTCACCATCTCCCACCTCCGCTTCGGGAAAAGCCCCATCCAATCGCAGTACTTCCTCAACACGGTCGATTTCGTCGCCCTTCACAAACCGTCTTATATCGGGCGACTTGACATCCTCGAGGGTATCCGCGAGGGCGGGACGTTCCTCATCAACTCCAACTGGAAGACCGACGAGGTCTTCGAGAACCTGACCGAGGACATGCAGAAGACGATCATCGCCAAGAAGGTCAAGGTCTATAATATCGACGCCCTGAAGATCGCCGGCGAGCTCGGCCTGGGCCTGCGTATCAACTCGATCATGCAGGCCTGCTTCTTCAAACTCTCCGGAGTCCTTCCCGGGGACGAGGCCATCAAGCTCATCAAGAAGGCCATCGAGAAGACTTACGGCCGCAAGGGCCAAGAGGTCGTCCAGATGAACTGGGACGCGGTCGACCGGTCCGCCGCCGCCCTTGAAGAGGTCCCCATCCCGACCAAGATCACCAAGTCGGCCCCGGTCACCAAGATCGTCCCCGACGACGCCAGCGCCTACGCCCGGGAGGTCATCGATCCCGTCACCCGGTTCAAGGGCGACAGCCTGCCCGTCTCCAGGATGCCCCTCGACGGAGCCGTGCCCACGGCGACTTCCCGCCTGGAAAAACGCGGTATTGCCGTCGAATGTCCCAAATGGCTACCCGAGAACTGCACCCAGTGCAACCAGTGTTCCTTCGTCTGCCCCCACGCCTCGATCCGGGCCAAGCAGATCGCCCCGGCCGACCTCCAGGGCGCTCCCCAGGGTTTCAACGCCCTCAAATCCAACACCAAGAACGACAGGGGCCTCCAGTACCGCGTCCAGTGCTACATCGAGGACTGCGTCGGGTGCGGCTCGTGCGCCCAGGTCTGCCCGGCCAAGAATAAGGCCCTGGTCATGGCACCCATCGCGGAGCTGCGGGCGGAGGGCGAGACCCAGAAGGCCGAATTCTTCGACAGGCTCCCCGACAACGTCGTCGACGGCATCAGGCCCGACACGCTCAAGGGCAGCCAGTTCCTGCGGCCCCTGTTCGAATTCAGCGGCGCCTGCGCCGGCTGCGGCGAGACGCCCTATGTCAAGCTGGCCACCCAGCTCTACGGCGACCGGATGATCATTGCCAACGCCACGGGCTGCTCGTCGATCTACGGCGGCACGTTCCCGACCTCGCCCTACTGCGTGAATACCGAAGGCAAGGGGCCGGCCTGGGCCAACTCCCTTTTCGAGGACAACGCCGAATACGGTTTCGGCATGCGCCTGGCCGTTGACGCCAACCGCCGTCTGCTGGCAACTTCGATCGAAGGCGCCCTGGCCGCGGGAACGCTGCCCGAGCTCACGGACGCTTTGGCCAAGATGAAGGGCGCCTGGACTTCGACGGGCGAGGAAGCCAAGACCGCCGCCAAGGCGGTCAGGGCCGCGCTGCCCGCGGCGCTGGCCAAGGCCAACGGGGCCAAGCCCTATCTCACGAAGGTCGACGAGCTCAAGGACTTCCTCGTCGAGAAGAGCGTCTGGTGCATCGGCGGCGACGGCTGGGCCTACGACATCGGCTACGGTGGCCTCGACCACGTCCTGGCCATGAACCGCAAGATCAACGTGCTCGTCCTCGACACCGAAGTCTACTCCAACACGGGCGGTCAGGCCTCCAAGGCCACTCCGACCGGCTCAGTGGCTAAGTTCGCCACATCGGGCAAGAAGACAGCGAAGAAGGATCTCGGCCTGATGGCCATGAGCTACGGCTACGTCTATGTCGCGTCCGTGGCTATGGGCGCGAACATGAACCAGTGCCTCAAGGCCTTCCTCGAAGCCGAGGCCTTTCCCGG
>MEXZ01000019.1:0-634 GCA_001773855.1 Candidatus Aminicenantes bacterium RBG_13_64_14
AGCGTCAGGATGCCGCCGATGGCGATGATCGCGAGAAAGCTCAGGATGAGCTTGCGCCGCAGAGGGAGATCCAGGAGCCGTTGGACCATCCGTCGAAAGGGCATCGATCCGCCTCGGTTCACCATAACACTGGCGTCGGAGTCCTGTCAATCGGGCCCGCGGCTTGACATTCCCCAACCCGCTTCATTATATAATAGAGGAAGAAACGACGAAAAACTCGCAGAAAAGGAAGATGCCCGCATGGATAAGATCGAGAGGATGAAGGACGGCACGGAGGTCACCATCCGGCCGCTCGGGCCGCAGGACACCGACCGGCTGATGGCGTTCTACGGCGCCTTGCCCGAGGAAGACCGGAAATACCTGAAGTTCGACGTCACGGACCGCAGGGCCGTGGTCAAGCGCCTGCGCCGGGTCGATGCCGGCGACGACATCCGCATCGTGGCCGTTCACGGCGGCCTGATCGTCGCCAGCGGCGCCCTGGAGCTGTCCGGAGAAGGCTGGAGCAAGCACCAGGGAGAGATCCGCGTGATCGTCGCCCGTCCGTTCCAGAAGCGGGGGCTGGGGACGATCGTGATCCGCGAGCTCTATTTCATCGCCGTGCAGAACCAGATCCAGACGATCGTGGCCCGGATGA
>MEXZ01000019.1:869-1318 GCA_001773855.1 Candidatus Aminicenantes bacterium RBG_13_64_14
TCGCGCCTGAAACGCTCGAGGCGGTGGCCCTGGAGCTGAAGATGCCGCCGGCCCACGTCACCAGCGTAGCGACCTTCTATAAGTCCTTCAGCCTGGCGCCCCGCGGCCGGCATATTTGTACGGTCTGCATGGGGACGGCCTGCCACGTCAGGGGCGGGGCCACGGTCCTGGAGCATTTCGAACGGAAGCTCGGGCTGCGGGCCGGGCAGACCTCCCCCGACCGCGAGGTCACCCTCGAGCGCGTCAACTGCCTGGGCGCCTGCGCTCTCGCGCCGCTCGCCGTCATCGACGGGCGGTACCACGGTCAGATGAACGAATCCAAGGCCGACAAGGTCCTCCAGCCGATCCTCCGGGCCGGCGGCCCGGCGCCGGATGCCGGGAGCGGGCCGGAGGACGGGGAAGCCCTTTGAAGACCGCCAGGACCCACCTCCTCGTCTGCGCCGGAACGG
>MEXZ01000019.1:1385-1602 GCA_001773855.1 Candidatus Aminicenantes bacterium RBG_13_64_14
TCAGGACGAGGCCCTCGTCGTGACCACGGGCTGCAACGGTTTCTGCGAGCGGGGCCCCATCCTCCTCGTTCATCCCGACGGCGTCTTCTACCAGCGCCTGTCCCCCGCGGACGTGCCCCTCCTCGTCGAGGAGCACCTCATCAAGGGGCGGCCGGTCCCCCGGCTCATGTACGTGCCGCCGGAGGGGGGCCTCCCCGTCCCCAAGATGGCCGACATC
>MEXZ01000019.1:1681-6390 GCA_001773855.1 Candidatus Aminicenantes bacterium RBG_13_64_14
CTTACGACGGCTATGAGGCCCTGGGCAAAGCTCTGACGTCCATGGCCCCGGAGGCGATCATCGCCGAGATCACGGCCGCTGGGCTCCGCGGCCGGGGCGGCGCGGGATTCCCGACCGGGAAGAAGTGGGAGTTCTGCCGCCGCGAGACGGCTTCGCCGAAATATATCATCTGCAACGGCGATGAAGGCGACCCGGGGGCGTTCATGGACCGGTCCGTCCTCGAGGCCGACCCCCACGCCGTGATCGAAGGGATGGTCATCGGGGCCAAGGCCATCGGGGCGGCCAAGGGCTTCATTTATATCCGCGACGAGTATCCGCTGGCGGTTTCCCGGATGAGCATCGCCCTCGGCCAGGCGAGAGACCTGGGGCTTCTCGGGGAGAACATTCTCGGCACGGGCTTCGATTTCGACCTGGAGATCGTGCGCGGGGCCGGGGCCTTCGTCTCGGGCGAGGAGACGGCCCTGATCGCCTCGATCGAAGGTCAGAGGGCTTTTCCCCGGCAGCGGCCTCCCTATCCCGCCCAAAGAGGCCTATGGGGAAAACCCACGGTCATCAACAACGTCGAGACTTGGGCCAACGTGCCGTCCATCATCCGGAGGGGCGCGGCCTGGTTCTCCGGTCTGGGGACGGCGACGAGCAAGGGGACGAAGATCTTCTCGCTCGTCGGCAAGATCAGGAACACCGGGCTCGTCGAAGTGCCCATGGGCATCCGGCTCCGCGACATCATCTTCGGCATCGGAGGCGGGATTCCCGGCGGCCGGGAGTTCAAGGCCGTTCAGATCGGGGGTCCTTCGGGAGGATGCATCCCCAAAGAGCTCCTGGATCTTCCGGTCGATTATGAGAGCCTGACCCAGGCCGGGGCCATGATGGGCTCGGGCGGCATGATCGTCATGGACGAGGACACCTGCATGGTGGACATCGCCCTCTATTTCCTGCGGTTCACGGAGGAGGAATCCTGCGGGAAATGCTCTCCCTGCCGGATCGGCACGCGCCAGATGGCCGAGATCCTGGCCCGGATCACCGCCGGCCAAGGCGCCCTGGAGGACCTCACCAAGCTGGAAACCCTCGCCCTGACGGTGAAGCAGGGTTCCCTGTGCGGGCTGGGACAGACGGTCCCGAATCCCATCCTGTCCACGCTGCGCTATTTCCGCGACGAGTACCTGGCCCATATCGTCGACCGGACCTGCCCGGCCCGCGTCTGCAAGAACCTGATCACCTTCGTCATCGACCCCGCAAAATGCGTGGGCTGCCTGCTCTGCCTGAAGAATTGTCCCGTGAACGCCATCGCCGGTGAGAATAAAAAGGTCCACGTCATCGACCAGGCCGCCTGCATCAAGTGCGGGGCCTGTTTCAACGTCTGTCCGGCCAAGATCCAGGCCGTCCTGAAAATCACGGGCGACAAGGGGAGGGAACCATGACCCTCACCATCGACGGCCGCCCGGTCGCCTTCGAAGGCCGTCCCACGCTCCTCGAACTCGCCGCGGCCAACGGGATCTTCGTGCCCTCGCTCTGCGACCATCCCGGCCTCGAGCCCTATGCCGCCTGCCGCTTGTGCCTCGTCGAAGTCCAGGGACGGAAAGGCTATGCCCCGGCCTGCAGCACGGCCGCGGAGGAGGGCCTGGTCGTCCGCACCTCGACCCCCGAACTGTCGGCCCTTCGCCGGGGCATCCTCGAGCTCATCCTGGCCGAACATCCCCACGCCTGCCTGATCTGCGCGGAAAAGACCTCCTGCGAGGATTTCAAATCCACGATCCGGAAGACGGGCGAGGTCACGGGCTGTGTCCTCTGTCCCGCCAACGGGCGCTGCCGGCTCCAGCGCGTCGTCTCCGCGATCGGCCTCGACGCCGTCCCCTTCCCCAGCCGCCGCCGCGAGGGCGAAGTCCGGCGCGACGACCCGTTCATCGACCGGGACAACAGCCTCTGCATCCTTTGCGGGCGCTGCGTCCGCGTCTGCCGGGAAATCCGGGGCGCCGAGGTCCTGACCTTCGTCTCGCGGGGATCGGGCACGGTTATCGGCACAGCCCTCGACAGGCGCCTGATCGACTCGGGCTGCCAGTTCTGCGGAGCCTGCATCGACGCCTGCCCGACCGGGGCTCTCGCGGACCGGGGCTCGCGCTACGACCGTCTTCCCGAGAGCGAAACACCGATCATCTGCCCGCTGTGCGGGCAGGGATGCGGACTGACCGTGGGGCTGAGGGATGGTCGGATGATGGTCACGGCTCCCGACCCCGAAGGCCGCGTGAACCGCGGCCAGGCGTGCGTCCGGGGCAGGTTCCTGGCCCGGTCCGCCGTTTATCACCCCCGCCGCCTGCTCAAACCGCTCATCCGTGAAAAAGATTCCCTCCGGGAGGCCTCCTGGGACGAAGCCCTGGACTTTGCGGCGGGCCGGCTGGCCGGTTTAGGCCCCGGCGGCGTCGCCGTCTCGGCATCGGCCCAGAACTCTTGCGAGGACCTTTTCGCCCTGCACAAATTCGCCGCCGAAATCCTCGGGTCGCCCGGTTTGACCGGATCTTCGGCCGGCTCCGCGGCCGGGGCCTTGCGCGAAATCGGACGGGCCGCGGGCCAGGCTTTCCATCCCATGAATTTCCGAATGACTGACATCGGCCGAGCCGGGACGATTCTCATCCTCGACGAAGATTTAGCGATCGCCCAGCCGATCATCGGGCTCGAAGTCCATCGGGCGATGACAAACGGCGCCGCCGTAGCCCGCCTCGCTCCGGCCGGAAGCCCCCCTTCGTCTGGAAGCATGCCGGAAATCCCGATACCGCCCGGCAAGGAAGAGCTGTTCTTGAAAGCCCTTGCCGCTCTGGCCTTCGACAGGCACGACGGGCCCCGGATTGACGACGGCCGCGTAAAAAAATACGCCGTTCGCGAGCTGGGGGTTCCTGAGAAGTCGCTGAGGGAGTTCTCTTCCGGCCTCTTCTCGGCCGGGCCGGCTGTTTTTCTCTTCGGGCCCGACTTTGCCTCCGGGAATGAAGGTCTCGGCCGCCTGGCCGCTCTCTGGAATCTGGCCAGACTCTGCGGAGCCCGCCTGATCCCGCTCGACCGGGAAGCGAATACGCGGGGCGCCCTCGAAATCGCCGCGGCCTTCGCCGCGCGGTTCGCCGGGACGCCGGAGCGTCCGGCCCGAACGGGGAAGAACGGCCCGCGCGCCCTTTATGCCGCCGGACCCCACCGCCGGCTGGAGCGCGGGGCGGCGGAGCTCGTTATTATCCAGGCGAGCTACGGAGACGAGAACTTGGATTGCGCGGATGTCGTCCTGCCCGAAGCGACATCATTCGAAGCGGCGGGCACGCTGGTCAACATCGAAGGACGGATCCAGGTCTCCGGCCCGGCCATCGTCCCCTTGGGCGAGGCCAAGCCGGGCTGGTGGATCGTCAAGAATTTGGCTGCCAAGCTTGGAGCGCCGGACTTCGGCTGCGGGTCGGAGGAGGAAGTCCGCCGAGAGCTAGCCTCAGCCGTTCCGGCCTTCGGGGCAACACCCGCTGGCGAATCTTCTTCCGGCGAGCGGTTCCTCGCCGAAGGGCCGGCCGGCGAGGATGCGTTCATCGACAAATCCTCACTCCGCGGGCTGGACGCCTCCCGGCCGCCGGCCGCCCTCAGGGACGCCGACGATTATAAGGGTTTAAACTTGGCCCAGGAACACAAAAGCTTAAGGCTCGTGCGGGGACGGTAATGCCGAAAATCCTCGACCAGAGACGCCTCGTGCCCAATCTCCACCTCCTCGAGGTCCACGCCCCGGACCTGGTCCGGAAATGCCGGCCGGGGCAATTCGTCATCATCATGCCCGACGAGCGGGGCGAGCGGATCCCCCTGTCCATCGCCGACTGGGACGAAACGCGGGGGTCCGTCACAGCCGTATTCCTGGTCGTCGGGACGTCGACCCGTAAGCTGGCCGCCCTCAAGGCCGGAGACGAGGTCCCGGTCTTCGTCGGGCCGCTCGGCCGGCCTTCCGAGATCGAAGCCTTCGGGACCGTCGTGCTGGCCGCCGGCTGCTTCGGGATCGGAGCCCTATGGCCCACGGCCCGGGCCCTCAAGGCCGCCGGGAACAGGGTTATCGCCCTGATCGACGCCAAGGCGGAGCACCTCGTCTACTGGAAGGACCGCTACCAGTCGGTCTGCGACAAGGTCCTCTTTTCCTCACGCGATCATGCCCTGGCTTCCAAGGATTTCATCCCGCGGCCGCTCGAAGAGGTGCTTCGGGCGGAAGCCCCGGTCGCCCGGGTCATCTCCGTCGGATGCACCTACCTCATGTACGCCTGCGCCCGGGTCACGAAGCCTTTGGGCATCAAGACGATCGTCAGCCTGAATCCGATCATGGTCGACGGCACGGGCATGTGCGGGGCCTGCCGCTGCACCGCCGCGGGCAAGACGAAGTTCGCCTGTGTCGACGGGCCGGACTTCGACGCCCACCAGGTGGATTGGGACGAGCTGTTCATGCGCCGGAAATCCTATTTCGACGACGAGATCCGATCCATCTGCCATTACGAGGAAACCGAGCTCCCCTAGGACGAGGAACGAAAGGACATGGCCGAGGACAAGAAAGAGCTGAGCCCGGAGCTGAAGGAACGGCTGAGGGCGGAGTTCGACCGCGACTGGCGCAAGGATCTCCGCAAGGCCTTGCCCGTCAAGGAGAGGATGAAGCTCGGCCGCCAGAAGATGCCGGAGCGCGAAGCCGGAGTCCGCAACCGCGACTTTAAAGAGGTCAA
>MEXZ01000020.1:0-238 GCA_001773855.1 Candidatus Aminicenantes bacterium RBG_13_64_14
TCAAGTGCGTCATTTTCGACCTCGACGGGACCGTCGTCGAAAACTCCTACGATTGGCTCCGCATCCGGGAGGAGCTCGAGACGGGGGCGACCTCCATCCTGGACTACCTCGATTCCCTCGAGGAGCCCGAGCGGTCGCGGAAGTGGGCCGTCCTCGAAACCCACGAATCGGAACAGACCGAGACGTCGGTTCTCCGGAACGGCGTCCGTGACCTTCTCGGGCTGCTCCGGAAACGGGG
>MEXZ01000020.1:340-432 GCA_001773855.1 Candidatus Aminicenantes bacterium RBG_13_64_14
CTTTCCCGTCGAGGTCTTCCCCGACATGAATTTCCTCAGGGCTTACCTGGAATCCCTCCTTTCTCGTTGACCCGCCTTCGCCGCAGATGGAA
>MEXZ01000020.1:460-3964 GCA_001773855.1 Candidatus Aminicenantes bacterium RBG_13_64_14
GATGAAAGGCAGGCGCAGCAACTCGCGCAAGGAGGAGAACATGGGTCAAGGACGAAGCGTTAAAACCCTGGCGGCGCTGGCCGGTCTGGCCGTTCTGCTGGCCGCGGCGCCCGGACTCCGGGCCGACGGTTTCATCATCCCCAACCCCCGGCCGGGGCAGGACATCCCGCCGCTCAGCGTCAGGTATCACCGCGTCAAGGTGGAGATCGTCAACCAGGTGGCCCGAACGTCGGTCGACCAGGTGTTCGTCAACCATTTCGGCCGGGACATCGAAGGAACCTACATCTTCCCCGTCCCGGAAGGCGCCTCTGTCTCGGATTTCGCCATGTACGTCGGGAACGAAAGGGTCCAGGGGGAGATCCTCGACAGCCGCGAGGCACGGCGGATCTACGAGGACATCGTTCGCCGGATGCGCGACCCGGGGCTCCTCGAATACATGGGCCGCAGCCTTTTCCGGGCCAGGGTGTTCCCCATCCCGGCCAAGGGCGAGAAGCGGGTCCAGATCTCATACACCGAGGTCCTCAAGTCCGACGGCGGCCTGGTCAAGTACCTCTATCCCCTGAACACGGAGAGGTTCTCCCGCGACCCGCTCGACGAAGTCAGCATCTCCGTCCGGGTCGAAAGCGAGGTCCCGATCGTCAACGTCTATTCGCCCTCCCACAAGGTCTCCGTGAGAAAGGACGGCCCGGGCCGCGCCCTCGTCGGTTACGAGGATAAGCGAGTCCGGCCGGACAAGGACTTCCTCGTCTACTACTCGCTCTCGAAAGACGATATCGGCCTGTCCTTCATGAACTGGGAGGGACCGGAAGGCGGCTATTTCCTGCTCCTGGCCTCGCCGCGCTACGCCGCCGCCGGGGAGAGGGTCGTCAACAAGAACATCGTCCTCGTCCTCGACAGCTCCGGGAGCATGAGCGGGGCCAAGATCCGCCAGGCCAAGGAAGCGGCCCGGTTCATCCTCAACCATCTCGGCCCGCGCGACGAATTCTCGCTCGTCGATTTCGATGACGGCGTCACGGCCTTCTCGGATGCCCTCGTCCCGGCGACCGTCGAAAACATCGGCCGGGCCCTCAAGTTCGTCGACGGCATCGAGGATTCGGGAGGCACGAACATCAACGATGCCCTCCTCCAGGCGCTGTCCCGGATGAGGGGAGGGGAACGCCCGAACTACGTCCTTTTCCTGACCGACGGCCTGCCGACGGTCGGGACGACCGAAACGGCGGACATCCTGAGGCATGTCCAGCAGGCCAATTCCTCGCGCTCCAGGGTCTTCGTTTTCGGCGTCGGCAACGACGTCAACACCGAGCTCCTGGACAGGATCTCCTCGGATCACCGGGGGACGTCCATCTACATCGGGGAGACCGAGGACCTCGAGGCGGCCATCTCGAGTTTCTACGAGAAGATCTCTTCGCCCCTCCTTTCCGACCTGGCCGTTGCGTTCAGGGGGATCGAAACGAGCCAGGTCTATCCCCGTTCCCTGCCCGACCTTTTCAAGGGCTCCCAGCTCGTCCTCGTCGGAAAGTACAGGGGCAGGGGGCTGGTGAGCGTCATCCTGACCGGTAAAAGCGGCAGGGAGGAGAAACGCTTCGTCCTCGAGGGGCGGGCCCTCGTCGCGGGGGATTCCTTCAATTTCCTGCCCCGGCTCTGGGCGACGCGGCGCATCGGCTACCTTCTCGAGGAGATCCGTCTCCAGGGGTCGAACCAAGAGCTCGCCGACGAGATCAGGCGTCTCGGTCTAAAGTATGGCATCGTCACACCCTATACTTCGTTCCTGGTCACGGAAAGGGAAGCTCAGGCCCTCGATGCAGCGGCTCCGGCCGCCCGGGAAGCCATCGTCGGCGGCGTCGTTGGCGGCGTGGGCGCGGTCCGGGCGGCCAAGGCGACCCAGACTTTCAAGCTCGAAGACCGGGCCGCCCAGGTCGCTTCGGAGCGGATCCTGTATAAGGATGACAAAACGTTCTACCTCAAAGGCGGCGTCTGGACCGACAGCGAATACAAGGAGGGCGCGCCCGCCGAAACGGTCAAGTTCAACTCGGACGCATTCTACAAGCTGATCGCCGAAAAGCCGGGGATCGCCAAGTATCTCTCGGCCGGAAACAACCTGGTCGTCGTCTTCGAAGGGGTGAATTATCGCATCGTCGAATAGCAATATCCTCCTCTCCTTCTTGGCGCCACCTGGGTGGCGTCACTCGGCCGACGGAGAGGTACGATTCGAGCCTAGATTCCCATGAAACAAGATCTGCCTCCCAGGCCCTTCTTGATTTCTTGAGCGCGATTGGTCACAATGGACGAGAATTTCGCGCGAGAGGACCATGATGTTTCAAGAAAAACTGCTCCTGATCCCGGGCCCCAGCCCGGTTGTCCCGCGAATTCTCGACGTCTTGGCCAAGCCCACGGTTTCCCACGTCGGGCCGGACATGGTCCGGGACATCAAGGAGGCCTGCGAGAACCTCAAGAAGATCGTCTTCTGCGAGAACGGCGAACCCTTCATCATCTCCGGAGCGGGCACCCTGTCCATGGAGATGGCCATCCTCAACACGGCCGGCCCCGGGGACCGCGTTCTCGTCCTTTCCCAGGGCTATTTCGGGCAGCGGATGGCTCAAATCTGCCTGGCCTTCGGCCTCGAGCACGATGTCCTCGAGAGCGAATGGGGCAAGGCCGTCACTGCCGGGGAGCTCGAACAGAGGCTCAGGGCGAAGAACTACAACGTCGTTGTCTGTACCCACGTCGACACGGCGACCGGCGCCTGCGCCCCGGTCGAGGATTACGCCTCGGTCCTGGACAAAGCCGGCTCCCTTTTCATCGTGGACGGCGTCTGCGCCACGGGCGGCGTCCCGGAGCGGATGGACGCCTGGGGGATCGACGTCGTCCTGACCGCGGCCCAGAAATGCCTGGGGACCCCGCCGGGCCTGTCCATCCTCGTCCTATCCGAGCAGGCCATGGAGAAGCGCCGGAGCATGGCCGCCGTCCCGGCCTACTATTCCGACCTCCTCCGCTGGCTCCCCATCATGCACGACCCTTCGAAATATTTCTCGACGCCCTGCGTCAACGAGGTCCGGGCCTTTGCCGAAGCGACCCGGATCATCCTCGAAGAGGGGGTCGAAGAACGGTTCGAACGCCACGACCTTCACGCCGAGGCGATCCGGTCCGGACTGGCCGCCCTGGGCTTCAGCTTCTTCACCGATCCGGATTACCTGGCCGCGACGCTTTCCGTGGTCCGCTACCCGGACGGCATCGACGACAAGGCGTTCCGGGTGGGACTCTTTGAAAACGGCGTCGTCGTCGCCGGCGGACTGGCCCAGACGCTGGGCCAGGTCTTCCGCATGGGCCACATGGGCAACCTGTCCTCGGCCCAGGTGAAGTTCGCGATCGGGGCCGTGGAGAAGACGCTCCAAGGCTGCGGCTTCCGGTTCAAGCCGGGGTCGGGAAGCGAGGCGGTCAACAAAGTCCTCAAGGCCTGACGGAAGGAACGGATTCTCCATGAAGAGCAAGGTCTATTTCATTCCG
>MEXZ01000020.1:4274-10853 GCA_001773855.1 Candidatus Aminicenantes bacterium RBG_13_64_14
CTCGCGGGCGGGGAAACTCGACCAGCATTCCGTGACCCACCCGCGCGTCAACGCCAAGAAATGCCGGGACTGCAGCGTTTGCATGGCCTTCTGCCCGGAGGCCGCCATCGTCCAGGCCGAGGGCCACGTCGTCATCGAACCGGCCAAGTGCATCGGCTGCGGCGAATGTCTCGTCGTCTGCAAGTACGGCGCCGTCAAGATGAAATGGGACGAGGATTCTCTCCGGATCCAGGAGAAGCTGGCCGAATACGCCTTCCGCGTCTTCGCGCACTTCAAGGGCAAGGCCGGCTTCGTCAGCTTCCTCGTCAAGATCACCAAGGACTGCGACTGCATGGCCAAGGACCAGAAGCGCATCGTCGACGACATCGGCATCCTGGCCTCCCTCGATCCGGTCGCGGTCGATCAGGCCACGGCGGACCTCATCGTCGAGCGGGGCGGCGGCAAGGACCCCCTGCGGGCCGGCTACGACCTCGATTGGTCGGCCCAGCTCGCCCATGGCGAAAAAATAGGCCTGGGATCGACCGATTACGAGCTCGTCGAGCTGTCCTGAGGGCTTCGCAGTCCCGCCGAGTTATGTTGTGAGCTCACTCCTGTCGGCGAAGGCGGGGCATGAAGACGGCGATCGCGGTCGCGGCCGAGAACATGATTCCCGCCCCGATGAAAATGGCCGCCGGCTGACCGATACGCTCGGCCGTCAATCCGACTCCCAAGCTCCCGATGGGGGCGAGCCCGAAGAAAGTCAGGGCGTAAATGCTCATGATCCTCCCCCGGAGCTCGTTCGGGGCGAACGTCTGGACCAGGGCGTTGGCCAGGTTGAAGATGAGGATAAGCGCCAAGCCGGACCCGAAGATCAGGACCAAAGAGAGAGGCGCCCAGCGGACGAGAGCGAATAAGGCCGTCACGGCCGGGAGGGCGAACGTGCCGAACGTCAGGAGTCTGCCGCGGAAACGGAAACGGCCGAGCGAAGCGATAAGGAGAGCGGCCGCCAGCGCCCCCGCGCCGCGGGCCGACTGGAGGAAGCCGTTCGTCCTGGCGTCGCCGTGCAGGATGTTGACCGCCCAAGCGGGGATAAGGGTGACGAAGGAGAAGCCGAAAAGGCTGACGACGCCGATGAGGCCTATGATCGTCCGGATCATCGGATGGGCGGCGACATATTTCAGCCCTTCCCTGAGGTCGGCCAGCGCGGAGGCCCGGACGGGCTTGGGCACAAAGGCTTTGAGCTTCATCCTCTTCAGGGCGACGATGACGGCGATGAAAGAGATGCCGTTGATGGTGAAGCACCAGGCCGGTCCGAAGAGCGCGTAGGTCACGCCGGCCGCGGCCGGGCCGAGGGCCGTGGCCGTGTTGAACATGGCCGAATTCAAGGCGATGGCGTTGGTCATGTCTTCGGTCTCGACCATCTCCAGGACGAAGGCCTGGCGGGCGGGCGCTTCGAAGGCGTTGGCCGTCCCAAGGAGGAGGGCGATGACCAGGATGTGCCAGGGCTGGACGAGGTGGAGAAAAGCGAGGGCGGCCAGGCCGAAAGCCAGGAGCGTCATGGCCGTTTGGGTGATCATGAGAAGGATCCGGCGGGACATCCGGTCGGCGATGACGCCCGCATAGAGCATGAAAACCCACGTCGGGATCCCCGTGGCGAAGCCCACGAATCCGAGATAGGCGGTCGACCTGGTCAGGTCGAAGACGAGGAAGCCGAGGGCCGTGCTCTGCATCCATGTCCCGAAGAGCGAGAACATTTGGCTCCAGAACCAGAGCCGGTAGTTGGGATATTTGAGGGCCGTGAAGGCCTGTTTCCAGCTCAACCGCTTCCTCAGGCCGACGACCCGCCGAATAAACGGGGCCCGGGGTTCGACGGTAGGGGAAGGGATTGGGAAGAGGGACATCACGGTTTCTTGCCGGATGAGTGAACCTGTCCAGGGAGCATGCCCGGGAGGACATCTTCGTCCTCGGCCCGCCAGGTCGGATCGACGATACAGAGAAACTCGAGGTCGTTCGGGCCCGTGTTCTCGATGAACTGGACGGCCCGGGGCGGGACGTAAACGGCCTGGCCCGGTTCGACCTCCGCCCGCTCGGCGTCGATGTGCATCAGGCCGCGGCCTTCGAGAACGTAGTAGACCTCGGCGCTTTTCAGCCTGTGGGGCAGGGTTTTCTGGCCGGGCTTGACCAAGGCATGGGCCAGACTGTAGCCGATGTCCAAGCGTTCCTTGTCCGGATGGAGAAGCTCTCTCAGGAAGGAGGAGTCCCCGGCCTTGAAACCCGTTATGCTCGAGAGCGACTTGATGATCATGGGCCGAGAGATAAAAAAAATCGGGGAGGTGGGATTTGAACCCACGACCCCAGCGTCCCGAACGCTGTGCGCTAGCCAGGCTGCGCTACTCCCCGACTGTCAGCGGCGTATTATACACGTTTCCCTTCCGGGTGGGAAGAGGGCGAGAGGCCCCCGGACTTGACGGGGAAGGACGTCTGTTATAAAGAGAAGAGAAACCGAAGATTTCGGGAAAGGAGTCACGCATGCGTTTACGCGGTTTGACGATCGGAATTCTAGCGCTGGGGTCGCTCGCGGCCCTGGCCTTCGCGGCGACCGCCGTCGATGTCAACGGAGTCTGGGAGCTGACCATGCAAACGCCCCAGGGTGACATGACGGCCGACGCGACCTTCGTCCAGGACAAGGAAGCCTTCAAGTTCACGATGCCGGGCCCTCAGGGCATGGAGATGAAGGGCGAGGGAACGGTCAAGGACAAAGATCTCGAATGGACCGTGATTGTGAGCACTCAGATGGGCGAGTTCGTGCTCGTTTTCAAGGGCAAGGTCGAAGGCGAAGCGATGTCCGGAGAGGTCCAGATGGGCGATTTCGGCACCGCCCCCTGGACGGCTAAGAAGAAGAAATAGCGGAAAGAACGTAGCGCGCGACCTCGGGAGCATCCAGGAACTCCCATCCTCCTGCGAGTCCGGCCGCCCTGGCGCCGAGCTCGAAGTGGAGCATGGCGATGCCACAGTCCAGGCGGCGCGAGAGCTTCCATTCCTTCTTGTCGCTATCCGTGAAGATCGTAACCGCCCGGCCGTCGACGCGGAAACGCCAGGGTTGACGGTTGCTCGCGGAAGGGGAGAGGCGGGCGGCCTCGAGGGCTGGCTTCACCCCGCCCTCGGGGACGCGACCTCCCTCCACCAGCTCCTCGAGGGACTTCCGGCGGGCCGACCCGGCGATGGCCTTGAAGGTCCTGTCGGTCAGGTTGGGCTTAGCCCTGGGATATCCGACCGGGCTGAAGCAGATGACTTTCTCGTTTTCGCCGAGCCCGAGGCGCGAAGAAACTACACCCGGTTTGAACAGACCGCCGACCCAGCAGGTCGAGAGGCCGAGTGACGTCGCCTCCAGAACGAGGGCCTCGCCGGTATAGCCCACGCACTCCTGGACGCGGCCGGAATCCATCCGTCCGATAAAAGCGAGGTAGCAGGGAGCGCCGCTGACACGGCCGTAACCGCCGATGATCCCCGCAGCGACCCTATCGACGGGTTCACGGACGAGCGCGGCCCGGGCCTCCGGGAAGGGCCGGAATTCCCGGCAGACGCGATCCAGCCGGTCCAGCAGATCTTCCCCCGGGGCCTCGGACGCGAAGCTCCGGCGGGAAACGCGGCTGGCGATGGCTTGCGACCAGCTCTCGACGGACAGTTCCATAGCGCCCTCCCGAGTCAATGGATAAAAAAGCATTTTAACACTCTCGCGTTCCGTTGTCGCCGGTCGTCCGGGGAGTGTATAATAGCGGCTCAAGGCCCGCAGGAAATTTCGCGAGGAGCTCGATGATGACGAAATGGTGGCACCTGGCCGTCGAGGAAATCGCCCGGACTCTCGGGACGGACGGTAAGGCCGGTCTTTCCGAGTCGGCCGCGGCCGAGAAGCTCACAACCCACGGCGCCAACGAGCTCCTGGAAAAGAAGGGCCGGGGCCCTTTGGCCATACTCCTCGACCAGTTCAAGGGTTTGATCATCTGGGTCCTCATCGGGGCCGCCCTCGTATCCGGCTTCCTCAAGGAGTGGGTGGACGCCCTGGCCATCCTGGCCATCGTCGTCCTCAACGCCATCCTCGGCCTCGTCCAGGAACACCGCGCCGAGAAGAGCCTGGCCGCGCTAAAGAAGCTGTCCGCCCCGTCATCCAAGGTCATCCGCGACAGCGCCGCGCGCATTATCCCTTCCCGGGAGCTCGTGCCCGGCGACCTCATCGAGGTCGAGGCCGGCGACCACATCCCCGCCGACAGCCGGGTCAATTGGCACACGTCGAACTTCGCCGTTCAGGAGGCCAGCCTGACCGGGGAATCGATGCCCGTCAATAAAACCGACATCATCCTCGAAGCGATGGATATCCCCTTGGCCGAGCGGGCCAACATCCTCTATTTGGGGACCGCCGTCGTCTCGGGCAAGGCCCGGGCGTTCGTCGTCGAGACCGGCATGCAGACAGAGCTCGGCCGCATTGCCGGCCTCATCCAGGACATCAAAAAGGAAACCACCCCGCTCCAGAAAAAGCTCGAGGAGTTCGGCAAACTGATCATCTACCTCTGCTTCGTCCTTGTCGCCGTCGTCTTCGGCCTCGAGATCATCCGGGGCGGCAAGGTCCTTGACATGTTCCTGACTTCGGTCAGCCTGGCTGTCGCGGCCATCCCCGAGGGGCTGCCCGCCGTCGTGACCATCGCCCTGGCCCTAGGCGTCCAGCGTATGGTCCGGCGCAATGTTCTCATCCGCAAGCTGGCGTCGGTCGAGACCCTGGGTTCTGCCACGGTCATCTGCTCGGACAAGACGGGCACCCTGACCAAGAACGAAATGACCGTCCAGGCCGTCTGGACCTCGCGCGACGCCTTCGAAGTGACGGGCACGGGCTACGACCCCTCCGGCGAGTTCCGGAGCGATTCGGGGAGCGTCGACCCGTGCCGCCACCCCGACCTTCTCAAGGCCCTTACCGCCGGCGTCCTCTGCAACAACGCCCAGCTCACCGTCAAGGACGCAAAGACCATCGTCTTCGGCGACCCGACGGAAATCGCCATTCTCAGCGCGGCGGCCAAGGCCGGGATCTGGAAAGGGGAGGAGGAACAGGCCTACGAGATCGTCGAGGAAATCCCGTTCGATTCCGAGCGCAAGAAAATGAGCATCGTCCGGAGGGCCGACCAGGACATGACCGTCTTCACCAAGGGCGCCCCGGACCTTCTGCTCAAGGATTGCACCTACGTCCTCGAGGACGGCGTGGAGCGCCCGCTCGCCGCCGAAGACAGGGAGCGGATCATGAAGGCCAACGATGCGTACTCGGACCAGGCCCTCCGCGTCTTGGCCGTCGCCTACAGGAACCTCGACCAGGAGCCCCACTCCTACGAAGCGGAAGCCATCGAAAAGGACTTGACCTTCGCCGGCCTCGTGGCCATGATCGACCCGCCCCGGCCCGAGGTCAGGGAGGCCATGGCCAAGTGCCGGACGTCGGGCATCCGGACGGTCATGATCACGGGCGACCATCGGAACACGGCCGTGGCCATCGCCCGCGAGCTCGGCTTTTATGGGGAGGACTCCCGGGCCCTGACCGGCGACGACGTCGACCGCCTCAGCGACACCGAGCTCGACGCGTCCGTCGAACAGGTGGTGGTCTATGCCCGGGTCTCACCCGAACACAAACTCCGGGCCGTGCGCGCCTGGCGCCGGAATGGCGGGATCGTGGCCATGACCGGCGACGGCGTCAACGACGCGCCCGCGGTCAAGGAGGCCGACATCGGTGTCGCCATGGGCATCACCGGGACGGACGTGACCAAGGAAGTCTCGGACATGGTCATCACCGACGACAACTTCGCCTCGATCGTCGCCGCAGTCGAGGAAGGCCGGGGCATCTACGACAACATCCGCAAGTTCATCCACTTCCTGCTGTCCTGCAATCTGGGCGAGATCCTGGTCATGTTCACGTCCGCCCTGCTAGGATTCCCCGTGCCGCTGCTCCCCATCCAGATCCTCTGGGTGAACCTGGTGACGGACGGCCTTCCCGCCCTGGCGCTGGGGGTCGATCCCGTCGACCCGAACATCATGGAGCGGCCGCCGCGCAAGCCCGGCGAACCCGTCATCACGGGGGCGAGGGCCTGGCTCATCTCGCTCCAGGGCGTGGTCATCGCCGCCTGCAGCCTGGGAGCGTTCCTGTTCGTGCTCCTCTACGAGAAGGAGGGCATCGACCGGGCCCGGACGGCGGCGTTGGCCACCCTGGCCTGCAGTCAGCTCTTCCACGCCTTCAACTGCCGCAGCATGAAGATATCGCTCTTCAAGCTGAAGGTCTTCTCCAACCCTCAGCTCGTCTACGCCACGGGGCTCTCGTTCCTGCTCCAGATGGCCATCATTTACGTGCCGGTTTTCCAGCCGATCTTCAAGACGGAAGCGTTGAGCGCGCTGGATTTGGGCATGATCATGGCGTTCTCGTCGCTCCCGCTTTGGATCATGGAGCTCGTTAAAGCCTTGAATCGGAAATTCCATTTCTACGTCCTTTATTGACCGAATGCCGCAGGAGGAAGAATCATGAAGAACATCGGAAGATATCTCGCCACAGGGGCTCTCGTCCTCGCCCTGGTCCTC
>MEXZ01000020.1:10912-11153 GCA_001773855.1 Candidatus Aminicenantes bacterium RBG_13_64_14
GGCCCTGGGGCTGCAGATGAACCCGGACGACCTCTATAAGAAGGACGGCACGGGGCTCATGAGCGCTATCGTCAACCTCGGCGGAGGGACGGGCGAGTTCGTCAGCGGCGAAGGCCTCGTCCTGACCAACCATCACGTCGCCTATGGCGCCATCCAGAGGGCCTCGAGCAAGGAAAAAGACTACATCAACAACGGCTTCATGGCCGCGGCCCGGGGCGATGAGATCCCGGCCCAGGGTTAC
>MEXZ01000021.1:0-132 GCA_001773855.1 Candidatus Aminicenantes bacterium RBG_13_64_14
GCCCGCTCGAGGAGCTCCTCGGAATAGGAGAACTCCTTGCCGAAGCCCGACTTGAGATCGGACTGGGCGTAGGCGTAGGTGATGTTCTCGATGGTCACGGATTTGGAGCCGTAATCCTTGCGGATCCAGTTG
>MEXZ01000021.1:264-1444 GCA_001773855.1 Candidatus Aminicenantes bacterium RBG_13_64_14
TCGAACCACTGGGCATTGGCCGAGAGCGCGTCGGCCCGCTTCGTGGCGGCCAGGTCCTTGAAGTTGACGAGCGATTCCCAGCTGGCCTTCGTTCCCAGCGGATCGTCGTAGACTTCGATAAAACCGTTGACGAAATCGACGAGTGAAGCGAGGTCCCCGACCCAGAGGACGTTGTATTCGTCGAACTTCTCGAGGTCGCCGGTCCGGTAGTAGGCGACGAGGGCCTCGATGACCTTCCTCTGCCGTTCGTTCTCGGCGACGCCGGCCGCTTTCTCCAGCCAATAGACGATCTTGGCGATGGCCGGCCCATAGAGGCCGTCGATGGAGGCGATCTCTTCGATGACCTTGCCGTCCTTCTTCACGATGCGCGTATTCAAACCGTAGGAGATCGGCGTCGCGTCCTTCTCGTCGACGATGCCCTTGTAGTAGGCTTCGACTTCGGCCTGGGTGACGCCCTCATAGAAATTGACGGCCGAATTCACGACCAGGTCCTTCGAGGAATCCTGGGAGACCTTCTTGGCGTCGACGGCCGGGTCGAAGAGGATGGGCCGCAGGAAGGCCAGGAAATCGTCGACGGCCTGCCCCTGAGCGATCGGGAAGGCCACGCCCTCCGACCCCTTGACCAGGGCCGCGAAATAGTCGGCGTCGAATCCCGGCATGATCTTGTCCGTGGAATAGTGGTGGTGGATGCCGTTGGAGAACCAGACCCTCTTGACGAAGGTCATGAACTCGGTCCAGCGGGGATCGTTCTTGTCCCCCTTGTAGCCTTCGACGATCGCGTCGAGGGTCCGGAGGATCTTGATGTTGTGCTTGTAGTTCTGGTCGAAGATGATGTCGCGGCCGCAGAGGGCGGCCTCGCTCAGGTAATAGACCAGTTCTTTCTGGGACGGCGTGAGCGCTTCGAAGCCGGGGACCTGGTAGCGCAGGATCCTCAGGTCGGCGAACTGGTCGATCTGCCAGGCGAACTCCGGGGCGGCCGCGGCCGGCTCGGGTTCCGATTTTTTGCACCCGGCGGCCAGAACGACCAGCCCGAAGCATAGTGCGAGAAGGAGCGAGCTCTTGATGTTCATGTCAATCCACCTCTCCAACGGACTTATCCGGCGGCCTCGCCGCCTCACGCTTATGATATCCAAATGATCCGTTCGAGTCCATTTCTTCCTGTCCGCCTTGTCCCTCCGCC
>MEXZ01000021.1:1552-1643 GCA_001773855.1 Candidatus Aminicenantes bacterium RBG_13_64_14
TTGTCATCCTCGTCTTCGCCGCTCTCATCAGCCTGCGGGCCCAGGCCCCGCAGCAGCCGCAGATGAAGCTCGAGGACGTCCAGAAAGCATT
>MEXZ01000021.1:1650-3440 GCA_001773855.1 Candidatus Aminicenantes bacterium RBG_13_64_14
GTCGACAAGCCCCTGCCCGCCCCCGACAAGTACAAGGCGGGTCTCGCGGCCATCACCGCCGGGAATTCCCTGGCGATGCTGACGTACATCGCGTCCGACTTCATGGAGGGCCGGGAGACCGCGACCCGCGGCTACGCGCTGGCCGCCGAATACGCGGCGTCCCTGCTCAAGATGTGGGGCGTCAAGCCCGCCGGCGACACGCCGATGAGGGGTGGCTCCCGCATGGGCGGCGGAGGCCGGAGCGGAGCGCCGACGGCGCCCCCGGAACGGACCTATTTCCAGGAATTCGCCCTGAAAGAGGTCTCGGACTCCCAGACTGCGGTCACGATCGAGGTCAACAAGGGCGGCGCTTTGAAGAGCCGCACGTTCCATGGCGGCACCGACTTCCAGGGCGGCATGGGCGGCGCTGAAGGCACCCTCACCGCTCCCGTCGTCTTCGTCGGCTACGGGATCAGTGAACCGTCGGTCGGTTTCGACGAGCTCAAGGGCCTGAACCTCAAGGGCAAGATCGTCCTCCTGCTCTCCGACGCGCCCGGCCGTGACAACCCCCAGTCGCCCCTCCAGACGAAGAAAGAGCTCAAGGACAAGTACTTCCCGGCCGCTCCCCAGGGCGACCAAATGGCCATGATGATGAGAGGGGGCCCGGCACGGTTCAACAAGGTCACCGAGATCTACAAGCTCGGGCCGGCGGCGATCGTCCAGGTCCAGAACACGGGCAAGGACAGCGATATCTTCAAGGCCCTGTCGACGGTCCGCAAGCCCAACGACGAGCGCCCCATCGTTAACAAGCCCCGCAGAAGGCTGTCGCTCGCAGGCGACTCGGGCACGCCCATGGGCATGGGCGGCGGGTCGACGGTCCAGATCACGCGCGAGATGGCCAACCTCCTCCTCGAGGGGACGGGCCAGACGATCGACGACCTGAAGAAGAAGATCGAAACGACCAATAAGCCCGCTTCGATGGATGTCCCGGGCGCGAAGGTGACCATCGCCACGACGGCCAAGACGGGCCTCGTCCGCGGCGCCAACGTCATCGGCGTCATCGAGGGCTCCGACCCGAAGCTCAAGGACGAATATTTCGTCGTCGGCGCCCACTACGACCACAACGGTATGTGGGAGGACTACATCTATAACGGCGCGGACGACAATGGCTCCGGCTCGGTCGGCGTCCTGAATATCGCCATGGCCATGGCCGCGAGCCCGGTCAAGCCGAAACGCTCCATCGTTTTCGCCCTGTGGACGGGAGAAGAAGAAGGACTCCTCGGGTCGCGCTACTACGCCCAGAATCCCACTTACCCGATCGAAAAGACGGTGGGCTACCTGAACTACGACATGATCAGCCGGCCCTATGACGCCGAGATGCTCGCCCGTTCTATGCGGGCCTACGGCGTCCCCGGCGCCGAGGAGCTCGTCAAGAAGGTCCGCGCGCCGTGGTTCGTCTCGGTCAACCTGACCGAGGGCACGCCTTTCGCCGACATCGCCCGCGAGATGAACCAGTACGTCGGGCTCGACCTGGCCTTCCGCTTCAATGCCTTGGGCGTCGGCGGCGGCGGCTCCGACCACGCCTCGTTCGCCTCGGTCAAGGTCCCCTACGTCTATTACATGGCGGCCATGACTGCCGATTACCATCAGACGAGTGACAGCGTGGAGAAAGTCAGCGGCGAACTCATCGCCAAGATCAGCCAGCACGGCTTCCTTACGGTCTTCGCCTTCGTCGACAGATAAGCTTTAACAGAGATCCATCCGCATCTCTTCGGCTCATGATCTCTCTTCTCGAGGCTTGACAGCCGTAA
>MEXZ01000021.1:3856-4039 GCA_001773855.1 Candidatus Aminicenantes bacterium RBG_13_64_14
ATCCTCGAACTAGAGGGGGGCAAGATACACCGGACGTTCATCGTCCCGAACCCGGGATGGTCGCACAGGACCTGGGCCGATTTCCTGGAACGGAATGTGGTCGCCTGCCTGATCGTCGGGAACATTGGGGTGAACGCCAGGGCGGTCATGAAATGGCGGGGGATTCCGGTCGTTTCCGGCGTC
>MEXZ01000021.1:4296-4982 GCA_001773855.1 Candidatus Aminicenantes bacterium RBG_13_64_14
GAGCACAATTCTGTCCTGAGGCCGCTGTTCCACCTCTCTCAAGACCGGGGTATTGACGTCGATTATGTCCCGTTCGACGCGGCCGGATTCGTCGACCCGGAAAGGATCCGCAGCCTCTTCAGAAAGACGACCCGGCTGGTTATCGTTAACCACGGATCGAACGTCATCGGCACGATCCAGCCCGTCAAGGAGATCGGACGGCTCTGCCGGGAACACGGCATTCCCTTCGCCATCGACGCCGCCCAAACCGCCGGCCATATCCCCATCGACATCCAGGGCGACAACATCGATGTGCTTGCCTTCACCGGCCACAAGTCCCTGCTCGGACCGACCGGGATCGGCGGGCTTTACGTCGGGGAAAACGTCACCATCCGCCAGACGCGCGCCGGAGGCACGGGGGTCCGCTCCGCCGAGAGGCTCCACCCCGAGGACTACCCCTACCATCTGGAATACGGAACGCCCAATATCCTCGGCACTGCCGGACTGAACGCCGGCGTCACTTGGATCCAGGATCGGGGGATCGGCTCCATCCATGCCCACGAAATGGCCCTGACATCCATGCTCCGCGACGGACTTAACGAGATCGAGGGCGTCACCCTGTACTGCCAAGACGATCTCGCCGGGCATCTTCCCGTCCTGAGCTTTAACGTCGACGGGTTGGAGGCGTCCGATACGGGGACCCTCCT
>MEXZ01000021.1:4993-6384 GCA_001773855.1 Candidatus Aminicenantes bacterium RBG_13_64_14
GTTTCGGCCGCCGAAGTTTGACATCCATTCGGATTCGACTATACAATCCCCATCAGATCAGCGCTCTGAAACCCGCCAAGAAAAAGGAGACCCCCACATGACCGAATCCGCATCCCAAGCCATGGCCATCCTGCGCGACGGAAGCCAGTTCCAATGGTATGTCGTCGTCCTGCTGGCGTTCGTCTTCTACGTCTATACCGTGGAAGTCGAGAAGCGCAACTGGAGCCTCGTCCTGGCCGGCCTCGCGTTCTGGGGCATGGACTGGTTCAACGAGATCTGGAACGGCCTGGTCATGCATTTCACGGGCTACGCGCCGGTCTGGGGAGCCCCGGGCAAGACCGCCTACCTCATCCTCATCGGCCTGAACATCGAGATCATGTTCATGTTCGCCGTCTCGGGCATAATCTGGACCAAGATGCTCCTGCCGGACAAGAAGACGAGGATCCTCGGCCTGCCCAACCGCTGGGTCGTGGCCATCGCCGGGTCGGCTTTCTGCGTTTTCGTCGAATACCTGCTCAACGGCGTCGGCGCCCTGACTTGGGACTATTCCTGGTGGAGCCGCAGCGCGCCGTGGCTCATCTTCCTCATCGGCTACCTGACCTTCTTCGTCGTCGCTTTCTGGGTCCACGACGTGAAGACACTCAAGGCCAAGCTCATCACGGTCGGGACGATCTGGGCCGTCGTTATCGCTTCTTTGATCCTGTTCATTCCCGTCCTGCATTGGATCTAGGAAGCGGCCCGGCTCGATCCTTCGTCTCTCGGCCGTTTTTTTTGGGGTAGCGCGTCTTTGCGCTTGTAGAAGACCTCTGGCTTATCTTAGAATAGGGCCGAAGGTTATTCGGAAGGCGCATGAAGAAACTCCGCATCGCACTCATCTATAACGCCTTCGAGGACTCTCAGCCCACCGAAAAGGGCGACGAGAGCAGTCTGCATCACCTGCGTCAGATGATCCGCGGCATCGCCCGCGGCCTCCGGCGCTCCGGTCACGAAGTTGTCGTCATTCCCATCGCCGGCGACCTCTCCCGGCTTCAGCGCAAGCTCATCCGCCTCCGGCCCGACATCGTCTTCAACCAGTACGACGACGTCGTCCACGGGGCTCTCTACGAAATGCGCATCGCCGCGTTCATCCGCATGCTCGGATACCGCATGACCGGCTCTCCCGCGCTCGGCCTTGGCTTGAACCGCTACAAGTACATGGCCCTGAGTCTGCTCAAGGGCGCGGGCATCCCGATCCCGCACTCGACGGTGATCATCGAACGGGTCTCTGATGTCAACGGACACAAGTGGAACTTCCCGCTCATCGTCCACGCCGCCCAGGAGCACGCCGGCATCGGCCTCGACCGCGGCTCCGTCGTCCACACAAAAAAGGCCCTCAAGGAGAAAGCGAGGGA
>MEXZ01000021.1:6494-7160 GCA_001773855.1 Candidatus Aminicenantes bacterium RBG_13_64_14
ATGGGCGGGTGGATGTCCGGCTCGACGAAGACGGCCAACCCCGCGTCCTCGAGGTCAACTGCAACCCCTGCCTCGACAGCGGCATGGGCCTGGCGCGTTCCGCAGAGCAGGCCGGGATCGACTATCCCCATCTTCTCCAGGCCATCCTCAAGGCGGCTTTCGAAGGCCCCCCCTTCGACATGCAGCTGCCGATCTTCAATATGAAGAGCGGGGGGAGAAGGATCGGGCGCTAGGCTTCAGCCCGTCAAGCGGCCCGTGTAGGCGTAATCCAAAGCCAGCGCTATTACCAGCGACATGACGTCCATCAGCCTCTCCCCTTCCGCGCCCGGCCTGTAGCTCAGCCCTAAGGCGGCGGCCCGGGCTTCGAGTTTGCGGATGAGGGTGACCGCCTCCGGGGGGGTCAGCACGGACCAATGGATCACCCGTTCGACGAGGCGGTCGCGGTAGCGCTTGAAAAGCGCCGAAGCCGGCCGGAGGGCCTGTCCCCGGGAGGCCGGGAAGGCCTCCTGGAGACTGTCGTCAACGTAGCCGCGGGCGTCACGACGGAACCGCTCGGCCTCCTTCCCGTAGTGTTCGGCCAGGGTCAGGTTCATCCGGTCGACGGGACGGAGTTGCCGGCCGTGGTGGCTCTCGGGCGCATCCCGCCGGATCTCCTTCATGAGCCGG
>MEXZ01000021.1:7191-8217 GCA_001773855.1 Candidatus Aminicenantes bacterium RBG_13_64_14
AGTTCCGGTAACGCCGCCGCCAGCCGGAACGGGGCGTGAGCCAGACGGCGAAGGTTTCTGCGAAATCCTCGTCCGGGTGCTTCTGGGCGTAGGTCCGGCCGTAATGATAGGCGGTGATATGGCGGACGTAGTGCCGGCTCATCCTGTCCGGCCGGAAGGAATCGCGGTAGGGCTTGGTGAACGGCCCGAAGATCTCGGCCCAGCTCGACCGCCTCCAGAGGCGGTAGGCGTAGTTCACGGCGTGGCCGGCTTCGTGGCGCAGGAGCATCATGATCGTTCGCGGGTCCTCGATCTCGTCGTTCTGCTCCTCTTCAAGGCGGGCCAGACGCGGATCGGCCAGGTAGAACGGGATCCCGATGACGGGGGTCCTATCCGGGCAGCCCCAGCCGTCCGTCAGATAAATCTCGGGCCTGAGGCGGAATCTCCTGGCTTCCATCTCCCGGCGCAGGCGGAGGACGAACCTGTCCACGGGAGAGCCCTCGATGCTCAGGTTGAGGCTCGAAATGCGGGTATTCAAGAGCTCGAACCTGACCGTCTCCCAGCTCTGGACCAGAGATTGGATGGTTTTACCGCTCATGGGGGCCTCGAGGACGGAGAGAAAATAAGGCAAGGAGGCGGTCTTGTCAAGGCGGAATTTCATCCCCCCGAGAGGGGCCCCTTAGGCAGAGGGGCGGCCGGGGGGAAAATCCCGGCTTGAGCCGGCCCCTGGTTTTATGGTAATATATTTGTTTGATAGGAATACAGGACGGCGACGACCCGGAAAGAACCCCCCGCCCGTGAGATCACTCCCTGCGGCGTTTATCCCCCCCAGGGTTGACCCCCAGTCCAAAAAGGAATGAACATGCGTTTTACGGAACTCGACCTCGATCCCAGGCTGCAGCGGGCCATCGCGGAGAGAGGCTACACGGAATTGACTCACGTCCAGGAGTTGACCCTGGACAAATCCCTGCGGGGCCAGGACGTGGCCGTCCAGTCCCAGACCGGGACGGGGAAAACGGCGGCCTTCCTGATCACCATCTTCTCGCA
>MEXZ01000021.1:8226-12015 GCA_001773855.1 Candidatus Aminicenantes bacterium RBG_13_64_14
GCAGACCCACGGGTCGAAAAAGAAGGCCCTGATCATCGTCCCGACTCGGGAGCTGGCCGTCCAGATCGAAGGCGAGGCCCGACTCCTCAACGGGCCCCTGGGGCTTCAGATCGGCTGTTTTTACGGCGGTGTCGGCTACGTCGCCCAACTGGCCCAGATCAAGGCCGGCCCGGACATCATCATCGGGACACCGGGCCGCCTCCTCGACCTGGCCGAGAAGAAGCGCCTCAACTTCCGCGAGTGCGGCTTCCTGGTCATCGACGAGGCCGACCGCCTCTTCGACATGGGCTTCCTGCCCGACCTCCGCGACCTCGTCCGCCAGATGCCCGACCGCTGCGACCGCCAGAGCATGCTCTTCAGCGCGACGCTGAACAAGCTCTCGCGAAGGGTGGCCGAGGCCTATCTCAACACGCCGGCCTTCATCGAGGTCACGCCCGAACAGCTGACCGTGGACACGATCTCCCAGGAGCTCTACCGGGTCAAGAGCCACATCAAACTCAACTTCCTCCTCGGCCTGCTCAAGCGGCGCAACCCCAAGAACGCCCTGATCTTCACCAACATGAAGCACACGGCGTTCCTCCTGGCGAAACAGCTCCAGGCCAACGGCCATCGGGCCAAGTTCCTCAGCGGCGACCTTCGCCAGAGCGAGCGGCTGCAGACCATCGAGGATTTCATGGCCGGACGCTTCCCTCTCCTCGTGGCCACGGACGTCGCCTCCCGGGGGCTCCACATCGACGACCTGGAGATGGTCATCAACTACGACATCCCCCAGGACTGTGAAAACTACGTCCACAGGATCGGCCGGACGGCCCGGGCCGGGGCCACGGGCCTGGCCATAACGCTGGCCAGCGAGGCCACGTCCGACCACCTCGAGGCCATCGAGAAATTCATCGGCATGAAGGTCCCGGAGCTTCCCGTGACCGACGACAGCTTCGCCAGGGACCTGAGCCTGGAGAAGCTGGCCGGCCAGCGCCTGGAGAGACGGCGGCCCTCGGACCGGGGCGGAAGCTCCTCGGGAAGGCGTGGCGGCGGCGGGGCCGGGCGCCGGCCGGGCGGGAGCCGGGGGCGGACGGGGAGCGGAAGCCGGGCGCATTGACAGGCCGGGAGGGCTTCGTTAGAATGGGCGCCTGACCCGGGGGGGCCCGGGATATCGAGAGCCGAGGTCGTCCATGGAAAAGAAGCCCTTGCCCGAGCTGGACAGGATCTGCGCCGCCTTCGCCGTCCAAGGACGCTGGGTTTCCTCCTGCCCCATCCCTTCCGGCCACATCAACGACACCTACTGCTCCGAGTTCGAGACCGCCGGGCGGCGGGTGAAATACGTCAACCAAAGGATCAACCACATCGTTTTCCGCGAGCCGGAAAAGCTCATGGAGAACATCGAGCGGGTGACGCGCTTCGCCCGGGGACAGATCCTCGCCGCAGGCGGCGACCCGGACAGGGAAGCCCTCACCATCGTCCCCACCCGCGACGGGAAGTCCTTCCATCGGACCTCCGAAGGTACCTACTGGAGGATGTTCCGCTACATCGACGGGGCCCGGACCTATGACCGGGTCGAGGACCTCCGGCATGTCTACTCGGCCTCGAAGGCCTTCGGCAACTTCCAAAAGATGCTGGCCGAACTTCCGGGGGAAAGGCTCCACGAGACCATACCGAACTTCCATCAAACCCGTAAACGTTACGAAGCGTTCGTCGAGGCGCTCAAGCACGACCCCGCCAACAGGGCCGCCGCCGTCAAGGCCGAGGTCGATTTCGTCGTCGCCCGGGAGAAGGACACCGGCACCGTCGTCGACGGCCTGGCCTCTGGCCGCATCCCGGAGCGTGTCACCCATAACGACACCAAGCTCAATAACGTCATGATCGACGACCGGACCGGCGAGGGCGTCTGCGTCATCGACCTCGACACCGTCATGCCGGGGTCGGTCCTCTACGACTTCGGCGACTCGGTCCGGCTCGGCGCAGCGACGGCCGCCGAGGACGAGCGCGACCTGGCTAAGGTCGGCTTCGACCTCGGGCTCTTCGACCGGCTGGCCGCCGGCTACCTCGACGCGGCCCGGGATTTCCTCGTCCCCGCGGAAACCGACCTGCTCGCCTTCTCGGCCAAGCTGCTGACGCTCGAGTGCGGCATCCGCTTCCTGACCGACCACCTCAAGGGCGACGTCTACTTCAAGATCCACCGCGAAGGCCACAACCTTGACCGCTGCCGGACTCAGTTCAAGATGGTCGCCGAGATGGAAAAGCAGATGGCGGCCATGGATGGCGTCGTCCGCAAGTACCTCTAGTTCTCCTTCGGGGCCGCCGTCTGGGCTGAAGCTCCACGGACTTACGTCCGTGGAATCCCGCGAAGGGGATTGAAAGAAGGAGGCCACATGAACACATCGACGATCCGTGAAACGCCCGTGCGCCCGGCTCTAAGGCTGATCTCCGCCGCGGCGCTCATCTTCTTCCTCGCCGGCGCCCTCGCCGCCGGACCTCTCGTCTTCGAAAAGTCGGAATACGCCGGCAGGCGGGCCCGGCTCATGGACAAGATCGCGGACGGGGCGGCGGTCATCCTCGGCGCCCAACCGCCAGCCGGCTACCATCCTTTCGTCCAGTCCAACGATTTCCTCTACCTCTCCGGCGTCGAAGCGCCGAACGCGGTTCTCGTCGTCGACGGCAAGCGCCGGGAGAGTCTTCTCTTCCTGACGCTGACCGAGCGCGCGGCGCGGAACGACGGCATCCCCCTCGATCTCGTCAGCGATCCGGCCGGCGCCACGGGCATCGAGCGCGTCCTCCCCGCCGCCGAACTCACGGCCGCTCTTGAACGGCTGGCCGGCCAGGGCTATGTCCTCTATACGCCCTTCATGCCCGAGGAGCTGCCGCGCGAATGCTCGACCGAGAAATGGCGAGCCCTCCAGACGGCCATGATCACCAACCCCTGGGACGGCCGGCTGACCCGCGAGGGACAATTCAAGAAGCTCCTGGGCGAACGTTTCCCGAAGGCCGAGGTCCGTGACTGCTCGTCGATGATCTGGGAGATGCGGACCATCAAGTCCGCGGCCGAAGCCGACCTCCTTCGCAAATGCGCACGTATCGGCGTCAACGCCTACCGGGAGGTCCTCAAGGCGGTCCGGCCGGGCATGCCCGAGCACGAGCTGGCCGCCCTGTTCGAGTACCACTGCAAGAAAGCGGGCGCCGGCGACCTCGCCTACTACGCCATCATCTGTTCGGCCGAAAACCACCCCTATCTCCATTATTACAAGCACGACCGCATTCTCCAGGACGGGGACTTCGTTGTCATGGACTGCGGGCCGGACCTCAAGGGCTATGACATCGACATCACCGTCTCCTTCCCCGTCAACGGAAGATTCACGCCGCGCCAGCAGGAGATCTACGAAGCCTGCCTGGCCGTCCACAAGGCCAGCCTGGGGCTCTACAAGCCGGGTCTCTCCGCAGACATGGTCAAGGCCGGCGTCCGTGAGATCTTGGAGAAACAAGGCACCAACCTGGACACGGACGCTTTCAAACAGCTCTCGGGCGGGTTCGGTCATTATGTCGGCTTGGCCGTCCACGACGTCGGTCGAGGGCCCGCCGTCCTGCGGCCGGGCATGGTCTTCGCCAACGAGCCCCTGGCCGTTTTCCCCGCCGAAAACCTCGGTGTCCGGGTCGAGAACACCGTCCTCATCACCGCCGACGGCTGCGAGAACCTGACGGACGGCATCCCCCGGGAGGTCCGGGACATCGAAGAATTCATGAAGAAGAAATGAGGAGCAGGCCATGACCAAAGCAACGGCACGCCGTTCCGTAAGCGCC
>MEXZ01000022.1:384-479 GCA_001773855.1 Candidatus Aminicenantes bacterium RBG_13_64_14
GGACTTCGGCTTCACCCAGGGCGATCTCAGGCTCGATGCCCTTCAGCCGCCGCAGGTCCTCGATCTTCTGGAGGGGCCTTTCGAGCTTGTTGCGG
>MEXZ01000022.1:665-822 GCA_001773855.1 Candidatus Aminicenantes bacterium RBG_13_64_14
AGGGTGAACGGGGAACAGAGGATGACCTTGTTCCGCAGAGCTTCGTCGATGATGGCGGGGTCGTTCTGGTTGATGAAGGCGTAGACCTGCTCGTTGGGGATGAAGACGAGGACGTAGTCGAGCGTTTCATCCTCGGGATTGATGTAGTCGCGAGTCG
>MEXZ01000022.1:829-981 GCA_001773855.1 Candidatus Aminicenantes bacterium RBG_13_64_14
CTTGATCCGGTTCCGGACGTCCCTGAGGAACTGGCCCTTCTGGACCTCGCGCTCCATGTCGTTCTCGGTCTCGAGAAAGCGGAGGTAGCTGTTCAGGGGGAACTTGACATCCATGTTGACCTTCCGGCCCTGGGGCAGCTGGAAGGTGTAGT
>MEXZ01000022.1:1007-16661 GCA_001773855.1 Candidatus Aminicenantes bacterium RBG_13_64_14
GCCTTCTGCCTGAGGTAATTGACGCCCTCGATGAACCCGGCCAACTGGAGGACGTCCTCGGCCATCCGCTCCCCCCACATGCCCCGGGCCTTGGTGCTGACCAGGGCCTGGCGCAGGTGGTTGGCCGTGTCCTGGAGCTTGGCCGTCTGTTCCGCGGCCGTTTTAAGGTGGGCGGACAACTCGCCGTATTTCTGGACGCGTTCCTTCTCGAACCCGGCGACGGCCTCCTGCATTTTCTGGAGGTCGCCCCGCATGGATTCGAGGGTCTGGTCGATCAGTTTCTTTTTCCCCTCGAGGTCCTTCTCGCCGGACTGGGTCTGCTGGCCGAGCATGGACCCGGCCAGCTTCATGAACTCCTCGGAGTTCGTCTTCAGGGCCGCGAGGGACAACGAGCCCATGGAGTCCTTGACCCGGCCCAGGATGACCTCGATGTCCTTGATCTTTTCGCTCTCCGTCTCGCTGACGAGCTCGCGGGCGATCGCCCTCGCCTCCTTCCTGTTCACAAGCTGGATGATGAGAACGACCGCGGCGCCGAAGACGCCCCCGCCGATGAACAAATAGACACCCGTCATGTTTCGACTCCTTCTTCGCCGCCCGGACCTTCCGCCCCCTCCGCCTCGTCCATGGCCCGGTCGACTTCCTCGTTGAAGTCCTCACCCGCCTCCTCGCCCATCTCCCGGCCCATTTTCTTCATCCAGCGGGCGACGCTCTTCGGGTCCTTCTCGTCGAGCCCGGCCAGGGACGAGGGGTCGGCCAGGCTTTCGAGCCGGCTTTCCTCGGACCGCCGGACGGCGACGCGGGAGACGAGCTTGGCCATGTTCCTGCCGCCGCAGTGCTGGCACACGGGGTCGACGGCCGCGCTGACGGACAGCGTTATCAACGTCGTCTTCCGGCGGCAGTCGGCGCAACGGTATTCGTAGATGGGCATGTCTAGATCAGGATCCCTTCTTCGAAGCCGAGCTTGACGAGCTCGATCCGGTTCGGGTCGCTCACGCCCAGGTGATGGCGCGTGTCGGCCAGCTGGATGTGGTGCGGCGTCATCTGGAGCGGCCGATCGTCGCCGAAAAATTCGCGCCTCTTCGCCTGGATGATACGCAGCCCGGTGGCGTCGGCGGCGACGGGGTCGCGGCTGACGATGAGCCCCTTGTATTCCCAGGTGTACTCTTTGGCGTAATGATGCGGCCCGACGCCGTGAAAAAGCGGCGTGAACATGACCAGAACGTTGAGCCGGGTCTTGCCCTTGACGGCCGGCAGGTCCCAGAGCGTGGCCAAGTCGGCGCACGTGTCGCCGTGATAGTCCGCAGGCCTGGGGACGAACATGATGTAGTTCTTGATCAAACTCCCGACGCCCGACCAGTGATGGCTCCGCATGGGGCGGGCGTTGACGAGGGCCGTGGCCTTCTGGAAGACCGGGTTCCGCAGGACGCCCTGGTCGTCTATGGCGATCCGGTCCTCTGTGACGCCCGCGTCCATGACCCGCCTTTTGATGGCCTGCTCGACCTCCGGGGTCGTCGGGATGTAGCGCCAGGCGTTGGTCTTGATGCCGACGACGTCCTCGGCGCGGACGAGCGTCTTCCAGGCCTTGACGGCGTCGCGCTCGCCGAGCAATGCTCGGACGGCGTCGTCGAGCATCCGCTGGACGACCTCGGCCGGCGGGGCGCCGCCCGGCCCGAGCGGGCTCGGATCGCGCACAAGGACGACACGGACCTTCTCTTCGGCCTGCCGGGGAAGCGGGCTTCGTCCTGTCCGAGCTGCGGCGGGGACCAGGACTCCAGCCAGAGGCCCCACGGAGGCGACCTTCAGGAAATCCCTTCGGGTGATCGGCTTCCGGCTCATCATTCACTCCTCCTGCATTCGGTCGGCGCGGCCGTTCATCAGAGCCACGACGGCATCCAGCCTGGCCGCGGCTGTTCGCTCCGCAATCATGTCGAAAACGATGACAACATACCTGTCGTTGACGCGGACGGCCGTCCACTTACCGTTCTCCGTCTTGACGATGCCTTTCTCCGCGGCTTCGGGCATGTAGGCCCGCGCGAACGATACCCCGGCCTTGGCGGCCGACCCGCCGTCCTCGTAGGCGACCATGAGGACTTTGCTCCGGTCGTCCTTGCTGCCGTAGTCCGCAAGGACCGCGTCGGTCTTCTGGTCAAGAAGCAGGATGTTCGTGTCGGCGACGAAAAAATGATAGTTGAGGACGGAATGGTTGTGAAAGAAGCGGACCCGCCCGGTATCAAGGCCTTCGGCAGGCAGGTGCCGCAAGAGGTCCGGCGTCTCCCCTCGGCCCGGGATGGCGCCGTCTATCCGGCGTCCGAGCTCGAAAACGAGCCCCTTTGTCTCGGCCGTCTCCTCCTCGGCGTAGACCGAGAGGAAATACCGGTCCTTCCAGAAAGAGAGGAGCCCGGCTTTGTAGTTCGATCCCTGGCCGACCTCGGCGTCCTCCCCGTCGAGGTCGTGGGTAAAAACGCCGAAGGCGTCCTCCGGCGACCCCATGTCGAAGAGGTCGACGACGATGTCGGGCTTGCCGTCCTTGTGGAAGCGGCGGGCCACGAGGATCTTCATGTTGTAGGACCTGTAGACTTCGCCCGCGCCGTCGATGTAGTCGAAGATCGTCTCGGCGTCGAAGGTCTGGTCGGCCTCAGAGACATAAGGGCCGATCGTCGGGGGGATGAACGAGGCGAGCTTTTGGAAGTCGGGCACGATCGGTTCGGTCATCAGGACGAGTCCTCCCAGGAGGGCCAGGACGGCGGCGTAAACGACAACCCTCTTCATTCCCGTCGATTGTATCACGCCGCCCCTGACGAGACAAGGGAACGGGGAGGACGGGCGGGGGCGTTTGCAAATTTCGGTGTTTCAGGGAATAATAGACGCGGTTCGCGTGATCCGATGAAGTTCCGACGCCCGACCAAAAGGAGAGTCCGCATGATTGAGCGCCGCCTGAAGTTCCCCGCCCTCCTCGTTCTGGTCCTCGCCGGCTTCCTCGCCGCCTGTTCCACGACGCCCGAAAACGGCGGCGTCACCCCCGTCGATATCCCCGCGGCCGCCATGTCTTACATCGTGCTCGCCTGGAACGACCTGGGCATGCACTGTCTCAATCCGACCTACGACAAGGAAGTCATCCTGCCGCCCTACAATACGATTTGGGCCCAGGTGATCAAGCGCGGCAACCCGCCCGAGATCGTGACGGCGGGCGTCACCTTGGAATACCGGATCGTCGACAACACCTATTCCTACGGCAAGGGGACGGCGTCGCCGCTTCGCAGCTACGGGCAGTTCTGGGACAACTCCTTCGACCTCTTCGGCGTCTCCCTCGCCCACGACACGGGCCTCAACCTGGTCGACCCGGACATCCACAACGGGCTCTCGGGAACGATGCTCCTCAAGGGCAACCACTTCGAGGTCGACGGCGTCCCCGTTGTCCCCATCAACGACGCCGGGACTTGGGACCCCTACCAAATCGCGGAGATCGTCGTTCGCGACGCCTCGACCAGCGCCGAACTGGCCCGGACGCGGGCGACCGTCCCGACATCCGACGAGATCAACTGCGCCAAGTGCCATGGCCAGACGATCAACGCTGAAGAGATCTTGTCAGTTCTGGAAGAGCACGATGAGGCGGAAGAGACGACCTTCGTCGCCGACGGCGTCCCCGTCCTGTGCGCCGACTGCCACGGCAGTCCCGCCCTCGGGCAGACCGGTCCGGGTTCGTCGGAATTGTATCTTTCCCAGGTCATACACGGCTTCCACAGTACCAAAAGCGCGGCCTGCTACGACTGCCATCCCGGGGCGACGACGACAAGCCACCGGAGCACGGCCCACACGACGACGGACGGCAACTGCACCACCTGCCACGGCACCATGGCCAATATCACCACTACGATCACCGGGGGCCGGGTCCCCTGGGTGAGCGAGCCGAAATGCATGAACTGTCACACCTTCGTCGCCGAAGTCGACACGGGTTCGACGCTCTATCGCAACGCCAGCGCCCATAACGGCATTTCCTGCCCCGCCTGCCACGGCAGCCCCCACGCCCAGGTCCCCTCGGACAAGGCCGTGGACAACTATCAGGCCCTCCAGTTTCAGAACAAAGCCCTGGCTCTCGGCAGTTGCCGGGTCTGTCACAGCGGCTCGAAGGGCGGCGGGCTGACGGGAATCGTGGAGGCTCACGGCGGCAGCCGGCCGACGTCGTGCATGGTCTGCCACACGGGGCCCATCTCCACGAACAATCCGCTGGAGTTCCCCCACAGGTTCCAGCAAAGGAACCGCTGAAACCGCCCTATTTTTCCGTGACCCGGGACAGGTGCCCGACGTAAGTCCGCAGGAAGCGAACGGCGTCGTCGGCCCGCCTGAAGACAGGGATCCCGGCACGTTCGAGACATCCGGCCAGGGGGGTATAGAGCTCTCCGGCGTCGATGTTGACGACGACCGGCTTATCGGTCGATCGGAAAAGATCGATCAACCGCATGGCGAAGCTTCCCGGCCGGGCGAGATCCTCCCGATGCCCCTCCCCCGGCGGCAGGGTGTTCTGGGCCGGGGTCATGGGCACGTTCGAGACGACCGCGCAGTCGACGTCCGGGTCCTCCAGGATGGCCCGCGCGCACTCCACGAAGACGGCATCGTCGGCGACCGGGGTCACGTCGAGGGGATTCTGGACGTCCTGGAGGCGGTCGATGCCCAGCGGTTGAAGGATGGCCACGATGCGCTTCTGCGTTTCCGGTGTGAACGGGACGAGGTCCAGGCCGGCCCCGTTCTTGAGGTTGTCGGCCAGGACGACGCACTCGAATCCGGCGTTGCTGATGAGCCCGACCCGGCGGCCGCGGACTTTCCGGCCTTCGAGGAATGACAGCCCCTTCATGAAGCTCTCGAACTCGAAGATGTCCCCGGCGACGATTGCGCCGGCCTGTTCCAGGACGGCCCGAAAGACACCGTAGTCTCCGGCTACGGAAGCCGTGTGACTCGACGTCGCCGCCCGGCCTTCGGGGCTCCGGCCCGCCTTGTAGACGAGGACGGTCCGGCCCGCAGCCGTAAGCTCGCCGACGGCCCGGGCGAAAGCCAATCCATCGCCCGGCTTGAATCCTTCCATATAGACGGCGAACAGCTTGACGTCGAGGTCGTCCTTGAGGAACGTCAGGTAATCCGAGGCGGTGAGGTCGAGCTGGTTCCCGAGGGAGACGGCGTAGAGCGGCTCGACCTCCGGCAGCTTGCTCATCCGGCAGATCATGAAGGCGCCGCTCTGGCTGATGACGGCCATGTCCGAGCGGGCGCTCTTCGGCCGGGGCAGCTTGTGTTCAGGGATGAAGGTCGTGTCGTAACGGCCGGGTTTGGAGGCGATCCCCAGGCAGTTGCCGCCGTTGACGACGGGCGTCGTCTTCGCGCTCCGGCGGCCTTCGCGGAGAAGCTCCCGGATCTTTTCCTCGATCGACGCCCCGCCCGCCTTCTCGCCCATGCCGCCGGCGATGAGGATGACCGAACGCGCCTTCTCGTGTTCGACGAGGTCCTTCATCACGTCGTAGCACTGGTCGGCGGCGAGGGTCAGGACAAAGAGGTCGACCGTCCGGGGCATGGCCTCGACCGACGGGACGCAGAGGCAGCCTTCGATCGACTCGAGGCGCGGCTTGATCACGACAACGTTCTCCGCCGGAAAACCGTTCTGCAGGGTGTTGTTGAGGATGATGTGGCCGATGTTCATCTTCTTCGAGACGCCGATGATGCCGATCGACGCCGGCCTGAGGAGCGGCCCGATGGCGGCGATAGGCCGGGCGGATATGCCCGCTTTGGCGCGCGAGAAACGGCAGACCCCGTCCAGGGGGACGAGCCGGCCGCAGCGGACGACGAATGGGTTGACCTCGGCTTCTTCGAGGACATACGGAGAGTTTGCGGAGAAGGCCGAAAAGGCGGCGGCCAGGTCGCGGAAGCGGAGGAAGGTTTCGGCCAGGACCTTGGGGGAGACTAGCGCTTTCCGTCCCCGGAATTCGGAGGCCAGCTTGCCGTAAAAGGTCAGCGGCTCGAGCAGGCCCTGGACCTTCCCGCCGGCAAGGAGGTGGGCGGAGGCGATGGCCACGGCCCGCCCCTCGCGGAGACGTTCGTTCATGTACTCGACGTCGAGCCCACCGCTCCCCATCGTCAGCACGGGCCCGAAGTCACGGGAGTTCCTCAGTCCGAGGAGGATCTCCGAGCCGAAGCCGACGTTGTCGAAGGCGACTTTCTCGGCGACGAGGAAACCCCGGATGGATTCGCGGACGGCTTTCAGGGACGACGGCTCTCCCGAGGCGCCGTGGCCTCGGCCTCTTTTCTCCCATTCGACATAGCGGAGGGGCACGGTCCGGAGCATTGAAGCGCAGGCTTTGTTCACCGCCGCGGCGTCGGGCTTGACGAAGGCGACGCCCCCGACGTCGGACTTGTGGATGATGAGCGGAGAAACGACTTTGAGGACGACGGCGCCGGTCCCGAGGCCGATCAAGTCCTTCCGGACGACGGCCTGACCGGCCGGGACGAAGACATGGCGGGGCGCGGGGATCCCGGCCTCCTCGAGGACCTCGTAAACCTCGGGTTCAAGCAGGAAATTCCGGCCGTCCCGCTCCGCCGCCTCGAGCGTCCGATGGACCCTTTTCCAGTCCGTTTTCATGCGCCGAGGGCCGCCTTCTTCCCCAGCTCGTAGGCCTTGAGGTTGGCCTCGAGGACGGTGGCCCCGCGGCCGCGGAAGAGGGCATCGATGGTCAGGAGCAGGCTCGCGTCCTTCAGGATCAGGGAGGCCGCGGCCGCCCCGAGGAGGACGATGTTCTGGGCCCTAACCGTCCCGGCTTCCCGGGCCAGCTTTTCCGAGTCGACGACGACGCACCTCGGCGCCTTGCGAACCGCCTCCAGGACCCGGTCGATGTCCGGATAGTCGGGGATGTTCCGGTACGGCGTCGAGCTCGTCACGACGATCCCGCCCGGCCGGAGGTACTCGAAATAGCGCAGGGCTTCGAGCGGCTCGACGCTCAGGATCATGTCGGCCTCGCCCTTGGGGATGAGGTCGCTCCAGATCGCATCGTTCGAAAGACGCATATGCGACTGGACGGCCCCTCCCCGCCGGGCCATGCCGTGGACCTCGGCCTGCTTGAAAAAGAGCCCTTCGGCGAGGGCTGCGTTGTCGATGACGTAGGCGATGGACAGGATGCCTTGGCCGCCGACCCCCGCGAGAATGATGTCCTGCTTCAAGGCCTAGCTCCTTTTCTTCCGCTGTTCCTGGACGCACTCCCGGACGGCGACGATGACCGACAGCCCGCGGTGCTCGATCTCTTCCTTGATGACCTGGATGTTCTTTTCGTGGTTCTTCGGCAGCGGCTCGATCGTCCGGATATGCTCCTTGGGCACGCCCACGCCTTCGATGATGCGGAGAAGGCGTTCGCCGGTCCCGTAGCTCGGCTGTCCCCCCGTCATGGCCGTCGTCGCGTTGTCGAGGACGATGACGGTCATGTTCGTATCGGCGTGGGCCGCGCCGAGGAGCGGGGTGATGCCCGAATGGGCGAACGTCGAGTCCCCAATGACCGAGACGGCGGGGTGGAGGCCGACGTCGGACGCGCCCCGGGCCATGCTGACGCTCGCCCCCATGCAGACGCCTGTTTGGACGGCGTTGTAGGGAGGCAGGGCGCCCAGGGTGTAACAGCCGATGTCGCTGAACACGTTCGAACCGGAGTAGTTCTCGAGGGCCTTATTGAGGGCCTTGAAAGTGTCGGCGTGGGAACATCCGACGCAGAGCTGAGGCGGACGGCCGGAGAGCGGGAGCACGCTCGCCGCGACGGCCGGAAGAGGGTCCCGGCCGAGCGCCCGGCGGACGTTGTCGGGGGAGAGTTCACCGGTCACCGGAAAGACGCCGCTGAGCTTTCCCAGGACGGTCTTGCCGGCGATCCCGAAGAACCCCTTCAGCTGCCGTTCGATGAAGGGATAGCCGTCTTCGACGACGAGGACGGCGTCGACGTGGCCGACGAGCTTGCGGATCAGCCCCTCTGGAAGCGGATAGGTCGAAACCTTGAGGAAGGACGGGAGCGCCGCCTCCCCTTTCATGGCCTCGCGGAAATAGTTGTAGCCGACGCCGGAGGCGATGACGCCTAGAGATCTGTCGCTCGCGTTGAGCTTCAGGACGTTGAACGGCGATTCCTCTGAGAAGCGGACCATCTCCGGCTGACGGTCGAGAAGCAGGGCGAACCTGCGCCGGGCGTTCACGGGAAGGAGCGTCCAGTCCTTCGCCGCCCCCGTTCTCAGCTCGTTCGGGCCGCGGGGCTCGCGGATCTCGACGGGCGACCGGCTGTGGGCCAGGCGCGTGACCAGGCGCATGAGGACGGGCAGTCCGAAACGCTCGGAGACGTCGAACGCCTCCCGGGCCATGTCGTAGGCCTCCTGGTGGTCGGAGGGCTCGTAGGCGAAGATCTGGGCGAACTGGACGTAGTACCGGCTGTCCTGCTCGTTCTGCGAGCTGTGCATGCCGGGGTCGTCGGCACTGACGACGAGGAGGCCGCCGTTGGCCCCGGTCACGGCGGAGTTCATGAAGGGGTCGGCGGCGACGTTGAGCCCGACGTGCTTGAACGAGACCAGGGCGCGTTTCCCGGCGAACGAGGCGCCCAGGGCCTCCTCGTAGGCGACCTTCTCGTTCACCGACCAGACAGCGGTGAACGCCTTGGTCTCGCCGGCCAGGCGGATGAGGTACTCCATGATCTCGGAAGCGGGCGTTCCGGGATAGGAGTATCCGGCCGAAAGGCCCGCGTGGACGGCCCCCAGGGCGATCGCTTCGTCACCGAGCAGGATTTGGCGGGACATGGGCATCCTTCTTTCGACGGCATTTCAACGGACCGACGCCCGGAAGACACGGTGAAGAAACGGGCGACCCGTCGGTCGAAGGGGTAGGATACTCACAGCCGGCGGAGGGTGTCAAGCCGCAGGCGCGGGCGTCCTGGATTTGAGCAAATTGATAATTCCTATAAATTCATGTTGATATCGGAGGAAAAACCATATAATATCCCGGTCAAGGAGCACGTCATGATCAGACTATCGACGAAGGGACGCTACGGCACGAGGCTGATGCTCAATCTGGCCCAGCACTATGACAACGGTAACGGACATAAGGCCGTCATCCTCAAAAACATCTCGGATGATGAGAGGATCTCGATCCGTTACCTCGAACAGATCATCATCCCCTTGAAGATCAACCGTCTCGTCAAAAGCATTCGCGGCGCCGGCGGGGGCTACATCCTTGCCCGCAAACCCGAGGACATCAGGCTGAGCGAGATCCTCCACGCCCTCGAGGGGAACTGCTGCCTCGTCGAGTGCGTCGAGGACGAGTCCTTCTGCGAATTCATCGAGACCTGCCCGACCTTCCCAATCTGGAAGAACGCAACCGAAATCCTGAAGGGCTATTTCGACAGCCTCACCCTGAAGGACATCGTCGGGATGGCCGAAAAAAAGTCCAAACAGGGAAAAACCAAGGCCCGCTGAGTCCGTCCTCGGAGCGTTTCGTCTTCCCCGCCTCTCTCGGCGTTGTTGTGTGATCCGGTATTCGGAAATCCTCGCCTTATCCTCAAGGCGCCTGTCCGGCCTTGCGCTCCGCGGCTTCGATGGTATTCATCATGAGCATGGTGACGGTCATGGGGCCGACGCCGCCCGGCACAGGAGTGATGGCTTCGGCTTTTTCCTTGATGGCCTCGAAATCGCAGTCTCCGACGAGGCGGAAGCCCTTGGGCGACGAGGCGTCCGGCACCCTATTGACGCCGACGTCGATGACGACGCACCCGTCGCGGACCATCTCCGCCTTGATGACGCGCGGCACGCCCATGGCCGCGACGAGGATATCCGCCTGAAGCGTGAACCGGGTGATGTCGGGCGTACCTGTGTGACAGATCGTGACCGTCGCGTTGGCCCCCTTTTTCTTCTGGATGAGGAGCGCGGCCAGGGGCTTGCCGACGATGTTGCTCCGGCCGCAGATGACGACGTGCTTGCCCTCGGGACTATAACCGCCACGGACGAGCAGTTGGACGACCCCATAAGGCGTGCACGGCGGGGGGCACGGTTCGCCCCGGAGGAGCTTGCCGACGTTGACGGGATGGAACCCGTCGACGTCCTTTTCCGGAGAGATGAAGTTGATGACCTTGTCGGCGCTGACGTATTTCGGAAGGGGGAGCTGGACGAGGACGCCGTTGTAGCGGTCGTCCCGGTTGAGGCTGTCGACCATCCGCAGGACGTCCTCTTCGGAGGACGCGGCCGGCATGTTGATCGTCGTTTCGAAGATGCCGATCTCCTCGGCCGCCTTGGCCTTGGCCGTCACGTAAGAAACAGAGGCGGGGTCCTCCCCCACAAGGACGACGCCCAGCCCCGGAACGATCCCTTTTTCCTTGAGTCTGGCCGCACGGACCTTGAGCTCTTCCCGGATCTGGCAGGACACTTCCTTGCCGCTGATGATTTTCGCCGGCATCTTCTCCTCCTTTTCAGCCGCGAATGACGTCGTCAATACCATAATTAAAAGCGCTCGTGGGGTCAATAGAGATGACCAAGTCCTTTGCGAGATTGGGACGAATGCTCTTGAATTGACGGGAGGTCCCGGGTATAATCCCCGACGGCTTCGGGGCTAGGGCGAGCGTCTATCGGAGGACACAACCATGAGAGTCGGAATTCTGACGGGCGGGGGCGATTGCCCGGGACTCAATGCCGTCATCCGGGCCGTGACTCGGAAGGGCATCGTCCAATACAATTTTGACATCCTGGGCATCAAGAACGGCTGGCTGGGACTCATCGAGGGCAAGATATTCCCCCTCGACTTGAGCTTCATTTCGGGCATCCTGCCGCGGGGTGGAACCATCCTGGGCACGTCCAGGACCAACCCCTTCAAGGTCGAGGACGGAGTGGGCAAAATTTTTTCCCAGATCGAGAAGTTCGAGCTCGACGCCGTTGTCGCCGTCGGCGGTGAGGACACCCTCGGCGTCGCTAACAAGCTCCATGAGAAGGGCCTCAGGTGCGTGGGCATTCCCAAGACGATCGACAACGACCTCTCCGGGACCGACTACACCTTCGGTTTCGACACGGCCGTTTCGATCGTCACCGAGGCGCTCGACCGGCTCCACACGACGGCCGAGGCCCATCACCGGGTCATGGTCGTCGAGGTCATGGGCCGTCACGCCGGCTGGATCGCCATCGAGGGCGGCCTCGCCGGCGGCGCCGACATCATCCTCATCCCCGAATTCCCCTTCGACATGGACGAGATCTGCGCCCAGATCCGAAAACGCCGGGAGCGGGGAAAGCTCTTCAGCATCGTCGTCGTGGCCGAGGGGGCCAAGCCCAAGGACGCCAGCCTGATCGTACAGTCGACCGAGCATGACGCCTTCGGCCATGTCCGGCTGGGGGGGATCGGCAACATCATCGCCCGAGAAATCGAAAAGCTCACCGGGATCGAAACCCGGGTCACGGTCCTCGGTTATGTCCAGCGCGGCGGGTCGCCGACCGCCTTCGACCGCATCCTGGCCACCCGCTTCGGCGTCGCCGCGATCGACCTGGTCAAGGAAGAGAAATTCGGGTACATGGTCGGCCTCAGGGGAAACCGCATCGTCCCTGTCCCGCTCCAAGAGGCGCTGGCCGAGCCGAAAACGGTGGACGCGGAGCTCTACAGCATCGCCAAGGTCTTTTCCGGCTAGGGGCCCCGCCGCGAAACGGGTTGATCTTAAAAGAGTTGGGCGTCGCCATGGGGTTGACATCCCGTCCCGAGCGTGTTAATCTCCTCCGCGCCAGGAGGCGCCAAGGTTATGAACAGGAAGCTCAGACCCTTCATTCTTCTTTTCGTCCTCGGGGCGGCCGCCCCCCTCGCGGCGGACATCCGATTCGAGCTCGGCTTCGGCTGGACCCTTGTCGGACCGACCATGAACGCCAGCTACGTCAACCAGTACACGCCGACGCTTACCCCCCCGGACCGCTACATCGCCAGCTCGGCCGGGCAGACGGTCCGGTTCAAGGGTAAGACCACCTACGGGATGAACGGATTCTTCAACGTCTTGTTCACGGAGAACATCGGCCTTCAGGTTCTGGCCGACTACCACCGTCCGGGCCTGGGCGGATCGAATACCCCCTACAACGTCGAAATGCAGTTCCAGGCCTTCGAGCCCGAAACTTACTCCCGGGAGATCGATTGGCCGGCCTCGGCCGGCAACCTCACCGAGACGGTCTTCAGCCTCAACGCCCTGGCCCGCTTCCGTGTCGCCGACAACCTCTCCCTCAGCGTCTCGGCCGGCCCGAGCGCCTTCCACTTCGAAGGCAAGGCCGGTTACATCGGTTACACGTACTTCGACCTCGCCTTCGTCGGCGGCCAGTACCAGCTCACCGGGGGGACCTTTCAGATGATCGCCAACTTCGGCCCGCAGACGAAATACGGACTGAACGCCGGGGTCGAGGCGGCCTACGAGGCCTTCCGTCACGTCATCCTGGCCTTCGACGTCCGCTGGTACGGCGCCCCGAAGAGCGACCTTCAGATGCACATCGTCGAAGACGACGTCATCACCAAACCCATCGACGAAATCGAGACGAGGATCGGGCTCGGGACCCTGAGCGTCAACCCGTCCTATTTCCGGGCCGGCCTGGCCGTCCGCTTCGTCTTCTGAGCCCGCGGGCCCGGATGATCCCTAGATCTTCGCCCGCCTGAGCCTCAGGGAGTTGCTCACCACCGACACGGAGCTCAAGGCCATGGCCGCCGAAGCGATCATGGGGTTGAGCAAAAGACCGAAGACGGGATAAAGGACGCCCGCGGCCACGGGGATGCCGACGACGTTGTAGGCGAAGGCCCAAAAGAGATTCTGCTTGATCGTCCGGATGGTCCTCCGGCTGAGCTCGAAGGCGGAGACCACGGCCGCGAGGTCGCCGGACATCAGCGTGATGTCGGCCGTAGCCATGGCCACGTCCGTCCCCGTCCCGAGGGCCATGCCGACGTCGGCCTGGGCCAGGGCCGGAGCGTCGTTGATCCCGTCGCCGACCATGGCCACACGCTTCCCCGCGGCCTGAAGCTTCCGGACGACTTCGGCCTTGTCTCCGGGCAGGACTTCGGGGATGACGTCGTCGATCCCGGCTTCCGCGGCCACCGCCGCGGCCGTCCTCCGATTGTCGCCCGTCAGCATGATCACTGCCAGGCCCATCCCCCGGAGCTTCTCGACGGCCGGGCGGGCGCTCGGCTTGAGAGTGTCCGCCAGGGCGATGAGTCCGGCGAGTCTGCCGTCGACGCCGACGAAGGTCGTGGTTTTACCTTCCCCGGCCAGGCTCTCGGCACGCGCGACAAGCGGTGACGCGTCGATCCCAGTATCCTCGACGAGCTTGCGGCTTCCGACGATCACCCGTGTCCCTTTCACCGCGGCCTCGACTCCCAGGCCTTCGAGGGCCCGGAAATCGCCGGGGTGCTCCACATCGATGCCGCGGGCACGGGCCCCGCGGACCACGGCCTGGCCGAGAGGATGCTCGGAGCCCATCTCGGCCGAGGCGGCGAGGAAGAGGAGCCGATCGGCAGCCGTTCCTGCCGCAGGGACGATGTCGGTCGTCTCGGGCCGGCCGGTGGTGAGCGTGCCGGTCTTATCGAAAACTACGGTGTCCACGCGGTGGACCGTTTCCAGGCTTTCTCCGCTTTTTATCAGGATGCCCCGCTCCGCCCCCTTGCCCGTCCCGACCATGATGGCCGTGGGTGTGGCCAGTCCCAGGGCGCATGGACAGGCGATGATCAGAACGGCCACGAAATTGAGCAGGGCGAAAACGGGCTTCCCCGGCGGGCCGAATATCGACCAGACGACGAAGGTCAGGACAGCGACCCCGATGACCACGGGAACGAAATACCCGGCGATGACGTCGGCCAGCCGCTGGATAGGCGCTTTCGTGCCCTGGGCCTCCTGGACCAGCCGGATGATCTTGGCCAGGGCTGTATCCTCCCCGACCTTGGCGGCGCGGAGGCGGAAGCTTCCCCATTTATTGAGCGTCGCCCCGACGACGCTGTCGCCCGGCCCCTTATCGACCGGCAGGCTCTCTCCCGTAATCATGGACTCGTCGATCGAAGACCGCCCTTCGAGGATCGTCCCGTCGACGGGGATCTGCTCCCCGGGGCGGACGACGAGGACGTCGCCGACGCGGACTTCCTCGACGGGGACCTCCCGCTCGCCTGCCGCATCGAGAATGCGCGCCGTCCGGGGACGCAGGCCCATGAGCTTTCGGATGGCTTCCGAGGTCCGGCCCTTGGCCCGGGCCTCGAGCATCCGGCCGAACAGGATGAGGACGATGATCACGGCCGAAGTGTCGAAATAGACCTGGGGTTCGACCGCGGCCGAGCGCAGAAGGCTCGGAACGGCCGTGGTTGCGGCGCTGAAGACGTAGGCGGCCGTCGTGCCCACGGCAACGAGCGTGTTCATGTCGGCCGAGCGGTGCCGGAGCGCACCCCAGGCGCCCTTGTAGAAGCGGCGGCCGAGGACGAACTGGACCGGCGTGGCCAATGCCCACAAAACGTAGGAGTTCTGGAGTACACCCGGCACCCAGGGGAACCAGTGCCGCATACTGCCCAGGAATACGACCAGGGCCAGCGCCCCGCCCCAGATCACGGAGGTCTTGAGCGTCCGGTATTCCTCGTCAGCCCGGAGCGCCTCTCCGCCTCTCCTTTCCGGGCCACCGGCAGGATCGGGGACTTCGTAGCCGGCGTCGCGGACGGCCTGGACGAGTCGCCCGGCATCTACCTGCCGGGGATCGAACATGACGGTCGCCCGGGACGTGGCCAGGTTGACGTTGGCCGCGCGGACACCGTCGACGTGCTTCAGCGCCCGCTCGACGTTGGCCGCGCAGCTCGCGCAGCTCATTCCGGTCACCCGAAAGTCGAGCCGCTTCAGATCATCCGGGCGGGATTCATCTGCCACGTGTTTAGTTCCTCATGCCGGCTTCGATCATCGCCCCGCGGTCCCAGGAGAACCTCCTCTCCGTTCCTAGAATTATAGCAGATTCTTCAGGATATCATAATCCCTACCGACCTTGTAGGAATAAGCCGGAGAGGTTGCGCCTGTCACACGTTTGTGCTACTATTTTGAAGCTCTAGAGAATAAGGAGAGGACCATGTCCGGACACTCAAAATGGGCTTCTATCAAGCATAAAAAGGCGGCAACCGACTCCAAGCGCGGCAAGGTCTTCACCCGGCTTATCCGGGAGATCAGCATGGCCGCCCGGGCCGGCGGCGGCGAGCCCGACAAAAATCCCGCCCTGCGCAATGCCATCGACGGCGCCCGGGCCGCGAACATGCCCGCCGACAACATCAAGCGGGCCATCCTGAAGGGAACGGGCCAGCTCGAGGGAGCGACCTACGAGGAAGTGTCTTACGAGGGCTACGGGCCGGGCGGCGTCGCCATCTTCCTCCAGGCCGTGACCGACAACAAGAACCGCACCGTCTCCGAGATCCGCCACATCTTCGCCAAGAACGGCGGCCGGATCGGCGAATCAAACTGCGTCGCCTGGATGTTCAAGCGCATGGGCTACATCGACGTCGAGAAGGCCAAGGCCTCGGAAGACATCCTCATGGACGTCGTTTGGGCCGCCGGCGCCGACGATCTCAAGGACGACGGCTCCAACTTCGAGATCACCACGTCGCCCGAGAGCTTCGAGGCGGTCGTAGAGGCCCTCAAGAAGAACGAGATCGAG
>MEXZ01000023.1:0-3596 GCA_001773855.1 Candidatus Aminicenantes bacterium RBG_13_64_14
AAATCGGACAACCGTCATCCATTCGATCAAGGAGGAATCATGCGGAACCGCTCAAGGAAAACGTCGTTGGTCTTGTTGTTCTTCACGCTCCCCGTCTTCTTATCCCTGGCTGCTTCGGAGGTGACGGGACCACCGCCGTCGACGAAACCGGTCACCTTGTACAAGACGACGTTCGTGCGGGCGGCGCCGGGAAAGCTCCTGGACCTGATCGCCCTTTACAAGGACCGGATGGCGGTCATCGAGGCTTCGGGAGACGCGCGTCCATTCTGGTGGCGACACACGCAGGGCGACCAGTGGGACCTGATGCTTCTCGCGCCCATGGGCAGTTACACCGAATACTATTCGAAAGGGAGGTCGGCGCGGCGAGACAAGGCCGTCGGTTCGTCCCAGGAGGAATTCGCGCGAAAACTCGACACCTGCTCGTCCTGGCGGGAGGACGTCTTCGTCATGGGGCCTCCGCTCGAATTCGTTAAAAAAGCGTTCGAGGGAACGGCCTATTACCACATCGAGATCTTCGTCTCGCTCCCGGGAAAGCAGGAAGAGCTGTTCAAGGAGCGCGAGATGGAGAATATCTACGCGGTCGAAACGGGACGGCCTTATAACATGATCTTCGTCCGCGATCAGGGCGCCGTTTGGGATCTGTTCACGCTCGGGTGCTACCGGGACATCAAGCATTGGGCCGTAGGTGATGAGATCACCAAAGAACAAAGGGCGGCGGCGGCGCGCAAGGCCGGCTTCAACAGCCCCGACGAGATCGGTCCCTACATGAGGACGCTTATCGACATGCACCGGGACACGATGGGCGTGGCGATCAAGTAAGCGCCGAGCCGCTATCTGTCCTCTTCGATCATTCGGACGGGGCGCCAGGTTCCGTCCCTCTCGACGCGCAGCGTCTTGATCTCAAAGGGCCTAAAGTCCTGACAGATGAGCAAGGAGACCGGCGCCGGGATGGAGCTCCGAACGGGGACCGGAGTGGGGACATGTCCCGAAGGCACGTGTCCCCTTTCTTCTTTTTCGGTCTTCACGGAACATGCAGTAACACCCAGACGAGCCTTCGTCGTTCTTCCCACAGCTTCTTGAAGCCGGACGATGAGGGCCTCCCCGTCCCACGAGCGCTTGCATGCCAAGAGGCGGATGGAAGCCGGGCGCACATCGAGCAGCGGCTCGACTGAGGAAGCCCGCCCGGAGTCGTATGGCAGATGGGGGTAAGCCGCGGGCGGGGCGGCGAGGTGGTCGGCCAGGCCCGGCATCATGGCCCTGACCGCGGCGGGACTGCCGGTGGTGACGAGGAGGCGGAACTCGTGGACGCCGATGTCGGCATACTTCCAGGCCGGGGGACACGTACCGGAGGTCCGTTTCCCCCCGGCAGGGACCGAGGCATCGAGGTCGAACCCCTGTTCGTGACAGTAGGCCGAACTCCGGAGAACGGACAGCCGCAGCTCGCCGTCGAGGAAATCGAAGCCGTGCTGGCCGCTCGACGCGACGCCAACGGCCGTTGCCTTATTGCCGGATTTGCCCTCGATGACGAGCCAGCGTCCGTGGACATGCTCCTCCCCGTTGGGCGAACGGCGGATGGCGCCGCCGGGAACCTCGCAGAGAAGGCCGGCCGAAGCGAGCGCGGTCGGCACGCGCAGCTTCAGCCTCCGCCGTTCCTCGTTCCAAACGACGCGGAGCCGGAATTCGAGGACAGGCCAGCGCGGATAGGATACGGCGTCCATGACGATGCGGCTTTTCCGATAGCCGAGAATCGAGCGCGTCACCATCCGGACGGGGCCCTGCTCGATGACGGAGGGACGGCCGGCCGGCCGGAACCGCCCGGCGATCTTCCGGTAACTGGTGCGTCCCGTACCCCACGAGTCCGCCGTGTCCTCGACGACGAGCGGTTCGAAGAGCGTGCCCGCGAGAGCTTCCCCGGCAAGGCCCGCTCTAAGCGAAGTGACCAACCCAGACGTCCGGTCGATGCGATGGACGAGCGCGGCCGACCCGGGGACATGCACCGGAGGGACATGTCTCTCCGGTACGTGTCCCCTCTCTTGTCCCCTTTCTTTCTCCCGCTCTTTCCCGGGTATGACCTCGAAGGCCTTGAGGACGTAGCGCGAAACACCAACCCCCGGCAGGTCGTCGATGAAGCTCACTCGCCGCCGCCAGTCGTTGAACGGCAGGAGCGCTTCGGGCTGTTCTTCCTGGCAGACGACCTCACGGCCGTCGGCCCGGAAGAGACGCAGGCGCCATTGGCCCTTCCAGAATGGCCGGTAGTCGGCCATGCATTCGAACTCGACGGGGGCGCGGCGGAGAGACGGGTTGGCGCTGAACACGGTGACGGGAAGCGCGGGGCTCGCGGCGCTGCCCAGGTTCAACGACGCCGCGGCCCGGAGCGCGGCCGACCGCGCCACGTCTTCGGCCCGGCCGTACAGGTCGAGAGCGTCCCGCTCGGCCGGCTCGACGCAGGAGCCCGTGAGGATGTCGTGGAAATCGTTGAAATTGTGCATGTTCCAGGCTTCGCCGAGCTCGGTCTCGGGGAAATTCACCCCGGCCAGCCACCAGGAAGCGGCGGAGAAGGCCTCGGCCTGGACGAGACGCCCGAGGCTTGCGACGGCCCGCCGCTTGACCCGGGAGAGCGAGGTGTAGCAGCCGGTGAACGAGCGTTGCAGGTCGCCGTCGAAGACCGGCGCTCCGGCCGCGGCGTCCTTCACCGCTTCGTAAAACCTGTCCGGCGTGCTGTAGATGACTCTGATCCGCGTTTCGCCGGCGATGAAAGCGTCGATCACGCGGAGGTCGCGGCGCGTCGCCCCGCCGCCGTGGTTACCCAGGCCCCAGAACACGGGCACGTCGCGTCTGAGCTCCAGGGCGAGCGCGACGCCGGCGCGCAGCCTTTCCTCTATGTTGTCCCGCTCGGTGTGGTAGAGCCCGACGGCGATCCGGTAGGCCGGGATCGTCGTGCCGTCGACGCCGCGCCAGCGGTAGAGGTCGGCGGGAAGCGAGAGTTCGTGGGCCTGGGGCCGCATGTGGATGTACATCTCGTAGCCGGCCCGGCGCAGGATCTGGGGCAGGCCGCCGCTATGACCGAAGGAGTCGAAATTGTAGGCGACGCGGGGCGCAGCGCCGAAACGGTCGAGGAAGAACCGCCGCCCCTCGGCGATCGTCCGGACGAGCGATTCGGTACCCGGCAGGTTGACGTCCGGCTGAATGAACCAGCCGCCGGCGACAGCCCAGCGGCCGGCTCGGACGTGGCGGAAGATCGCATCGAAAAGGGCCGGGTCGAGCTCCTCGGCCCACTGGTAAAGGATGGCCTCGTTGTGGCAGAAGACGAGGTCCGGGTGCTCGTCGAGGATGTCGACGGCGTTGCGGAACGTCGCCAGCGCTTCGGACGCCCCTTCTTCCCACCGCCATTGCCAAACCGGGTCCAGGTGGGCGTTGCATATAAGGTGGACCGTCGGATTCACAGCTCATCCTTGGCCGGAAGATTTTTATACCAGGTGAAATAAAGGATGATCGCAAGCCCGGCCGTGGCGCTGGCCCAAAGGCCGAGCTGTTTCCAGTTGCGGAGGAAAAGGTAGAACGGCAGGATGGCCAGGGTGAATTGGAAGACGGCCGTG
>MEXZ01000023.1:3671-5648 GCA_001773855.1 Candidatus Aminicenantes bacterium RBG_13_64_14
CTCACCGGCCCCCAGAACCCGAACGGCCGGACCTTGGCGTAGAACTTGACCAGGACCTCCATGTCCGCGGGCTTGGTCAGGACCGCAGCGGCGAGCGTCGCCGCGAGGCTCAATCCCACGTCGATGGCCAGGCTGGCCGAGGCGTGAAGGCCTTTGAGCAGAAGGAGCCGCAGCGTAATCAGCCCCGCCGAGGCGCCCATGCCCCAGACGAAGGCCCTGGCCCCGAACCGCCAGTAGTGCCATCGTAGGGTCGCCGGCACCAGGATGACCGTGACGACGACGAAGACCATGGTCTCCCAGGCCGTGACGATGTTCGTGAAGGACAGCGAGAAGACGAACCCGACGAGGACGGCGACGACCGAGGCCACCTGACCCAGCCGGACGAGCTTCTTCTGGGTCATGTTTTTGGCGAAGTAGCGCTTGATGAAATCGTTGATGACGACCGAGCTCGTCACGTTGATCATGGCGCTGATCGTCGACATCAGCGCGGCCAGGAGCACGGCCATGAACAGCCCCCGCAATCCGACCGGCATCTTAAGGAGGACGAGAGGCATGATCTTCTCGGCGTCGAAGCCCGCCTGCGACCCCAGGTAGAAGATCCCCAGGACCATGAAGGCGCAGCCGAGGACCCAACGCAGGTTGTAGCCGACCGTCCACATCCCGGCCGCGAGCTGGGCGTCGCGCGGCGTCCGCGTCGTCAGGAAGAACTGGAAGTCCCAGACGTTCGGCCCGCTGAGGAGCCGGAAGACCATCCAGAAAAAGCCGGCCGCCAGGAGCGGGCCGAAGAGCCCGAAATGCTGGTAGGCCGGCGGCGTATCCGTCATGAAGCCCGACCACAGCTTCCAAGTCGGGGCGAGCGAGAGCCAGGCCGGGTCCTTGTGGATGAACGTCGTCGCCGCGGGCTTGGCGAAAACCATGACGGCCATGATGACGGCGCCGGCGCCGATGAGGAGCGTCTGGAAGATGTCGGTCAGGATGACCCCGAAGAAGCCGCCCAGGGTCACATAGACGCCGACGACGGCGAGCACGATGAGCGTCGCCTCCCAGCGCGGCAGGGGCAGGAACTCCTCGGCGAACTTCCCCGCCCCGACGCTGATGAACATCAGGTTGCAGATCATCAGGACGAGGAGGAAGATCGACGACGCCAGGCGGGCCGCTTCGGCGTCCTTCGTCGCCCCGAAGCGCGTCTCGTTCCACTCGGCGAAGGTCATCACGCCGGAGCGCCTGATGTACTTGGCCTGGAAGGCCATGTAGAACGAGATCATGAACCAGCCCCAGAAGATATGCGTCGCCCACATCGACTTGAGTCCGAGGTAGAAGATGAGCCCGATCATGGACATCGTCCCGCCGATGTCGATGTAGCTCGAGCACCCGGACAGGCCCAGCATCCACCAGGGCACGTTCCGGTCGGCGAGGTAGAAGGAGTCGAGCTTTTTCGTCGCCCGCTTGCGGACGACGACACCGATCATGGCGACACCGAGAAGGTAGACGGCGATGATGACGAGGTCGACGGGGTGGAGGTTCATGGGCGCCCTTTCAGCCGGGGACATGCCCCCCCGGTACGTGTCCCCACTTCGCGCTTCATGTCAAAAAGATATATCACCTCGCGCCGCCTGGCGTCAACGGGCCGCAGGGGAGGGTGAAACACACGTGAGCCAGGAAAAGAGCGGGGACACATACAAAGAGTACATATCCCCTGTTTTTCCTCCGCCCCCCCTGTTTTTCCGCCGGGAATCGTGATAAAATAGTTCCTAAAAAGGACGGAGAGTTATGCCTAAGACTAAGAATAAACCGATGAAAAATCTCCTCTTTTGGATTTCTGCGGGGATCCTCATCATCCTCCTCTGGAGCCTCCTCCAGTCCCCGACGATGGCCAAGAAAGACGTCACCTTCTCCCAGTTCATGACCGAGACCGAGCAGGGCGGTGTCGAAGAGGTCACGATCCAGGAGAACCAGCTTCGCGGCAAATTCAGGGAC
>MEXZ01000024.1:0-80 GCA_001773855.1 Candidatus Aminicenantes bacterium RBG_13_64_14
CCTGGACCCGGGCCTTGGTGACGGCCTGGATCCTCGAGCGGAACGTCTTGTAGAAATCCATGGGCCTGCCGGTCATTTCT
>MEXZ01000024.1:365-1386 GCA_001773855.1 Candidatus Aminicenantes bacterium RBG_13_64_14
AAGCTGCCGCCGCCGAGGATGAAATTCATGATCTGGACGGCATAGTAATCGGGGTTCGTATCCTGGAGGCCGAGATGCCCTAGGCTGATGTAGCCCTGGTTGATGGCCTTCTGGATGAAGTAGACGCCCGGCTCGGGGGCCGGGAAGCTGGCCGGAAGGGCGGGGAACGCGGCGGCGCCGCCTTTCCAGCCCGCGGCGAGCTTGTCGATCTTGGCCTTGAGGCCGGCCTTCGCGAAGTCGCCGGCCACGGCCAGGATGACGTTCTTGGGCGTGAAGAACTTGGCGTGGAAGGCCGCGAGGTCCGCGGCCGTGACGCTGTCATAGGTCGCCTTGGTCGCCCGCCGGGTCAGGGCGTTATCCCCATAAAGGAGCTTCTCGTACTCGCGGCTGAGGACGCCGCCCGGATTGTCGTTGGCCTGGCGGAGCTGCTCGACGAAGCGGGCTTTGGCCAGCTTCAGCGGCTCCTCGCGGAAGGCCGGGTTCATGAGGACGTCGAAGAAGAGGGCCAGGCCCTCGTCGAGGTCCTTGGTCAGGACGGAGAGGCTCAGGGTCGAGGTCCTCTCGCCGACGTTGAAGCTGAGCGAGCCGCCGAGGAAATCGATCCGGTCCTCGATGGTCGATCCTTCGCGGGTCTTGGTCCCGCCCTTGATCAGCTGGTCGCCGAGCACGGTGCCCAGCCCGGCCTTGTCCTTGGGGACGTAGAGGTCCCCGCAGTTGACCAGGGCCGTGATGTTGAAGAGAGGCAGGCTGCGGTCCTCTTGAACGTAAGCGCGGAGCCCGCCGGCATAGGCGGTCCGGAAGGCCTTCGGGTCCGGCGGATCATATTTGAGGACCGGATACTTGAGCTCGGAAGGGTGCTTGGCCTGGCCGAGGCCGAGGCCGGCGCAGACGAACGCGAGCAATAAAACGGCGATGATCGTCTTTTTCATGTCGTCCTCCCTACCGGCCCGACTTCCGGGTGTAGATGGCCGTCAGGCTGTTGTCCTTGACGAAGTACGTGGCGGCGACCCGTTTGATGTCG
>MEXZ01000024.1:1471-1556 GCA_001773855.1 Candidatus Aminicenantes bacterium RBG_13_64_14
ACATACCATTGGGGCCGGCTCGAGGCCGAAGCGTTGACGGCGATCTGCTTGTCGCGGACGAGGGTCTTGTAAAGACGGCCGGTTC
>MEXZ01000024.1:1587-1678 GCA_001773855.1 Candidatus Aminicenantes bacterium RBG_13_64_14
TCCGCCTCCCGAACCCAGGGTGCCGGCCAGGATGCCCAGGGCGGCCGTATCGGCGTGGCCGTCCGGCGGGATGTGGAACATCATCCTCAGG
>MEXZ01000024.1:1921-2091 GCA_001773855.1 Candidatus Aminicenantes bacterium RBG_13_64_14
CCGATGACGTCCCAATGATACGGGGAGGCCGCGAAGAACGCGGCGTCGACCTGCTCGCCGAAGAAGTAGCCCGGCTGGTTCTCGCTCAGCCGGCGCTCCTCCATGATGACGTCCTTCTCGGAGTAGAACTCGCGGAAGCGGGCATTCATCATCCGGTCGGATTCCATGAG
>MEXZ01000024.1:2243-2858 GCA_001773855.1 Candidatus Aminicenantes bacterium RBG_13_64_14
GATGCCGGGCCGCTCATTGATCGAACCGACCTGGAAATAGATATGGCAGACGACGCGGGGCACGCCCGGCTTGGGGATCATCAGGATCTTCATGCCGTTCGCGAGGACATGCTCCTTGACGTCCAGGGTGACATCGCCGGCCAGGGCGAACGCGGCCAGGACGGCCGCCGCCAGGGCCAGGACCAGGATCCGCTTTTTCATCTCCGACACCTCCTAGGGTTCATGATTTTACACGTATTTTCTGAGCCTTTTCGACTTTTTCAGCGCTTCGACGATATCCTTGACCTTCTGGTCGAGGGCCGCGTCGCAGACGAGCAGGGCGTCTCCCGCCTCGACGACGACGAGATCACGGACCCCGATGAGGGCCGTCAGCCGTCCGGGGTTCCACACGAGGCAGCCCTTGGCGTCGAGCGCGAGGGTCTCGCCGCGGGCGGCGTTGCCCTTCCGGTCCCGGGGCCAGATCTCGAGAAGGGTCGACCAGGCGCCGACGTCCGACCAGCCGAAGTCCCCGTCCGCGACGAGGACGCCTTCGGCCTTCTCCATGAGGGCGTAGTCGATCGAAAGGGCCGGGGCGGCCGCGAACGCCTTTCGGAGCTTCGGCCCGCCGCCCGACCG
>MEXZ01000024.1:2895-3437 GCA_001773855.1 Candidatus Aminicenantes bacterium RBG_13_64_14
TCGGGAGACACGGCCGCGAGCTTCTCCGCGAAGACCCCGGCCCGCCACACGAACATGCCGGAGTTCCAGGCGTAATCGCCCGAGGCCAGGTATTCGTCGGCCTGGGCCAGGTTCGGCTTCTCCTTGAAGGCCCGGACCGGATAAAAGACGGCGCCGCCGATCCGCCGGCCCTTCTCCCGGTCATGCCGGATATAGCCGTATCCGGTCGCGGGATAGGTGGGCGGGATGCCGAAGGTGACGAGGGCGTTTTCGCGGGCGGCCGCTTCGATCCCGGCCCGCAGGGTCCGCAGGAACCTGGCCTCGTCGCGGATGAGGTGGTCGGCCGGGAGCACGGCGACGACGGCTTCCGGATCGTCCAGCCAGACCCGGGCCGTCGCCAGCATGAGGGCGGGGGCCGTGTTCCGGGCCGCGGGCTCGACGAGAAAACAGTCCTTGGGCAGGCGCGGCAGGAGCTTGCGTGCCTGCCGCGTCTGGGCCGCGTCGGCGACGAGCATAAACCGCCGCGGCGGGATGAGAGTCCGGACGCGACGGACCGTTTCGAG
>MEXZ01000024.1:3523-3628 GCA_001773855.1 Candidatus Aminicenantes bacterium RBG_13_64_14
CGGCCAGGATGACAGCCCGAACGTCCCGCGCCTTCATGCCGTCCCGAGCCGGTTGATGACCTGCTGGAGGAGGCCGCGGACCTCCTGCTGGATCGCGGCGAGCCC
>MEXZ01000024.1:3653-4230 GCA_001773855.1 Candidatus Aminicenantes bacterium RBG_13_64_14
GCCATCATCGCCGAGAGCTTGTCCTTCGAGCGCGACAGGATCTCGAGGAGCCTGGCCGAGGCGTAGATCGCGTCGTCGAATCCGAACCAGCGGTCGTTGAAGAAGATGTGCCCGCTCATCTCCCCCGCGAGCGGGGCGTTCTCCTCCTTGATCTTCTTCTTGATCAGCGAGTGGCCCGTCCGCCACATGATCGGCCTCCCGCCGAGCCTCTGGACCTCGTCGTAGAGGACTTTGGAGGCCTTGACCTCCGAGATCACGGCCGCGCCGGGGCGCGACGGCAGGATGTCCCGGGCGAAGACGATGAGGAGCTGGTCGCCCCAGAGGATCCGCCCTTCGTCGTCGACGACGCCGATCCGGTCGGCGTCGCCGTCGTAGGCGATGCCGAGCTCGGCGCCGCTCTCCCGGACCTTGGCGATGAGCTTGTCCATGGCCTCGGGCAGCGTCGGGTCCGGGTGGTGGTTGGGGAATCGGCCGTCCGGCTCGGTGAAGATATCAATGACCTCGGCGCCCATCCGCCGGAGGAGCGGCACGGCCACGATCCCGCCGGTGCCGTTGCCGGAGTCGACGACGACCTTGA
>MEXZ01000024.1:4257-4551 GCA_001773855.1 Candidatus Aminicenantes bacterium RBG_13_64_14
CGACGTAATCCTGGTATTCGGGGATAACGTCGAGCGGCGTCACACGGCCGTCGCCGCGCGGGAAGACGCCCTTGCGGACGATCTCGTAGAGCGCCTGGATCGTCTTGCCGTAGAGCGTATCGTGGCCCGACATCATTTTGAACCCGTTGTGCTCGGGCGGATTGTGCGAGCCGGTGACCATGACCCCGGCCGGCATGTTCTTGTGGAAGACCGAGAAGTAAAGGAGCGGGGTCGGAACGACGCCGAGCGGCGCGACGTCGCAGCCCGTGGAGGCGAGGCCGCTCGTGATGGCCC
>MEXZ01000024.1:4571-4702 GCA_001773855.1 Candidatus Aminicenantes bacterium RBG_13_64_14
TCTGCTATTTACGAACTCGCGGCCGGCCCTTTCCGCAACGTCCTGGCCCGCCCTTCCCGCCGCCGCCGGGCATAGCTCGCCCCGATAAAGGCCTTGAAGAGAGGGTGAGGGGCCAGGGGCTTGGACTTGAA
>MEXZ01000025.1:0-6048 GCA_001773855.1 Candidatus Aminicenantes bacterium RBG_13_64_14
TGTGCTGGGAATTCGCCCACCGGAAAGAAAACCCGGTGACTTTGGAAAAGCTCACGGATACGGAAGCGCTCGTCCGGGTCACCCCGCGGTGGTTCCAGCTCTACGAGCGGGCGGCCCACCTCAAGCCCCAGATCTCGCCTGAGGACAACCGGCGTCTCTTCGAGACCATCTGGCAGGACCGGGCGAAAAACGCGGGCTGGGACTTGGCGATTTCCTACGAAGGCGAAGCTTGTTTGTTCCTCCTGACCCGTTCGCCGAAGCTAAGTCCCGCTTTTTAAGGCGGGGATGAGAAGCGAGGCTCAGGGCTATCCCCGGACAACCCCCGGCAACCATACCCGGGTGTCAAGGGGATTTGCCCGCCCTAATCGATAAGCAGGAAAGCGTAGCGGTTCATTTCCTGCTTGTAGTCGGACAAGACGGCGATCGGGTAGCCCAATTTTCGCACGGTGCTGTAGACATCCATGGCGAAGGCGTCGGGTGTCGGTCGCGAGAGCCGGGGCTCCTTGCAGGCCGTCCGGCTCGCCGCGCATTCGAGGCAGATGCCGCAGCTGTCAAAGAAAAGGAGGAAGGCCTTGACGAAGCCCGCCTTGAACACGTCCTCCTCGAGCTTGAGGAGCTCGAGGTTGACCTTCCGGCCCCAGGCATGACGGTCTTCGGGCCGCTCGACCGCTTTGGCGAAGTGGAAAACGGCGGCCCGCTTATACTCCCGGAAGAATCGAGCGCAGGCGTCGACGGAGGGCGCGTTGGGCGGGCAGGCGGCGTTCTTCCCGTATTCCCGGCAGCCGTAAAGGCATTTCATCCGGACCCACTCCGCGACGACGATCTCGGCGGGATCGAGGAAACGGTAATCGGAAAATCCGCGCTTCGCGAATAACTTTTCAAGGCCTTTCAGGCCGGACTTGGCCGGCCGCGTCCTCCGGCGGGCCGTCTTGCTCCGGGCGTGCTTTTCGGGCATGGATAATCTCCTCTCCGACAAGTAAGCAGTCCTGGCCCGGTTTATAGCATTGTCCTTCCAGGCAAGTCAACGGATCCTGCCGCCAAGCCTTCCGCGCGGCCGTCTTCTCCGGTATAATCAAATGAAAATGATAGATTTTTCCCGGTTCGCCGTCGTCCTCGTCCGGCCGGACAGCCCGGAGAACGTCGGCTTGGCGGCCCGGGGAATGGCCAACACGGGCTTTTCGGACCTGCGCATCGTCGGGCTCGACAAGCTCGAAGCCCCGGCCTGGCGGACGGCCATCCACGCCGAATCCATCATCGAGGGGGCGCGGTTCTTCCCCTCGCTCGAGGAAGCCGTTTCTGACCTCCACATCGTTCTCGGCTCGACGGCCCGGGTCCGCCACGAATTTCCGCTCGTAACCCTCGCGGATGGAGTCCGGCGCCTCGACGAGTATCCAGCCGAATCCAGGATCGGCCTCGTTTTCGGCAACGAGAGAACGGGCTTGACCCAGGAGGAGATCGGCCTGGCCAATATCCGCTTCCACATCCCCCAGGCGGCGCGCCAACCGTCCTACAACCTCGGCGTCGCGGTCACCCTGACGCTCCATGCCATCGCCTTCGAGGGCGCTCCGGCTCCAGCCGCCAGGAAGGATTTCCCCTTGACGCACGCAGAACAGGCGGAGGCCGGCCGACGCTTCCGGGAGATGCTCGACAGCTTCGGATTCATGCACGATACCAACCGGACCTTCATCACCGAAAAGGTCCAGGATATCTTTTTCCGCATGACCCTGACGGCCAAGGACCGGGACATCATCCTGGCTATGTTCCGCAAGGCCCTCGAAGGTCCGCGGAAAACAAGGCCGCGAGCAAGGAGAGGAAAGGAAAACCCATGAGCGCGAAAGAGTTGATCGTGAAATTCAGTGACGGGCTCAAGGTCGACGTCGAATACAAGGGATTCGTCGTCAAGACCGACCAGCCCGTCCGCGAGGGCGGCGGCGGGACGGCCCTCTCGCCTTTCGACTATTTCCTCGTTTCCCTGGCCGGCTGCGCCGGATTCTACGCCCTGGCCTTCTGCCGCGAGCGCAAGATCTCCGTCGATGGCCTGGCCGTGACCATGAGCACGGAAAGGGGAGAGGTCTCCAAGATGATCGACAAGGTGACTATCGCTGTCGACCTGCCGGCGGATTTTCCCGAGAAATACAAGTTCGCCCTGGTCAAGGCCGTCGATCACTGCACGGTCAAGGCCCACATCCTCCGGCCGCCGCAGTTCGAGATCGTCATCCGGTCCAAAACCCCATGACCGCACGGGCATGGGGCCGGGCCGTCATGGGGTCTGGGGCAGCCAGAGATAATAGAAGCCGGTCTTGAGGACCGCCAGCATCGATTCCAGGACCTTCGCGTCGAGGGGCGAGAAATCGCCGAGACGGCTGGCGTAGACGTTCGTCTTCATCTTGGGATAATAGGTGTAGGAAACAAGCTTGGCGCTTTTGAGCGGGACGAGAGAGAGGGCCTTGGCAAAGGCGTCGTCGAAATAGCCGATGGCGTCGATGAGCCCGAACTTCAGGGCTTGCGGCGCGGTATAGATACGGCCGTCGGCGATCGTCCGTAGTTTCTCGGCCGGGATCTTGTCTTTCCGGTTCCGGGCCACGACGGCCAGAAAGCCCTCATAATATTCGTCAATGACTCCCTGAAAGACCTTCTTCTCTTCCTCCGTCATGTCCCGGAACGGCGAGCCGGAGTCCTTGGCCGGGCCGGACTTGATGACGTTGACCTTGACCCCGACCTTGGCCATCAGCGACTCGACGTTGGGGAAGATGGAGATGACGCCGATGCTCCCGGTCAGGGTCGACGGATGGGCCATGATGACGTCGCAGGCCGAGGCGATGTAGTAGCCGCCCGACGCGGCGACGCTCATCATCAGGCCGAGGACGGGCCGGCCGGTCCGCTCCTTGAAGCGGAGGATCTCGTGGTAGATGATGTCGCTCGCCGTCACTTCTCCGCCGGGCGTATCGATCCTGAGGATGATCGCCTTGACCCAGGGGTCCCGGGCGGCCGTTTCGAGACGCTCGAAGACGCGGGAGACGGCGTTCTTTTCCCGGGAGAAAAGCCCCGTGTCGAGCGCCGACGAGATCATCCCGTCGACGTCGATCATCAGGATCTTTTCCTTGGCCGGGCTCGGGACGAGGGCGATCTCCTCGAGCTTCTCCTGCCCCAGCAGGTCGATATGGATCTGGGGGGAGCATGCGGCCAGAGCGGCCAGGACGACTGACAGCAGTACGGGAATCCTTTTCATGGGGCCTCCTCGGGAGTGTCGTTGCGCTTCGATTATAGCACAGCGATGGGATTCGGCCAGACGCTGCCAAAACGGGCGGCGTCCCACATCGCTGGTCGGGTGTCTCCGGCCGCTAGGGAGAAGCCTTCTGGAACCTCTTTCCGGCCCGGCGGGTCGGCGGGCAGACCATCCGGATCGCCCGCGGCAGGACCCGGAATTCGAGGCGGTCCCGGTCGCCGAGGAACTCGCCGTTGAACTGGAGGGGCAGGTTGTGGCCGCTGATGACGACGCGCTTGGCCTTGAAGTGCCGCATCCGCCTCTGGTAGAGGCCGAAATAGATCAAGGGGAAGAGGAAGGCGTACTTGACCGGCCCCATCTCGAATAGGGAGATGTCCAGATAGCCGTCGTCCACGACGGCGCGGGGGGCGATCTTCCAGCTGTAGCCGAAATAGTTCGTCTTGGTGACGATGCAGTCGAGGAAGTTCGAGGTGATCGTCTTCGCCTCGAATGGGCCCGATTTATCGAACCCCTCGTAAAGCTCGAGCGTTTTCCCGTCGCGCGATGTCCCGAAGAGCTGCCGGGCGGCGAGAATGTGTCCCCAGACGCCCATGACGGTGCCGCGGAGCTTTTCTCCGGTCACCCGGGCCGTTGCCCCGACGCTGGCGAACGCGGCGATGCGGCCCTCGACCTCCATGAGGTCGATAGGCCGGGGGACGCCTTCGACCAGATAGTCGATCGCCCGGAGCGGATTCTTGGGGATGGCGAAGGCCTTCCGGAAAGCGTTGCCGCTGCCGAACGGGATGACTCCGAAGAGGACGTCGCCCTGCTTGCCGGCCACGAAGATCCCCTGGAGCGTGTCGGCGATCGTCCCGTCCCCGCCCATGGCCACGATAGTCCCAGAATCCTTGCACGCGGCGACGGTCCGGTCCATGGTCGTCTGCATGTCGTCGAGCCCGTCGTAGATCTCGCCGGGGAGCTTCTTTTTCAGGTAGGCGCGGAGGAACTTCCGCCTCATCCACCTGGAATTCGCCGCCCGGGGGTTGATGAGACAGGAGACCTTGAGGTTCCTCTTCGTTTCCGTCATATTCCTGATGGTTCCGTGAACGCGCCGCTCGACTCCCTCATGTATAGCATGCCATAGGCATCCTGTCAAAAATCGAGGCGCTGGGTCGTTGAAAGCGCCCCGGCCTTCGGTTAGAATAGGGCGGCAGAACGATGAAAGACCTGGAAAAAATCGTCGCCGTCCGGGACAGACGATTCCTCCTGCGCGTCGAGACCTCCCACGAATCCGAAGATTACAGGATGTACGAGGACCTGCGCAACGCAATCTGGGATTTTCCCGACGATCGCCTTTCCGGCTCGCGGAACATGATGTGCGAAAATGTCTTCCACGAGGGGGGGAGCCTCTTTATCGGCGCTTTCGTCGAAGCCCCCGGCGGAGGCTTCGCGGCCGACGGGAAGGACCTCGTCGGCTTCTGCTACGGCTTTGTCGGCGTCCGCGACAAGGAGGTCGGCTTCCGCGACCGCTCGAACCTGCGTTTCTACTCCCAGTTCGCCGGGGTCCGGAAGGCCTACCAGAGCTACAGGCTGGGCCTCCAGCTCAAAGAGTTCCAGAGGGAGATGGTCCTCGGCATCCTGGGCGTCTCAACCATGATCTGCACCTACGACCCGCTGACCGGGGTCAACGCCCACCGCAACGTCCGCCATTTCGGCATGCACGTCCTCGAATACCGGGTGGCGACCTATGGTGAATACGGCGGCCTCCTCAACCGGTTGGACGTCCCCACCGACCGCTTCCTGATGTCATGGGACCTCGAAAGGAAGGCGGAAATGGAAGAGCCGGCCTATGACCTCGACGCGGCGCTGGCGGCGCCCCAACCCATCCGGGCCGGCGTCCGGCGGGTGACGGGGAAGAGCTCCGAGCTCGAGCTCGAGGTCGTGGAGCGGACCGATGGAAACGTCGGGGGAGAGGTTCTGCTCGTCAGGATCCCCCTGGATTTTTACCGGATGCTCCAGGAAACCGACGTGGCCGATGCGGACGTGCGCCGGATCCCCGTCGATTGGCGGCTGGCCGCGCGCGACGTCTTCCAGGGTCTTTTCGCCCGTGGCTACCGGGTCATCGACTTCCGGAAAGCGGACGGCCGTGTTCCCTCCAATCACTACGTCCTGTCGCGTCGCCCGCCGGGCCTTCGATGAACGCTCCCCCGATCATCCGGACACGCTCCCTCGCCAAGACCTACCTCATCGGCCATGTCAGGGTCGCGGCTCTGGACGACGTCTCCCTCTCCGTCGACGAAGGCCGATTTGTCGCCGTGACGGGAGCTTCAGGTTCGGGCAAGTCGACCCTCCTCAATCTGCTCGGCGGGCTGGACACCCCAAGCTCAGGGACGATCGAGGTCGCCGGGGCCGTCGTCTCGGCCATGGACAGGGAAGCCCTGGCCCGCTACCGGAGACACCAGGCCGGCATGATCTTCCAGTCCTTCAACCTCATCGCTTCGCGGACGGCCCTCGAGAACGTCGAGCTTCCCCTCGTTTTCTCGAACGTTGATAAAAAGGAAAGGAAGCGCCGGGCCGCTGAGCTCCTCGAAAAAGTCGGACTCGCCCATCGGGCGAACCACCGCCCGTCATAGCTCTCAGGCATGATTAGTTCGGCCTCGGGGATCATCCTCGTCCGTCTTCTGACCGACTAAATCACCGCTTATGCTCCCTCAGATAATGCCTTGAAGCTGCCTGAGCCGGAAGAGGGCCCCGGGAGATATTTCTCCCGGGCCGCAGAACGCCGCAGCGTTCGAGGAGGGGAGGCAGGGAGCGAAGCGACCGTTGGAAGGGGGAAGGCGGAG
>MEXZ01000025.1:6061-14124 GCA_001773855.1 Candidatus Aminicenantes bacterium RBG_13_64_14
TGAAGATTCGTAGAACCGGATTCGCGCTGTTCGTCGTTTTAAGCCTTGCCGCCGCCTCCTGCCGCGTGGCGATAACGCCGCCGACCGTCGAAGAAAGAGCGCGCGAGCTCCACGCCCGCATGCTGACCGTCGATACCCACAGCGACACCGCGTTCAGCCTGCTCCGGACCGACTGGAAGATCGGCGACCGCCACGACCCGAGCGCGCGCGGCGCCGGCAAGATCGACCTGCCCCGGATGAAAGAAGGGGGGCTCGACGCGGAATTCTTCGCCGCCTTCGTCGGCCAAGGTCCCCTGACGCCGGAAGCTTATGTCAAGGCCAAAGACCGCGCCCTGCAGGCCGTCGAAGCCGTCCGCAAGATGACGGAGGAGTACCCTTCGATGATCGGTCTCGCCGTCGACCCCGAGGGCGCCCGGCGACTCAAGAAAGAGGGCAAACTCACGGCCTTTATCGGCATGGAGAACGGCTATCCCATCGGCCGGGACCTTTCCCTCGTCGAATTCTTCCACAAGAAGGGCGTCCGCTACATCACCCTCTGCCATTCCTCGGACAACGACATCTGTGATTCCTCGACTGACCGCCGCGACCCGGAGGACAAGGGCCTGAGCGAGTTCGGGCGCGAGGTCGTGGCCGAATGCAACCGGGCAGGCATGATCGTGGACATCTCCCACGCTTCTGAAAGATCGTTCTTCGATGTCCTGGACGTGGCCAAAGCCCCGATCATCGCCTCCCATTCGAGCGCCCGGGCCGTCTGCGACAATCCCCGGAACCTGACGGACGACCAGCTCCGGGCCCTGGCCAAGAACGGCGGCGTCATCCAGATCTGCTTCCTGGCCGCCTACGTCAAAACACCGCCCGTCATCCCCGAGCGCGAGAAGGCTCTCAAAGAGCTCGAAGCCAAGTACGGCAACATCCGCCAGATCCAGGACGAAGCCCTCCGGACGAAAGCGATGGCTGAGCGGGCTGCCGTCAACCAGAAATACCCGCAGGTCCGGGCAAACGTCCAGGACCTCGTCGACCATATCGACCACGTCAGGAAGGTCGTCGGCGTGGATTACGTCGGGATCGGCACCGATTTCGACGGCGGCGGCGGCATCGTCGGCTGCGACGACGTCAGCGGCATGATCCACGTGACCGAGGAACTCATCCGCCGCGGCTACACCGATCGCGAGATCGAGAAGATCTGGGGCGGCAACTTCCTCCGCGTCTTCCAGAAGGTCCTTGACCTGGCGGGGAAATAAGGCTAAATCCTCACGCAAGAACGTAAAGAAATATTACGTTTTTATTGGCTGCTTCCCATGGGGATAACCTTTCCCCGAGGTCCAGTCCCCGTATTCTTGGCATGAAGCTTGCTTTAAATAGAGCGGGTACCGGCAGGTGCATTTTTGCCGGTTTTTCGATATCATGAGAGCATCTCCATGCTGACCACCCGCCGCGAGGGCCTCCTCTTCCTGTCGCTCGTCGCCGTGCTCGCCGCCCTGAGCGTGTCCGGGGCTCCCGCCGCGCTCCGTCAGAAAAGCCTCGAACCCGCGCCGAGGTACAACGGGACCTTCCGGATCAAGGGATTTTTAACCCCGTTCAACCAGGTCTTCGACCCGGCCGCCCCTTCCCATTACTTTATCTGTGAACAGCTCTACGACGGGCTGGTCAAATTCGACGCCCATTTCAACCCCATGCCTTCGCTCGCCGAATACTGGACTGTTTCGGACGAAGGGAATCGTATCACCTTTTATCTCCGGTCGGGCGTCCGCTTCCATAACGGACGCGAGCTCACGGCCGACGACGTCAAGTACTCCCTCGAGCGGCTGGTCAAGAACAGACCCGGCAACACCTACTATCAATACTTCACCCAAAAGGTCGTCGGCGCCGAGGAGTTCTGGCAGGGCCAAGCGTCCGAGGTCACGGGGTTCCGGGTGATCGACAAGTCGACCTTCGAAATACGCTGGACGCGTCCTTACTTCTCCGGCCTCTATCTTTTGGGGATGTTCTACTGCAAGATCCTGCCGAAGGACCTGCTCGAGAGCCAAGGACGGGGCTTCTTCAACAAGCCGGTCGGGACGGGTCCCTTCAAGTTCTCCGAGTGGATCCGCAGTCCGCGTCTGGAGATCCTGGGCGTCGCGCTCGAGCGCAACTCTTTCTATTTCGGCAAGAAGCCCTACCTCTCGACGATCGAGTACAGCCCCCATTTCACGGACGATCAGTTCGACGAGGGGAGCGTCCACTTGGTCACCGTGACCTCGGAGAGGAACCTCCGCAAGCGTTTCCAGGTTTTGGAGAACGATACCCTGAAGTCGTTCTTCCTGGCCCTGAGCTGCGATATCCCTCCCCTCAACCAGGCCGAGGTCCGAAGGGCCCTGGCCCTGGGACTCGACAAGCCCCGCCTGGCCGAAGCCTACGACACGCTCCCGTTCCGTCACTCGGTCCTGGACAACTACATTCCGCCCCTGCTGCCGGGCTTCTTTCCGAGGGCGGCCAGCCCGTTCACCGATCCCGATACGGCCAAACTCCTCCTCGACCGTCTTCTGCCGGAGGGCGGACGGAAGAGCCTGACCCTGACGCTCCTTTTTGCCTCGCCGCGGACCGAAGAGTCCTCCCGGTTCGCCCGGGAGCTCGAGCGCCAGCTGGAGGCGATGGAGATCAAGCTGGACGTGAGATACCTCAGGAGGCCCGAGGACATCCTGGAGGTCCGCGGACCGTACTTGAAATTCCTGGAATACAACATGGACTTCCCAGACCCCGAGAACATCATCGTCCCCCTCTATCATTCCCGGTCCATTGTCAACGAGCGCAACGCGCGCTACGCCAACCCGCGGCTCGACGGTTTGCTCGAGCAGTCCGAGGTCGAGCCGAGTTGGGAAAAGCGGGTCGGCCTGTTCCGGGCGATCGAAAAAATCCTGTACGAGGAAGTGCCCGCGATCCCCCTGTTCTCGGAACGTGTCCGCATCGCCGTTCTCCCCCAGGTCCGGGGTGTGCATCTCCCGGCCATGGGGTTCATATTCCTCGACACCAAGGACGTCTGGCTGGAGGATTGAGCGGAACCCTGTGAAACTCAAGATATCGATCTCCACGCGCCTCGTCTTCTGGATCACCCTGCTTGTCTGCCTACTCTTCGGGGCCGTCCTCGTCGTCATCCAAGGCCGCGAGGCCGCCATACTCTCCGAGGAGGCGGAGGCCCGGGCGTTCCTTCTCGCCGAGAGCATGAAGGACGCCAACTTCCAGTCGCTCTTCCGCCAGGACAGGGCCGCGATCCAGAGATATGTCGACGACCACATCTATGAGGACAGGCCCTACATCGTTTTCTATGACCGGACGGGTCGGCCGTATGTCACCGGCGAACTCGTCCCCGGGTTGGGAGCCCTTGAACCGGGGAGCCGCCTCCCGGAAGACGTCGTCCGCAACGACCCCCCGTTTTCCGAAGAGAAAGTGATCCAAGTCCGGGGCCGCGGGCTGAGGGTCCGCGAGGTCGAAATCGCCGTCTTCCCGCAGAATAATGAAGACGAAAAGTGGGCCTCGGTCAAGATCGGCATGTCCCTCGAGCCCATGTACGCCAAGCTGCGCGAGATCCAGAAGGCCCTCCTGCTTATCGGCGCCGGCGGGTTCCTCCTCGGGATCGCCGGGGCGGCGCTCCTGGCCAGGCGGATCACCCGGCCCCTCTATAAGCTGGTCGAGGGGACCGTCAGGATCTCGAAGGGGGATTTCTCCCAGGCCATCGCCATCGCTTCGAGGGACGAGGTCGGCGACCTGGCCCGGAGCTTCAACGAAATGACGGGCCAGCTCCTCCACGCCCGGGACCGGATGGAGGATGCCAACCGGAAGCTCGTCCAGCACGAGAAGCTGGCCTCCATCGGGCGCATGGCGGCGACGATCGCCCACGAGATCCGGAACCCCCTGACTTCGGTGAAACTCAACATCCAGAAAGTCGCCGAAGAGGAGAGCTTCGCCGAGGTCGTCAAGGCCCACCTCGGCCTGTCGCTCGAGGGCATCGACCAGATCGAACGCTTCATCAAGGAGCTCCTTAATTTCACGCGCGTTCCGGAACTCAGCCTGGAGCGGTGGCCGATCGAACAGATCGTCGAGGAATCGCTCAAGCTGCTCAGGGAGACGCTGGCCCGGAAGAAGGTCGTCGTGGAGACGACCTACGCCGAGGGGCTGCCCCAGATCCACGTCGACGGCGACAAGATGCGCCAGGTCTTCCTCAACGTCCTCCGCAACGCCCACGAGGCCCTCGAGGCCGGGGGAAAGATCAGCATCGTCTGTGAGCCGGTCGTGGAAGGCGGAAAGAGGAAGGCCCGGATACGGATCTCGGACAACGGACCCGGTATCCCGGAAAAGGACTGGGAGAATATCTTCGAGCCGTTCTTCTCGACCAAGCCCTCCGGCTTCGGGCTCGGCCTGGCCAACGCCCGGAAGATCGTCGAACAGCACAACGGGACGATCCGCGTCGGCAAGAAGCGGGGGGGGGGAAGTACGTTCGTCATTCTCATCCCGGCGGAGGAGGCGTCATGAAATCCATCCTGATCATCGAAGACGATCCGCTCGTCCGGAAAACCCTGGCCTCCCAGCTCGCGAAAAAAGGTTTCGAAGTGACCACGGCCGACACCGGAGAGGGGGGGGTCCGGACCTTCGGGGAATCCTCCCCGGACGTCGTCCTCCTCGACCTCCGCCTCCCCGACATCGACGGGCTCGAGGTCATGCGCCAGATCAAGGAGCGCAACCGCCGGGCCATCATCCTGATCATGACGGCCTTCGACGACATGAAGACGACGGTCGAGGCGATCAAGCTCGGGGCCTTCGAATATCTCGTCAAGCCGCTGAACGCCACGGAACTCGACCTGACGATCGACAAGGCCTTCCAGGTCCGGGCCTTGGAGGAGAAGGTCAGCTACCTCGTCGAGGAGAAGAAGAAGGATTACACGATCGACAACATCATCGGCCACTCGGCCGGGATGAGGGGCGTCTTCAAGCTCATCGGGTCCGTCGCCAACACGCGGACCAACGTCCTCGTCCAGGGCGAGAGCGGCACGGGCAAGGAACTCGTGGCCAAGGCCATCCACTACAACAGCCTCTGCCGGGACGAGCCGTTCATCGTCATCAATTGCTGCGCGATCTCCGACACCCTCCTCGAAAGCGAACTCTTCGGGCACGTCAAGGGCGCCTTCACCGACGCCGTCAGCGAGACCAGGGGCAAGTTCGAGATCGCCGGCAAAGGTACGCTCTTCCTGGACGAGGTCGGCGACGTCTCCCCCAATCTCCAGAGCAAGCTCCTCCGGATCATCGAGACCCGGGATTTCATGAAGGTCGGGGGGGAGAAGGTCCTTAAAACCGAAGCCCGCATCATCGCCGCCACCAACCAGAACCTGAAGGGATTGATCGATAAAGGGAAGTTCCGCGAGGACCTCTACTACCGGCTCAAGGTCGTCGAGATCACCCTGCCGCCGCTCCGGGAACGGCGGGAGGACATCCCCGACCTCGTCGCCTATCTCCTCGAAAAGATCAACCGGGACCTCCGCCGCAACGTCCACAAGGTCCCGCCCGAAGTCATGAAGATCCTCGTCGACATTCCTTGGCGGGGAAACGTCCGCGAGCTCGAGAACGCCCTGACTCGAGCCGTCATCCTGGCCAAGGGGGACGTCGTGCTCAAGGAGAACCTGCCGCTCGAGCCCGACGAGAGGCGGTCCTTCGCCGACGAGCTCGTCCCTCTCGAAGAGGTCGAAAAAAAGTACATCCAGTACGTCCTCAGCTCCGTCAAGGGGAGTAAGACCCGGGCCAGCCAGATCCTCCAGATCAGCCGTCCGACCCTGGACAAGAAGATCAGGGAATACGGCCTCGACCTGGGGGAGCCGTCCTGATCCGGGTTGTGTAAACTCTCTTTCCCGCTGTAAACAATCTTGGGCCGTTCTCCGCCTGGAGGCCGGTCCCCGGCCGCTCTTCCCCTGATGAACGGCGGTCGGAATTGGCACAAAAGGTGCAATTGAGTAGATTGACGGACAGAGGAATCAAATGGCAACGAAAAAGATCGTGATCATCGACGACGACGAAAACATCCGCAAGACGTTCAGCCTGCTTCTCGGCAAGAAATACAAGGTCTCTTCACTGAAGGACTCGCGGGAGGCCCTGTGCAAGCTCAAGAACTCGCGGGCGGACCTCGTCATCGCCGACTACAAGCTTCCCTACCTGAACGGCATGGAGCTCATCAAGAAGCTCAGGGAGCAGGGCTTCGAAGGGGAAGCCATGCTGATCACCGCCCATCCGGACGATGTCAAGATCGAGGACATGAGCCGGCTCGCCATCAGCCATTTTTTCGTCAAGCCGCTCGACCTCAACGTCCTTGATCTCTCGATCGATAGGGTCCTTCAGCCCAAGAATCCTCTGGGATAAGCGGTCTAAACCTTACCGCCATTACTTTTCCCTCTTTCGGGCCGATTGACTGGGAAGCCCGGCCCCGGCATTCATGCCGGGGAGTCTGGGGTTGACTCGGGCCTCCTCTTATTCCTACAATGACCTCGAATATCCGAAGGAGGTCCATCCATGAACGTTCCGTCAAGTCTCTCCCGGAGGGAATTCGCCAAGCGCCTGCTGGCCGGTTCGGCCGTCTCCCTGTCCGCGCTGGAAGGGCTCAATGCGGGGATCTACCAGAAGGTCACGGCGCTCAACCAGAAGTACCTCGAGGACGAGGCGCCCGACGGCGTCTACTGGGAGGAGATCCGAGGCCTCTACGATTTCGAGGACCGCTTCATCATGATGAACAACGGCACCCTCGGCCCCATGCCCAAGCCCGTCTTCAACACGCTCACGCGCTATTTCCGCGTTCAGATGACCAACCCCTACGACGGCTATAACTACCTGCCGACCTTCCGGGAGGCCGTCCGGGCCAAGCTGGCCGCGTTCATCAATGCCTCTCCCGAAGAAGTCGCCCTGACCAGCAATACGACCGAAGGGCTCAACCTGGTCATCAACGGCTTGGACCTCAAAGAGGGAGACGACGTCCTCATCTCGAACTTCGAGCATCCCGGCCATATCGGACCCTGGAAGCTCAAGGAGAAGCGGGCCGGGGTCAAGGTCAAGGAAGTGGCCCTCGGCGTTACCACCAAGAGCGTCGACGAGATCGTCGGCACCTTCGCCGCCGCGATCACCCCCAGGACCCGCATGATCAGCATCAGCCACACGGTCTTCATCACCGGGCTGATCATGCCCCTCAAGGAGCTGAGCCGGCTGGCCCATGACAAGGGCCTCCTGATCATGGCCGACAGCGCCCACGGCATCGGCATGCTGGACCTCGACATGAACGCGCTCGGCATCGACTTCTTCGCTTCGAGCCCCTATAAGTGGCTTGGCGCGCCCACCGGCGTCGGCCTCCTCTATGTGAAGAAAGAGGTCCTGGACAAGGTCTGGCCGACCATCGTCAGCTCGGGCTGGGACTCGACAAAAGTGGCCGCGAAGCTCGACCCCCAGGGGCAGAGGACGGACGCCTTGCTGTTCGCCCTAGACGAAGCCCTGAACTTCCAGAACAGGATAGGCAAGTCACGGATCGAACGGCGGATCAAGGTTCTGGCCGGCCGCTTGAAGCAGGAGTTGGCGAAGACCCCCGGGGTGAAGCTCCACACGCCCGTCGATCCCTATCTCAGTGCCGGGCTGACCGCTTTCTCCATGACCGGCGCCGAGCCGGCCAAACTCGTCGACTACCTCCGGGAGAAATATAACCTCGTTGTCCGGACGGCGGGCAGCTCCAGCGCGGGAACCTACGGTGTCCGGGTCTCCACGCCGATCTATATTTCGACGAAAGAAGTCGATATGGTCGTCGAAGGCGTGCGGACACTCCTCGCCCACAAAGCCTGAGGACCCGCAGCGACTCTCCACGGCTGCTCCCCGGCCCGTAAAGCGAAATCGCACTTCTGTAAACGAAATTTACGCCGCTTTTTCCTTTCCCAGGGGAAAAACCTTGCTCCGAACTGGCATAAAATTTGCAGTAATTCGGGTTGAGATGCCAATGACAAGCTTCATGAGCATACGCATTCCCGATACCCTTCCATAACCCTCCTTCTTTTTGTTCCGGAGCGAGGGGT
>MEXZ01000025.1:14141-14318 GCA_001773855.1 Candidatus Aminicenantes bacterium RBG_13_64_14
CCTCACTCTTCCTTAAGCGGCTACTACGGAGGCCATCGGATGAGTTCCACCTGGCAGACGACGACCGACCCGTTCGTCTACGCGCTTTACAAGGAAAAATAGGGACAGCGGCTTCGGCTATTTCGCCTTGGGCGGAACGAAGCTCATGGCCCGTTCGGCCATGGCCGTGATCGTCAG
>MEXZ01000025.1:14340-14608 GCA_001773855.1 Candidatus Aminicenantes bacterium RBG_13_64_14
GCGGGGATCGCCGAGGCGTCGGTCACGAACATATTGTCGTAGCCGAACACCCGGTGGCGCTCGTCGATCACCCCGTGGCCCTTGTCCTTTCCGATGATGCAGCCGCCGAGGATGTGGGCCGTCATGGGGATGTTGAACAAGACCTCGGTCAGTGCGTTTTGGGGGATGGCGTCCATCCGCTCGGCCATGCCGCGCACGGCCCGGTTGGCTTCCGGGATATAGGTCGGGATCCTCTTGCCGCCGTTGGTGGGCGTTGTTCCGGACGGGG
>MEXZ01000025.1:14668-15447 GCA_001773855.1 Candidatus Aminicenantes bacterium RBG_13_64_14
CGAAGACGCTCGATGTGATGGAAATACCCAGGGAATGCTGCTGGTTCTTCCTCGAGGTCACGCCGGCCAGCACCTCGCTATTCGTCCGGACGACATGTCCCAGCTGATCGGATAGATCGGGCAGGGAACCCTTCTCCCGGCACCGCATCAAGAGTTCCAGGTTGCCGATGACGCCCGCGGCGAAAACGATCCCCCTGGCCTTCGTCACGAGCTTCCTCTTGAAAACGTGGTCCGTGGTTTTCAGGGCCGTGACGACATACTCGCCGTTCCCGTCCCGCCCGACGTCGACAACCTTGTGCTCCGGGACGACTTTGACGCCCAGCCCTTCGGCCAGGTAGAGGTAGTTCCGGTCCAGGGAGTTCTTGCCGCCGTCGCGGCAGCCGACCATGCAATGCCCGGACATTGTGCACCCCGTCCGTTCCGGCCCCCTTCCCCCGAAATAGGGATCGGGAACGGCGACACCCGGCTCTCCGAAGAACACCCCGACATCGGTCGCTTTAAAATGCTCTTCCCGGCCGATCTCCCGGGCATAATCCTCCAGCATGTGGTCGGTCGGCCAGAATTTCGGATTGGGCACGACTCCGAGCATTCTTTTCGCGGTTTCGTAGTGGGGGGCGAGAGCGATCTTCCAGTCCGGGACCAGTCCCTTCCACTGGGGGTCGTCGAAAAAGATATCGGGGGGGACGAACAGCGTGTTGGCGTAGACGAGGCTCCCGCCGCCGACGCCGCTGCCGCCGAGGATGAGGACGTCGTTCAGCAGGTGGATCCTCTGGATGCCG
>MEXZ01000026.1:0-1937 GCA_001773855.1 Candidatus Aminicenantes bacterium RBG_13_64_14
TCTACACCTATTTCAAACGGCTGAGCCAGGGTCTCCGCCAGATGATGGCCGGCGAGCGCAAGTTCTCGCTCGAATACGTCACCCGCGACGACATCGCCTCCCTGACCAAGGAAGCGGCCGACATCAGCGGCATTCCGTACATCACGGACGTCGACAAGGAAGAAGTTCAGAAGATCCTCAAGGCGAAATAGGTTCATCGACCGGCAGAGTTATCTCCGACCGGATGGGACGGGCATGCAGCCCGTCCCATCCGGCTTTTTTTTGTCCTCCGTTCCGGATATAATGAAGACATCCTCGGATTTCCGGCGCGGCGGGAGGTCCCGATGATCGTGCTCAAGGACGTTTTGGCCCTTCTCAACGGTGAACTGTTGACCCCGGGCAGCCCTCTGGAGGTCGCCTGTCCGAAGGTCTTCGCTTCCGACCTGATGAGCGACGTCCTGACCTCCGCCGAACCCGGCTCCCTCCTCCTGACGGGCCTGGCGAATCCCCACGTCGTCTGTACCTGCTCCGTGGCCGACCTGGCGGCGGTCGTCTTCGTCCAGGGGAAACGGCCGGGCCCCGAGGTCGTCGACCAGGCCCGGTCGAAAAACCTGCCCCTCATCGCCACGAAAATGCCGATGTTCGAAGCGTGCTCCCGGCTCGCGGTCTTCTTCAAGGACGGTTCCCATGGCCGCTGAGGACGTCTACCGCCAGGAGTTCCCCGTCAAGGGCGGCGATTTCGCCAAAGCGGGGACCGTCGCTTGCCGTATCAAGGAGCTCCTGAAGGACCTTGGCTTCGACGCCAAAACCGTACGTCGGGCGGCCATCGCCGCCTACGAGGCAGAGATGAACGTCATCATGTATGCCTGGCAGGGCCGGATGGACCTGGCCGTCTCCCCGCAAGAGGTCCGCATCACGGTTGACGACCAGGGCCCGGGCATCGCCGACATCGAGCTGGCCATGACCGAAGGGTATTCGACAGCGACACGAGAGATGCGGGAACTCGGCTTCGGCGCGGGCATGGGCCTGCCGAACATCAAGCGGAACTCCGACGTCTTCCACGTCGATTCCCAGATGGGCCAGGGGACTCGCCTGGAGATCATCATCCGGACGAACGGACACAAGCCATGAAAGAGAAGAACTTCCACTCCATCCACATCACCAAGGACAAGTGCATCGGCTGCGTCCACTGCCTGGGCGCCTGCCCGACCAAGGCCATCCGGGTCAGGGACAGCAAGGCGCAGATCATCGACGATCTGTGCATCGACTGCGGCGAGTGCCTGCGTGTCTGCCCTTACGACGCCATCCATTCCCACACGACGTCGTTCGCGGCCCTCGACCACTTCGAATACAAGGTGGCCATACCGTCGACCGTGCTTTACGGGCAGTTCGGTGCAGCCAACCTGCCCACCGAGATCCTGTCCGCCCTGCGCCGGGTCGGCTTCAACGAGGTTTACGACCTCAGCTCGATCTGCGAGCTCAACTGCGCCGCCGTCGAGGAGTACCTCAACGAACATCCCCGGCCCCGGCCCTTCATCACCGCCACCTGCCCGGTCGTCGTCCGGATCATCCAGCGGCGCTATCCCACTCTCTGCGGCCAGATCCTCCCGATCGAGCCGCCGCGGGAGATCGCGGCCAAGATCCTCCGAACGATCCTGCCCAAGGCGCTGAACCTCTCCCCCGAGAAGATCGGCATCATCCACATCACGCCCTGCTCCGCCAAGATGGTGTCCATCAACAGTCCGGCGACTCTGAACAAATCCTACCTCGACGGGGCGATTTCGATCCGGGACATCTACCCCCAGATCCTCAACGCCCTCCGGAAAGGCCAGGAGGACGCCCTCATGCGCCACCTCTTCCCGGAAACACAGTTCAGCGGCATCGGCATGGGCTGGTCCCTTTCCGGCGGGGAGACCCGGGGGCTCAAGAACCACCGGGCCGTGGCCGTCTCCGGCATC